>JAQXTJ010000052.1 GCA_029219425.1 Bacteroidales bacterium
GCCGAGGGTGTGAAGGCCGGTGGTAAGCTGGTTCTCTCGATGAAGAAGCTCAAGGTTCGCGCTATCTACACAAATATTCCTGAGCGCATCGTGGTTAACGTGGATGACATCAAGCTCGGTCAGACCAAGAAGGTGGGCGACCTCCACTACGAGGGTCTTGAGCTTGTGAATGCCAAGAACGCAGTGGTTTGCGCCGTGCAGCTCACTCGTGCCGCTCGTGGTGCACAGGCTGCTGCCGCCGCCGCAGGCAAGTAATCTTCCTTTAATCACACACACACACTACGCGCGATATAAGGATGAAATTTCTGATTGTAGGGCTGGGTAACATCGGCAGTGAATACCGCGATACCCGGCACAACATAGGATTTAACGTATTGGATGCCTTGGCCGAGGCATCCAATATTTCTTTTAGCACTCAGCGATATGGCGATGTGGCTACGATGAGGCTGAAGAACCAGAGTCTTGTGTTGCTCAAACCGTCCACCTACATGAACCTGAGTGGCGACGCAGTGCGCTACTGGAAGACCAAGGAAAACATAGAGGTGGAAAACATACTTGTGGTGGTTGATGACCTGTCGCTTCCATTTGGTACAATACGCCTGAAAGGAAAGGGCAGCGACGGAGGCCACAATGGGCTGAAGCACATCAACCAGATGCTTGGCACGGAGGCCTATCCGCGTCTGCGCTTTGGCATTGGCAACGACTTCCCCCGCGGGGCGCAAATCGACTACGTGCTGGGGCACTTCACCGCCGAACAGCGTGAGGCGATGCCCGAGCGGCTCAAGGTGGCAGTGGAAGCCATAAAGAGCTTCTGCCTTGCCGGCCTGCCCTTCACAATGACGCACTTTAACAATAAATAGCGGATAGGGCTGACAGCATGGTAATCATGACTAACACTATAGGCAAGACTAATAAGTACTAACTCCTGACTAAAGTAACGGCTATGGACGAAGTAAGAATCGACAAATGGCTGTGGGCAACGCGTATCTTCAAGACGCGCACCATTGCTTCGGATGCCTGCAAGAAGGGTCGCGTGACCATAAACGGACAGAATGTGAAGCCATCTCACTCCATTAGAGTGGGACAGGTGATTGACGTGCGCAAGCCGCCCGTCACCTACTCATTCGAGGTGCTTGGGCTTATCCAGAACCGCGTGGGCGCAAAGCTGGTGCCCAATTATCTGAGGAATGTGACACGCCGCGACCAGCTCGAACTGCTCGAGATGGTGAAGATAGGTGGCTTTATTGACCGTCAGAAAGGACTTGGCCGCCCCACGAAGAAAGAAGGACGCGAGCTTGCGCAATTCACTGAGGCGGCATTCTTTGGCTTCGACGAATTCGACGACGATTTCTTCGATGATGACGATGACGACGTGTAGCCTGCTTTAGAGGCAGGCCATCGACTGTGACATTTCGACCCCGAGCATCGCAAGCGGCATCAAGAGTGATGCTTTTTGTGGGCGAGGGGTTGTATTTTTTTTTGGAGGAGAGAGGAATGAAAAAAATTTGTCGTATTTTGGGAGGTATGTGGTGTAATTTTCCGAAAATAATGCTTAAATTTGCCAATAGAATAATTGCACAGACAAGATAGCTTATTTACGAATTAACGATAAACTAAAAACGAGAAACTGAAATGAAAGGTAAAATTTTGGTGACAGGCGGAACCGGATATATCGGTTCGCACACCGTGGTAGAACTTCAGGCTGCCGGATATGAGGTGGTCATTATCGACAATCTCTCCAACAGCAACCGTGAGGTGCTCGATGGCATCGAGAAGATTTCGGGAGTGCGCCCGGTGTTTGTGGAGGCTGATTGCACCGATATGGATGCACTCACCAAGTTGTTTGATGAAAATCCCGGTATTAACGGCATTATCAATTTTGCAGCGAGCAAGGCTGTGGGAGAGTCGGTCCAGAAGCCACTTCTCTACTACCGCAACAACCTTGTGACGCTCATCAACCTTCTTGAGCTTATGCCTAAATACGGCACGAAGGGAATCGTGTTCTCGTCGTCGTGCACAGTGTATGGCGAGCCCGATGTGAATCCTGTGGATGAGACCGCGCCTATCAAGAAGGCAACTTCGCCCTACGGCAACACAAAGCAGATTTCGGAGGAGATTATCACCGACTACATCACCTCGGGAGCACCCATCAAGAGCATCCTGCTCCGCTATTTCAATCCCGTAGGCGCACATCCCAGCGCAGAGATTGGCGAGCTTCCCAATGGCGTGCCTCAGAACCTCATCCCCTTCCTCACGCAGACTGCCATAGGCATCCGCAAGGAGCTGAGCGTGTTTGGCAACGACTACAACACCCCCGATGGCTCGTGCATTCGCGACTTCATCAATGTGGTGGATCTTGCCAAGGCACATGTGAAGGCGCTCGAGCGCATGCTCGAGGACAAGAGCGAGGAGAAGCTTGAGGTGTTCAACCTGGGCACCGGCGTGGGACTCTCGGTGCTTGAGCTAATCAATGCCTTTGAGACAGCCACCGGAGTGAAAGTGCCTCACAAGATTGTGGGCCGCCGCGAGGGCGACATTGAGAAAGTGTGGGCCAACCCCGACCGTGCCAACAACGTGCTTGGCTGGAAGGCTGCAACACCCATTGAGGACACAATGCGCTCGGCCTGGAACTGGCAGCTTCGTCTGCGTGAGCGTGGCATAATGTAATCCCACGCAAGTATTCGGCAGAAAATCGACTAATAAATAAGAAGAACTCTAAGATAAAGTCGCGCGCGAGTGCGCATCTTCGGCAGCAGGGCTGTGAGGTGTGAGCCGCGTGCGACTTTTTTTTAATTAATTGTAAGCTATGGAAATACTACAAAAAAGGATAAACAGCGACGGGCGTTTTCTGCCCGGAGGAGTGCTGAAAGTGGACAGTTTCCTCAATCACCAGATTGACCCCGTGCTTATGCAGCAAATAGGCGATGAGATAGCCCGCCTCTTTGCCGGCAAGGGCATCACCAAGATACTCACCATAGAGGCCAGTGGCATTGCGCCGGCGCTGATGGCCGGGCTGAAGATGGGTGTGCCGGTGGTGTTTGCAAAGAAACGGCTTCCACGCACCATCACCGATGCCTACACGGCGTGCGTCAGCTCGTTCACCAAGGGAAAGGAATATCAGCTCACGGTGTCGCGTGAGTATCTCAAGGCAGGCGACAATGTGCTTTTTGTTGACGATTTTCTTGCCTACGGCAACGCAGCCATAGGCATAATCGACGTTTGCCGACAGGCCGGGGCGCAGCTCGCGAACATGGTGTTTGTGGTGGAGAAGGAGTTTCAGGACGGCCGGGAGCGCATCCTGGAGCAAGAGCCGGCAATGCACATCGAGAGCCTGGCGGTGGTGCAGTCGCGCGAAATCACGTCAAGTGACCGCGAGTATATGCAAATGGCAATCGACCTGTCGGTGGATAACGTGCGCAATGGCGGCGGCCCATTTGGTGCGGTCATCGTACGCGACGGCAAGGTGTTGGCCACCGGCGTTAACCGTGTCACGGCCAGCCACGACCCCACAGCCCATGCCGAGGTGAGCGCAATTCGCAATGCTTGCCACGAGCTGGGCGACTTCAAGCTCGATGGCTGTGTGATATATACGTCGTGTGAGCCTTGCCCGATGTGCCTCAGTGCAATCTACTGGGCAGGAATAAGCAAGATTTACTATGGAAACACAAAGCAGGACGCAAAGATGATAGACTTTGATGACTCCTTTATCTACGAGGAGATAGCTAAGACCACCGACCGCCGCTCCATTCCGGCTATAGCCCTGATGCGCAAGTCGGCTCAGAAAGCCTTTGCCGACTGGATGGCAAAGAGCGACAAGGTGGAATATTGAGATATCACGTCTTGGTGGGGGAGGAGATGGATGCTCAGGTGAGGCTGTTGAGCACGGTGCGGATTTTCTCGTAGGTGGTGATGCGTGTGGGGACGAGAGGCAGGCGCAGCTCATTCTCGATGAAACCCATTGCATTGAGCAGGCACTTCACGCCGGCAGGGTTGCCATCGACAAAGAGAAGACTGAAGAGGTCGGTGAAGCGATGATGAATCTTGCG
>JAQXTJ010000053.1 GCA_029219425.1 Bacteroidales bacterium
TGATGCTCTTTGCCATCTCATCCTCACACTTTAGCCTTGTATCAAGTTTCTGTCCGTTGGGTCAGATGTTTGCCGCTGACTTCTTTCAGATTCCACCTCGCGATAGACACCCTTGTCTCTCTGGCTGTACGATTCCCACTAACAGGGTTCGTTAGGGACTTACACCCGTTAGATGATACACATGCTGGTCAAACAAAGAGAAAGCACCTGCAAGACCCTTGTAAGTGCTTTCTCTTTAAGGTTTGCCATCGATGGCTTGAACCTATGGCCGCCAGATTCCCGGTTTTCGATACACTTTCTATTGGCGTGCCGGGATGGGGTCAGCGGGTGGTGAGGCGCAGGATGGTGGAGGGGAGGTCGGTGTTGTCGCGGAGGCCGCTGAATGCCTCGGCTCCCACTCCCACGGCAAACACCGGGGTGAAGTCGCCGGTGTGGTTGGTCGAGGTCCAGCCTATGCCGGCGCAGTGGTTCTGCACGTTGAATACCACCTTTACAAACTCGCTGAATGTGGCGTAGAGTGTCTTCTCATTGGCGGCATCGCGGGTGATGAAGGTGCGCTCAAATGCCTCGTGCAGCTGCTTCTCGTGCTTCTCGTTCACCTTCACAGCGCCAAAGAGGCCCAGCTTCTCGGCGAGGATAGCTTTCATATCCTCCCAGGTCAGGCTCTTGCCGCTCTTTTGCAAGTCGATGCAATAGCGCTGAAAAAGTTCGAGCGAGATGCGCTGGTGGTCGAACACGCTCAGGTCAACCTCCTTCGGCCCGCCATTCACGCCCAGCGCCATACCGCCGGTGTTGTGGTCGGCAGTTACCACTATGAGCGTCTCATCGGGGTGCTGCTTGTAGAACTCGTAGGCGAGGGCAATCGACTTCTGGAAATTCATTATTTCCTTCACTACGGTGCCGCCATCGTTGGCATGTGCAGCCCAGTCGATGTTGCCGCCCTCCACCATCATAAAGAATTTCTTGGGAGTGTAGCGCTGCAAGTGCTCAAGGCAGGCAGCGGTGACGGTCTCGAGCGAAAGATTGGTGGCAGTGCTGTCGATGGTGTAGCCATTGTGCTCCTGGCCGTTGTCTTCGCTCAGGAGGAGCATCTTCGGGTGCTTCTTGCCCTTGGCCTTGTTGTAGGCATCGGCGCCGCGCACCACGGTGTAGCCGCTCTTCTCGATTGTGGCCATGAGGTTGTTGTCGTTGCCGTCCTTGTCTTTGAGTCCGCGCAGCTTGGTGCCCGAGAAGAAATCGTAGCCGCTTTTGGCGAGGTCGAGACCAATCTCATAGAACATCTTGCGATTGTTCACATGTGCATAGAAAGCAGCCGGAGTGGCATCGTCGATAGGCACCGACGAGGCGATAGCCACGCCCCAGCCCCGCTTCTTCAGCTCGGTGGCAAGGCTGTAGCAGTTGTTTCCGTCGGGGGTCATGCCCAACGAGTAGTTGTTGGCCTTCGAGCCGGTTGAAAGAGCCGTTCCGGCCGCCGCCGAGTCGGTAATCTTGCTGCTTGCCGAGTAGGAAGTGCAGATGGTAGTCACCGGGAATTGCAGCATGGTGATGTGCTCACTGTTGCCCAGCACAGTGCGGTTGTAGGTCTCGGCCGAGAGCACATGGCCCAGTCCCATGCCATCGCCAATAAAATAAAACACATACTTAGGCTGCTGTGCCGAGAGCATAAGCCCCGCCAGCACCGCAATCATAAACAAAACTTTTCTCATATTTCCTTCATATTTATAAAAATATCCAAAATTCACAATCCAATCCCCACCCCCAATATCTAAAAAAAACTCCTAACTCCTAACTAATAACTCCTAACTGATAGAAATCATAGCCTCGATAATCGAGCGGTCGTTGCACAGGCGCGGCACCTTGCGCTGCCCGCCCAGCTTGCCCGTGCTTGCCAGCCAGCGGTCGAAAAGCCCTGCCGGAGCCTCGGTGATAGTGAGGCGGTCGAGGAAGATGCTGCCCGCACGCTTCGCCTCATAGTCGCTGTTCACAGCCTGCAAGTGAGCGTCGAGAATCGTGGCAAACTCCTCCATGTCGGCCGGACGTCGGTTAAACTCAATGAGCCACTGGTGGTGGCCGTGGCTGTCGCCATGGGCATAGACAGGCGCAGCGGTGTAGTTGGCAATGAGTGCACCGGTGTCGCGGCAGGCGCGTGCAATGGCCTCATCGGCATTGTGCACCATCAGCTCCTCGCCAAAGGCATTGATGTAGTGCTTCGTGCGGCCCGCGATGGTGATTTTCACCGGCGCCGTCTGCTCCACGCGCACCGTGTCGCCAATCTTGTAGCGCCACAGGCCATTGTTGGCAGTGATAATGAGCGAATAGGTGCGACCTGCCTCCACCTCCCACAGCGGCAGCACGCGCGGCGAGGGGCTGTCGATGTCCTCTATGGGCACAAACTCATAGAACACCCCCACATCGAGCAACAGCAGCATTGCACGCGACTCGGAGCTCGACTGCACCGCGAAGAAGCCCTCCGAGGCGTTGTAGGTCTCCACATAGTGCATGCGCGAGTTGTCGCAAATCGCGGCATACTCGTCGCTATAGGGCTTAAAACTGATTCCGCCGTGGAAAAACACCTCCAGGTTGGGCCACACCTCGTGTATGCACTGCGCTCCCTCGCGCCTCAGCACCTCCTTGAGCACCGTGAGAAACCACGACGGCACGCCCGATATGTTGGTGATATTCTGCTTGCGGCTCGCCTCAACAAGAGCCGGGAGCTTGCGGCTCCAGTCCTCCATGAGCGCAATGTCCTTGCCCGGCACGCGCACCAGGTTCACCAAGGGGTTGATATTGGCAATAAGGTTGGCCGAGAGGTCGCCCACCTGCACGCCTCGGGGCAGCGACAGCTCATTGGCAAAGCTGCCGCCAAGAATGAAGCCCTTGCCGGCAAACATGCGGCTCCCGGGGTTGATATTCAGATAGTG
>JAQXTJ010000054.1 GCA_029219425.1 Bacteroidales bacterium
GACCGTGGTGGGCGACACTCTTAATGTGGTGCTGGCTTTGGAGCCTGGTGAGCTGCGTCACATCAACACTCCCGGCTTCCACGCCTATGTTTTGAACCACAGTACATACTACCTCTTTGTCGCATATTTGACCCGTGGCTACAACGACTCCGGCACCTGGAGCACCCGCTTCCACGGAATTGTGGAGCCTAATATCCAAGTGCAGCTCGAGGAATTTCATCACAGCGATCTCCCCGAGATGTCGCGAGTGGCAGTGCAGTACATCGCTTTCAAGCACGGCAAGGACTTCAAGCTCAAGAATCCTGCCCTCGTCGAGCACCGCCTCGACACCACCAAGTTCTACAAAATACACTGCTTCCACGATTGCGAATACTTCGACTCCCCGGTCATAGCGCTCGACGTGGTGCGCAACGACCGCCCCGCAAAGCAACTGGTGATCGACAGCGGCGAGCTCGAGCGTGCCATGCAGCTAAAGCGCTCCGAGAACCGGCCCGGCCGCCGCCCCGTGGAGAAGCACACCAAGAATAAAGGTGAGATAATCGAGTGCGACCTCCACATCGCCGAGCTAATTGATACCACAGCCGGAATGAGCAACGCCGACATGCTCCGGCTACAGCTCAGCAAGTTTCACGAAGTGATGCGCGACAATCTGCGCCGCCCCGGCGCAAAGGTGGTGTTTATCCACGGAAAGGGCGAGGGAGTGCTGCGAAAGGCCTTGCTCGACGAGCTCCGACGCAAATATCCTCGCTGTGAGGCTCAGGACGCCAGCTTCCGCGAATACGGCTTCGGAGCCACTCTCGTCAAGATTCACCCGTGATCCTGTGTCGCCCAAAATGCCACTTTTCTCTTTAATACTAATTTTTTTTGATAAAAAAACGGTGAAAAAGTGGCATATATCAAAAATATTTACTACCTTTGCACCCGTAATCCACCGAAAGGTGGTATTTCTCACTCGATGCCCGGGTGGCGAAATGGCAGACGCGCTGGTTTCAGGTACCAGTGGAGTAACATCCGTATCGGTTCGACTCCGATCTCGGGCACCAAGCATAAAGCAGAAGAGGATTTGGCAGTAGCCAAATCCTCTTCTGCCTTTGTGTATGTGGCTCAGCCTCGGCCACCACACCCGGTGAGAGGCAGGCACAAAAAAAGGGACAGTCTCACGACTCTCCCATTCCTTAAATACACAATTATCTATAAAACAACTATTTAATACTATTCTTTCCTGAATCAATTATGTGTTGCGGCTTTCGCCACATTTGGCATCTTTGCTGTAAGCCCAAAGGGCACATAGCATAAGTCGCAAACAATTTCATTATTTGCCTTCCACATCACAAGTTAAAGTAATTTTTCCCAACGGATTGTCGGTAACAAACCAAAAATATACCGAAGCTATGGCTTCAAACAACAATTCTGGTCGAAATAAACCTTAATTACAATGCTTTTTTCACTTATCCTGCACCCTATTTCAGTACAGGCAACAAATAACACTGCAAATGTACGGCAAAAATTTGTTTTCACCAAATTTTTCCAGAAAAAAATCGCCCTAAAATTATCTTTGGCTTCTGATTTCCAGAGTGATGTCGCGATAGGAGCGATGCCCCTCAATGTAGTCGGCATAGAGGTCTTCTTCGTTGCGGCCTTTCAGAATATGGCAGCGGCCACACAGCTCACAGTTGTGCCGGCACCGCCATTCATCGAGCACGAATGCCCTTCGCTCCTCCCTTGTCGATGTTTCTATAGCAGGTGCAGTCATATCAAGTTGTCCGTTTGTTGGTAGCTCCAGCCATGGTCGCCGTGGTAAATCATCTGGTGGGTCATGCCGCCGTCGATGCAGATGTTCTCGCCCGTGATGAATCCGGCCTTGTCCGAGCACAGAAACAGCACCATGTTGGCAATGTCCATAGGATTTCCCACACGCCCCACAGGATGCTGCGAGGCATCGGGGCCCGCGTGTCCGCTGTAGCTGGTGTCAATCCATCCCGGCGATATTGAGTTCACCCGTGCCTTGCCCCTCAGCGTGACGGCAAGCGAGTGGGTGAGCGCCGCAATGCCTCCCTTGGCTGCCGTGTAGCTCTCCGTCTGTGGCTCGCTCATGCGGTCGCGCGACGATGATATGTTCACTATCGAGGCTCCGCTGGCAAGATAGGGCGAGAGCAGCTTCACAAGATAGAACGGAGCCGTCACACCCACCGCCAGCGCATAGTGGAACTCCTCCCACGAGCAGTCGTCGAGTCCCTTCATAAGCGGCATGGCGTTGTTTATGATGTAATCCACCTTGCCGTGCCGGGCTATCGTGTCGCTGGCAAAAGCCTCCAGTGCCTCCTTGCGCGAAATGTCGCCCACAAAGTGCTCTCCTTCGCGCACGTCAATCACCTCCACCTTCGCGCCTCTCTTCCTCAGCTCATCGGCAACGCATTTCCCAATGCCATGCGCGCCGCCGGTAACCACCGCCACTTTATCCTTCCATTCCATAGCCATTCATTTTCTTTAAGTATGCAAATGTAATCATAAATTTTCAATTATTATCCCACCGGCGCAGCCGTCACTCCTTGCGTGTGGTGCTGCGGTAGGCCGAGGGTGTCATGCCGGTCCTGTTCTTGAAGAAAGTGCTGAAGTAGCGCTGCGAGTTGAATCCGAGCTGGGCTGCTATCTCGTTGATGGGCAGGTTGCTGCCCGTGAGCAGCTCCTTGGCGTGACTGAAGCGGTACTCATTTATGTAGTCGCCTATGCTGTAGCCCGTGAGTTCCTTCAGCCTGTTGTACACGCTCGCACGGCTCATCAGCATCTTGTCCACTATGCTGTCCACGCTGAAGTCGGGGTTGGCAATGTTCTCAGCAATCACCTTGTCGATTTGCAGCAGGAACGACTCATTCGAGTTGTTCAGCGTCGGTTCTTCGGCTATCGCCACCGTGCCGCTTCCCTTGTAGCGGCGGCGCACTATCGTGCGGTTGCGCAGTAGGTTGCGGCAGCGGGCAAGCAGCATGTCGAGGCTGAAGGGCTTCGACATGTAGCTGTCGGCTCCCTGGTTGTAGCCCTGCTCTTTGCTGTCCTCGTTGATGCGGGCGGTGAGCAGTATCACGGGGATGTGCTGTAGCTCCTCACTCTGCTTCACCGCCCGGCACAGCTCAAAGCCGTTCATTAGCGGCACCATCACGTCGCTTATTATTATGTCGGGCTTCCATTGCTTTATCAGCAGCAGTGCCTCCTTGCCGTTGAAGGCGTGATACACATGCCCGAATACCGGGCGCAGGCTCTCCACAATGAAGTTGTTCAGGTCGGTGTCGTCCTCTATCACTATTGCCTTCAGGGCACTCATGTCGAAGTCGTCGGGGGCTGCGTCGTCGGTTGCCGGGACTGTGACGGTTTCATCGGGCAGACTGTTCTTCAGCTGCACCTTTTGCGTGTCGCCTTCTTTGCGGTCGAGTGGAAGCTCAAACCAGAATGTGGCACCCTCGCCCCCGGCATTGTCGTCGGCGCCGATGTTGCCGTTTTGCAGCATCACCAGCGATTTCGAGTAGGCAAGACCCAGTCCCGTGCCGGCCACTGCGTTGTCGCCCTGGTAGAACATGGTGAAGAGCTGGGTGGGATCCACGCCTTTCAGGCCCGGCCCGCAGTCGCTCACGCTTATTCTCACCATCTCGCCTCGCCGCTCGGTCGATACCGTGAGCGATGTGCCGGGGCGGGTGTATTTCAGCGCGTTGATTATGATGTTCGACAGCACCAGGTCGCTCTTGTCCACATCGAAGCACACTTGGCCTATCGTCTCATCGAAGTGTGTGTGCAGGTTCAGTTGTTTTGCCTCGAGTTCCGAGGCAAAGTCATCGGTCACGCTGCTCACCCAGGCATTCAGGTCGGTGGCGGTGATGCGCAGCTCGGTGTGCCCCGATTCCAGCCGGCGCAGGTCGAGAATCATGTTGATTATGTTACGCATCTTCTTCGTCTGCCGGTAGATGCCTTTCAGCTCACCCTCCACAGTGGCAGGGTCGGCATCGTGCAGCCGCTTCAGCAGCCGCTTCAGAGGCGCATAGATGAGGGTGAGCGGAGTGCGCAGCTCGTGGTTGATGTTCACCAGGAAGTTCACCTGCTTCTCATAGCTCATTCGCTCGTGCTCCTTCATCATCAGCTGCATCTGGTCTTTCTTCTTGCGGTAGAGGTAGCGCGTCACAACGAACCACAGCAGCGCGATGACTATGCCGTAGGCGGCGAAGGCGTAGCCGGTGCGCCACCAGGGCGTGAGCACATCCAGCTCCACGAGCATCACGGGCTTTGTCCACCCTCCGTCCTGCGTGCTGCACGACACCTGCACCTTGTAGTGCCCCGACTGGAGCATGTTGAGCGTGAGCGAGCGGTCGCTGGTCTCTATTATGTTCTTGTCCCTTTTCGAGCCTTCTATCGTGTAGCGGAACATTTTGCGGCGGAACGTGTTTTTCTCGCGGTCGATGAGGTGAATGGTCACCGAGGAGTGGTCGTAGGGCACTGCTATGCGCTGTCCGTCGATGCTGCTCGAGTGCGATATGCCGTCGATGAGCACGTCGGTGAGGCTTATCTCTATCGCCGAGTTGGAGTTGAGGATTTCGTGGGCGGCATTGTTGTCGATGTGCAGGAGCCCGTTGTTGCCGCCCATGTAGATTCCCGAGGGGGCATTGAGCACTGCCTTGTAGATGAACTCGTTGGTTTCCACCCCGTCGGCTTGTCCCAGGATGAGCGTGTTGCCACTGTCGATAAGGCGCAGGAAGAGGGAGTTCTGTGCGCCTATCCACAGGCAGTTGCCGTCGAGTGCCATCGCCGTGATGCAGCGAAGCATGTCGCTGTTCAGAGGCTCGCACCGGCCGGTGGCTGCGTCGCATTGCACCAGGCCGTTGCTTGTGCCTATGTAGATTTGTCGCTTCACCTCGTCATATTGCGCGCAGGTGATGCTCTGCCCGGGCCGGGTCGATGCCACCAGCCGGCACGATAGCCTGCCTATGTTGAGCTCATAGATTTCGCTGCCGCGGAAGAGCATGGCGTGGGTGGTGTCGCAGTAGAAGCAGTTGAGGCTGCCATTGGTGTTCCCGCCGGGCTGCGCGATGCGCTCAAAGTGGCGCGTCTTGTGGTGATACACACACAGCGAGTCCGATGCCAGCAGCACACGCTCGCGGTCTATTGTGGTGATGTTCACCGCCACAGGCTTCTTGCGGAGCATCCGGTCGCTGGCCGGGTCGAGGTAGGTGATGCGTGTGAGCCGTCCGCTGGGCTTGTGAAGCACGAAGATGCCCGAGGCATATTCCGATATAAGCACATTGTCGGCATCTATCTCGGCGAGCGACGACACCTTCATGCCAAAGGTGGTGGGATACTCGCCTATTTGTCCGCTCGTGGGGTTGAAGTCACACACGCCACCGTCGTCAATGCCCACGAGAATGTGCCCGTTGCTGGTGGGGGCTATGCTCAGCACTGTGCGTGCGCTTATCCAGCGGTTGTCGTTCTTGAGCATGTTGCTGTGGGTGTGCATATATACGCTGTGGATATACATCACGCCGCCGCGCACCGTGCCTGCCCACATGTTGTCGTCGGTGTCGCGGTAGAGGCACAGCACCGAGCTCACAGGCAGTGCGGTGGTGGGGATTTCTGCGCCGCCGAGCGACTGTACTCGCCGCGACGCTATGTCGAGCACGTTTATCCCGCCACCGTCGGTGCCTATCCACAGTGCCCCGTCGCACTCCTCCATATCGGTGACCAGGTCGCTCGATAGCATCTTGTTTTGAGTGTCGGCGCGGTAGGCGAGCTTCAGGTTGGGGCTGTAGCAGTAGATGCCCGCGCCGTAGGGCGAGATGTAGATGTTGCCATGCGAGTCGATGCACGTTGCCATTATCTTGTTCTCAGGCATCGCGGCGAGGCGTTCCACGGTCGAGGTCTTGGGGTTGTATATCCACATGCCGTCCCAGCGGGTGGCGAGGAGGAAGCGGCCGTCGGCCATCTGCCCTATGTAGGTGTAGAACATCGAGGAACCCCCGCTCACAGTCATCCTGCTCAGCTGGCAGTCGGAATAGCTGTAGAAGTAAAGTATTCCTGCTCCGCCAAAGATGATGCCATCGGGCACAGTGCAGTAGGAGCGCACGTTCACGCGGCTGCCCGAGCATTTCTTCTCGGTGAAGGAGTTGCTGCGGCTGTCGTAGGTGGTGAGCCCATTTATCGAGGCTACCCATATAGTGCCGCCGGTGTCCTCCATGATAAATTTTATTTCGTTGGCTGTGATTGAGCTTTCGGTGCTGGGATTGCCGGCATAGAACGTGGTGATGTTTTCATTGTCGTAGCGGTTCAGTCCATATTTGGTGCCAATCCACAGGAATCCCTTTGAGTCGCGGTGTATGCACTGCACCGAGCTTTGCGAGAGTCCGTCGGCAATCGAGAGTTGCTTGAAGTAGTAGCCCACGGCGCGTGCGCATGGAGCCACTGCGGCGAGCAGCAGCGCCATGGCAAGCCGTGCGATGGTGTTTTTTATGACAGGTTTTCTCATAGTGATAACAAATTTACGCAAAATTATGCAACCCCCAAATTTTTTCCTCAGTAAAAAGTGACATCAGTGGTGGGGTGATACGTCCGGGGCAGGGTGAACACCCTTATCCAGTCGATATCCATTGCAGGCTCGTTGCCGTTGCGCCACTCGCTGGCGCTCACCTTGCCCGGCCACGCCTCGGGGCGGTCGCTCAGCCCGCTGGTGATGAGCATGAAGAAGCCCGCCGGGTTGCTCCATGGCCAGTCGGTGTTGCCGTTGTCGCCGCGGTGGTGCTCGAAGTAGGTCTGCCCGTTCACTCCGCCCACAATGCGGTCGGTGTGCCATTCGAGCCAGTATATGTTCCAGCGCGTCATGTCGGCAAGCTCTATCGAGGCTGTGGTGCTGCCTGTGCCGCCCATCACACCGGCATGGTGATTGGCCGAGTGCAGGGTGAAGTGCGCACGCTGGTTTATTTCGCGCTTGGGATTCTCAAGCAGGTCGATTTCGCCATTGGCGGGCCACGCGCCGCTGTTGCCCATGAACCACAGTGCGTCGTTCATGCCCACATGGTTGCTGCGCCGGCAGCGCACCTCAATGCGCATGTTCTCGGTGAAGGTGCACCAAGCCTCCGGGCTGTCGGCCGGCACGGTGCGCAGTGCGAAGGTGGAATATTTCACGCGGCGGCCGTGTCCGTTGTCGGCCGAGTCGGGAAGCTCATGGCTCGTCAGGTGCAGCACCCCGTCGCGCAGCTCGCAGCACCTGTCGAGGTCTATCAGCCCGCTCCGTGCCACATGGGGCTTGTCCTGTGCCATCCAGCCCAGCGGCCGGTGTCCGTCGCTGTCCTCTGGCCTGAATTCGTGGGCGGTGTGGAACTGCCAGCCGGGCAGGGTGGGGTGGGAGTCGCCGGGCTTTAGTGTGAGCTGTGCCGAGGGGTCGCCCCACACTGCACGCTCGTTGTCCTTGGGCTCGGTGAAGTGCTGTGGCACCAGCACGTCAATCTCGCCGATGGCTATGCTGCTGCCGCCAGTGCACTCGCTGAGTGCCGTCAGCCGCACATACCGCGCCATTATGTGGTTGTTCAGTGTCACCTGCTGTGGCACGGGGTTGTTCCTGATGTTGCCAAATTCGCCCGGCACCTCGCAGGGGGTGAACACAATGCCGTCGAGGCTCGTGCTCAGCCCGTAGCCGTAAATCGCCCCTCGTGCATCGGCTGCCGGAGTGTAGGTTATCCCTGCCACCGGCACCATTGCGCGCATGTCGATTGTGAGCTGCGTGGGATAGTGTGCCACTTCGGCGGTGAAGAGCGTGGTGTCGCTGCCGTCGATCGCGCGGCGTGCGCCGGCAAGGTCGCCGCCTGGCGCTTCAGCTATGGTCCATGCCTCCTTGGTGAGTTTCTTGTAGTGCACAGCATTGATGGTGGGCTGCCCTGTGTCCTGCATCTTGTAGGCCCCAAGTCCCGAAAGGTGATATTTCTTGCCTCGGTGTTGAGTCACCGTCACGCGAATGGCCTCGGCTTCCATTGCCGGGAAGGTAAGGATGCGCTTGCGTCCCACAGTTGTCCCTTCGGCCACCTGCATCCACTTGCCGCCGGAGGTGAGTGCCTCCACCGTGAAGGCTTCTATGCGCTGTCCCTTCGAGAGATTCTCGCCCAGCATCACTGCGTCAATTTCAGCAGTCTTGGCGAGGCGGCCGGTGTTGCCCTTGCGCTTTCTCACAAGATTCCGGCCAAATGAGGCGTCAATCCACCGCCGCAGCTCCATGAGGCGCATGCTGTCGGTGCTGTGTATTCGTCCCTCGGTGTCGGGCGGCACGTTGAGCAGCAGCACCGAGTTGCGTCCCACCGAGTTCAGGTATATGTCGGCCAGTGCTTGCAGTGGCTTCGGCTCCTGGTCGGCGTGGTAGAACCACCCCTGCCTTATCGACACATCCACCTCCGACGGCCACCAGTACAGCCGCCTGGCGCGTGTCACTATCTCGCGGCTGCCCAGGTCGGGCGCAGTTTCATACAGCCCAAGCCGCTCATTCTCCTCCTTGGCGTGGCTGTATATGCCCGGTGTGATTGCCGTCGCGCTCCACTCGGTGAGTCGTCCCTGTCCGCGCTCGTTGCCCACCCAGCGCACGTCGTCGCCCATTATGGCGGTCACGGCGTGGGGCTGGAGCCGGCGTATCACTGCTGCAAAGCGGTCCCAGTCATATTCCTGCCGCCGCCCGTTGGGCCCTTCGCCACATGCACCGTCAAACCACACCTCATCAATTCGTCCGTAGCGTGTCAGCAGTTCGGTGAGCTGTGCCACAAGCATGTCGTTGTAGCGCGGTGAGTCGCCGTAGCACTCCGCATTGCGGTCCCACGGCGAGAGATACACGCCCATCTTCATGCCATGCCGGTTGCAAGCCTCGCGAAGCTCGTCCACCACGTCGCCCTTGCCGCCGCGCCACGGCGATGATGCCACTGAGTGGCGCGTGGTGGCTGTCGGCCACAGGCAGAATCCGTCGTGATGCTTGGCCGTGAGTATCACCATCTTGAATCCGGCCGCCTTCAGCGTTGTCACCCACTGGTCGGCGTCGAAGTTGGTGGGATTGAAAAGCTGTGGGTCTTCCTTACCGTTGCCCCACTCTCGGTTGGTGAAGGTGTTCATGCCAAAGTGCAAAAATGCAGTCAGCTCAAGCTTTTGCCACTCTTGTTGGCGTTTCGATGGCACAAGGCGCGATGCCATTTCCACTTTTTCTTCTGCGGTGGCTCCGGCAGGAAACTCCACCATTTTCACAAAGTTGCGTGCCACTGCCGGCAGGCAGAGCAGCACAAGCAGGGCGATGCAAGAAATACGTTTCATCTTATCAAGTTTTTTTTCCAAAATTATCAACCAAAAATCCACAAGCCCAAAGCTTACAGCCCCAAAAATCGAAATGAGAAATCAATTGGAGCCACTTCGATGAGGTAATGCGGCAGCACGTCTGGCCCACAGGTGGCAGTGCCCACGCCCGTGTGGCGTGCGTCGATATGCACCGTGGTCAGTCCGTCGCTGTGCAGCTCATTGTAGTGCGTTGCGCGGTCAACCACCGCATCGGCAAAGGGCGACACCGAGAACTGGAATGGCTCGCCGGCGGTGATGGTCACTCCACACGGATTCAGCGTCACGCGCCGCACGTCGGTGTGGTTGCCGGTTTCCTGCGGTACCACATAGCGGTGGAAGTTGTCGGCAACGGTGGTGGTGTAGCGGCCTATAGTGCCGCAAGTGTTGCGGTCGGCGTAGGTTTCCACCGGGCCGCGTCCCAGGTAGTCCACGCTGTTGCACACCGTACCTTGTGTGGCGAATGTCAGTCCCACGCGCGGCCACGCCTTGATGCGTGCAGTGTCGGGCACTAAGTGGCAGGCGGTGGCAAAGCCTCCGTCATCGCCCACCGAGTATTTCATCGTGGCTGTGGCTATCACTTCGCCCATGCGGTTTGTCACCTCAATGGCGGCGGTGGCAATGTTGCGCTTCACGCTCAGCGAGGTCAGCCGCTGCTCTATGCTGTCGAGTCCGCAGCGTCGCCACGTCTTTCCACCCTTGCCGTTCTTGTCCTTGAAGTCGTTCTCGGTGATTGGGCGGTAGAGCGACAGCACTATTGGCGATGCAAGCAGCTCCTTGTCGCCGCGTCGCAGCGATGTCACAGCACCTGTTTCCTGCGAAACTTCAAATGTCAGTCCGCCGGCGGTGAAGCTGTTGCCCCGGCGGCGCAGTTTTGCCTCTTTCACCACAGCCTCGGCATAGTTGGGGTTAGGCAGGGTGAATTGGTCGTAGGCCACCTCGGTGCCTTCGGGAAGCATGGGCCGCTCACTGAGCGAGCGCCAGCTCAGGTTCACGAATAGCTCTTTCACTCCGTCCGATGCCGCTACTGCCGGCAGTGTCAGCCGTGCCTCCTGCTGTGGCTCGCAATACACCTGTTTGCGCCCCGACTGAAGCACGCGTCCCTCGCCGTCGGTTATGCTCCACAGCAAGCTGTATTCGTTCAGGTTGGTGAAGTCGTGCCAGTTGCGC
This sequence comes from Bacteroidales bacterium, assembly GCA_029219425.1. GTDB lineage: Bacteria > Bacteroidota > Bacteroidia > Bacteroidales > Muribaculaceae > CALZFJ01. The sequence continues at coordinate 10,495 of JAQXTJ010000054.1, forward strand.
ACCGTTATGTCGATTGGATGCCCGGCTTCGGTGGCTGCCATGGCGCACTTAATGTACTGATACACCTTGCGCACTTCGGCCAGGTGGGGGTGTGCCGTGCGGTCGGCCGCCACAAGTCCGTTGCAGCAAAATGCGTTGTCGCTCGGCGTGCCGGCTGGCCCGAAGTCGCCGCCGTAGGCCCAGTGCCAGCGTCCGTTGCCGTCATCCACGCGGAATGCCTGGTCCACCCAGTCCCAGATGCAGCCGCCTTGTGCCATTGGCTCGCGCTCAAACACGTTCCAGTAGTCGCGCAGTCCGCCCACGCTGTTGCCCATGGCGTGGGCATATTCGCACAGTATGAACGGCCGGTAGATTCCCGGCGTGCTCACATATTGCATTATCTCCTCAGTGCTGCGGTACATGCGGCAATACACGTCGGTGTTCCAGTTCTGCTCGGCTCGCTCATATTGCACCGGGCGGTTCTTCTCCACGCTCTTCAGCCACTTGTAGGTGGCCTCGAAGTTCACGCCGTTGCCGGCTTCGTTGCCCAGCGAGTAGAAGGTCACCGAGGTGTTGTTCTTCGACTTCGCCCACATGCGCCGCGTGCGGTCGAGGTGTGCCTCCATCCACTCCGGCTGCTTGGCAAGCGACTGCTCTCCGTAGCCCATGCCGTGCGACTCCACATTGGCCTCGTCAATCACATATAGCCCGTTCAGGTCACACAGGTGATACCACAGCCTCTCCATGGGGTAGTGGCTGTTGCGCACGGTGTTGATGTTGTTGAGCTTCATCAGGCGTATGTCGGCAAGCATTGTGGCGGTATCCACTGTGTGTCCCATCTGCGTGAATGCGTGGCGGTTCACTCCCTTTATGAGTATTGGATTGCCATTGAGGCAGAATTGCCCGTTGCGTATCTCTGAGGTCTTGAAGCCCACGTTGCAGCCCATCGTCTCGGTGGCTTTGCCGCTGCCATCGAGCAGGCTCAGGGTGAGGGTGTAGAGATAGGGATTCTCCGCGCTCCAGGCCTTTGCGTCTTTCACCACGGCGCTCATCTCCACCTTTTCGGCTGCCACGCTGCGGCCGCCGGCCACAGTGCGCCCTGTGGCGTCGGTGAGGCGGTATTCCACCGTGTCGGTCACCACTGTGGTGGCCTTGCGCCCTTTGCCGCGCTGCTGCGGCACTATTCCCGCCACCTCCACTTGCAGCGAGAGCAGTCCGTCGCGGTAGGCCACGCTGTCGAGCGGCGAAGCCACGGTGTAGTCGGCAATGTAGGTTGCCGGGGTGGAATAGAGATACACGTCGCGCTCTATTCCGCTCAGCCGCCACATATCCTGGCACTCAAGGTAGGAGCCGGCCGACCAGCGCATCACCTCTATCGCCACCGTGTTCTCGCCCTCGCGCAGCAGTGGGGTGATGTCCCACTCGGCTGCCGTCTTCGAGTCCTGGTTGTAGCCCACTCGCGTGCCGTTCACCCATGCGTAGAAGAATGAGCTTGCTCCCTCCACGCACAGCACCACGCGGCGGCCTTTCCAAGCCTTCGGTATGGTGAATGTGCGGCGATAAGAGCCCACTTCGTTGCCATTATCGGGCACAAAAGGCGGATTTTTCTTGAAGTTGAAAAATTTGTCGGCAAATTCATAGCGCTCGTTCACATACACCCGCGTGCCATAGCCTTGGCACTGCCAGTTGCCGGGCACGGTGATGGTGGGCCACGATGCCACGCTGTAGTCGTCGGCATAGAAGCCTTGCGGCCGCTCGGCTGGCGTTGCCGCCCAGTGGAAGTGCCACTGTCCGTTAAGGCTCAGGTAGTAGTCAGAGCGTGCGTAGTCCTGGTTGTGGATTGCCTCTCTCGTTGGCTCTGAGTATGGAACTACGAGGGTGTGCACCGGCACCTGTCCCTCGCGCATGGCGTCGATTCGCTGCCAGTCGTCGTCGGTGGCAGCTATTGCACTTGCAGCCCCCATTGTGAGGGCTGCGAGCAGTGTTATGTGTTGGTCTTTTAGTTTCATGGGTTGCTAATTAATGGTTGGTTCACGCGGTTGTCCTTCACCTCGTTGAGCTTGGCAGCGAGCTGTGCAGCTATCTCGGGGTAGAGCTTCGCCACATTGCGGCTCTCGGCAGGGTCGTGGGTCATGTCGTAGAGCTGTGGCTCTCTATTATTACCCAACTCAATATTCACGTTTTTATTATACCCCGGCCGGTCGCTTGGCTCAATATATTTCCACTCGCGGGTGAGAATGGAGAGTGTGTTCTGCGCATTCTGCCCCACAAAGTAGTCGCGTCCCTTGTCGCCGCCAAGCCACGCTTGCAGGTAGTTGTCGCTGTCGGGGGCGGCGCCTGCCGGCAGTTTCGCGCCTATGAGTGCGCCGAGCGATGCCATCCAGTCGAGCTGCGTCATCAGCTCATTGCTCACCTTTGGCTCCACCTTGCCGGCCCAGCGCAAGATGCACGGCACGCGCGTGCCGGCTTCGTAGGCACTGTATTTTCCGCCTCGGTATTCGCCCCAGGGGCGGTGGTCGCCAAGTGCCTCCACAGCTCCGTCGGCATATCCGTCATCCACCACCGGCCCATTGTCGCTCGAGAGGACTATCACGGTGTTCTTCTCTATTCCCGCTGCCTTCACCGCCGCGAGAATCTCGCCCACGCTCCAGTCAAATTCCAGCATCACGTCGCCGCGCACGCCATGGCCGCTCTTGCCGCGGAATCGCTCGCCCGGCACGCGGGGCACATGGGCGTCTTGCGTTGCAAAGTATAGGAAGAAGGGTCGCCGTGCGTTCTTGTTGATGAAATCGACAGCCCGCTCGGTGAGGGTCTCGGCTATCTTCGAGTCGTCCCACAATGCGCCCTTGCCGCCTTTCATGTAGCCTATGCGCGAAATGCCGTTCACAATGCTCTGGTCGTGTCCGTGCGAGGGGTGCATCACCAGCAGTTCGGGATTGTCGCGCCCTGTGGGCTCTCCGGGGAAGTTCTTGCGGTAGTTCACATAGATGGGCGAGTGCGGACTGAGGTTATGCACCCGGTCGTTCTCAATGAACACACACGGCACGCGGTCGCCGGTGGCTGCCATGATGAAGGAGTAGTCGAAGCCTATGTCGCGTGGGCACGACCCCACCGAGCCGTTCCAGTTCTGCTTGCCGCTCTCGTCGCCAAGGCCAAGGTGCCACTTGCCTATGGCGCAGGTGGCATAGCCGCGGTCGTGAAACATGTCGGCCATCGTGTAGCGCTCGGGGCGTATTATCATCGCTGCGTCGCCATCGGCAATGCCTGTGCCGGCACGCCGCCAGGCATATTCGCCCGTGAGCATCGCATAGCGCGATGGGGTGCTTGTGGCGGCCGCGCTGTGGCAGTTGGTGAAGCGCACGCCCTCCTGTGCCAGCCGCTCCACATTGGGGGTGCGAATGGTGGTGGAGCCGTTGCAGCTCAGGTCGCCGTAGCCTATGTCGTCGGCATAGATGAAGATTACGTTGGGTCGGTCGGCTGCCTGGCGCTGCTGCGCCGCTGCCGTGAGGGCAGGCAGCGCAAGCAGGGGCAGCATGGTATTGATGATTTTCATGTCGGGGGAAGGAATTTATCTGTTAGTAATTGGTGGTATGGTTCAGCTATTCAATGGCTATTTCATCGAAGTAGAGCCAGGTGGGAGAGCCTTCGCGGGCATATCCCGCAGGAATGCTGCCCGAGTTGAGGGCCACAAATTTCACATATCGTGCCGTTGTGCCGCTCTCGCAGGCAAAATTCACGTCGATTACCTGCGCTTCGCGCGAGAAGCGTGTCTCCCTGTCGAGTGCCACCGACCGCAGCAGCGCGAAGTTGCGGCCGTCGGTCGAGGTGTAGGCACACACCACTGCCGGAGCTGCCACACACAGGGTGCTGTTGGCGAGCGTGCCGAGCGTAATCTTGCTTATCTCCTGCACCTTGCCCAGATCCACTGTCATCTCGGCTGTCTGGTTGTGCCAGCCGGCCCACTCCGAGTCGGAGCAGCGGTTGCTGCCTCGCAGTCCGTTGGTGAGCACATGCTCGAGTCCGTTGGTGGCGGCATTCCCAGTCATGCGGCAGCCAGTTGCCTTGTTCACGCCAAAGTTGAGGGTGAGCACCTCGCCCTTGCGCTTGCCATGGGCAAATGAGGCTGCACGCACCGTCGATGTCTGCGCTATGGTGAGCGTGTCGGTGTAGAGCGGCGACGTTGCCACAGGTTCTGTGCCGTCGGTGGTGTAGTGCAGCTCCACATCGTCGCGCAGGCAACTCAGCGTGAGGCGCACCGTGCCTTTTTCCTCACGAGCCTTGTGGTAGAGGTTCCACATCGAGGCTGCGCAGGTCACTCCCATACGGTCGAGCACCGGCAGCCATGCGTCGAGGCTGCGCTCGAAGTCGCTCCACGATGCGCTTCCCTTGGGGCGCCATGCCATGTCGGCAAAGGCCAGGAGGCGTGGGAAGAGCAGATATTCCACATCCTCGGGCGTGCGGCAGAACTCCGTCCACAGCGAGGCCTGAACGCCCCACAGCAGACTCTCAACCTCTTTGCTCCACTCAGCCTGCACCGGCTCGTAGCCGTGCACATCGGCAAGCGTGTTGTCGCCAAAGTAGGTGAATGGCTCAAACCACTGCGGTCCCTGGTAGCGTATCAGGTAGAGCTTCCGCGCCGGGGTCATCACAAAGCGGCGGCCGCTCTTGGCGGCAAAGCTCACCGCATTGCCTCCCATGCCCTGCCATCCCATCACCACAATGTCCTCCCTGGGATTGCCGTAGGTCACTTCGTCCCAGCCTATCGCCTTGCGGCCTTTCGACTGGAGGTAGCGGTTCACGCGGTCCATGAAGTAGCCTTGCAGCTCCTCGCTGTCGGCAAGTCCCTCGGCTGCTATGCGCTCGCGGCACTGTGGGCAGCGGTCCCAGTGTGTCTTGCTCGCTTCATCGCCGCCTATGTGGATGTATTGCGACGGAAACACGCTCATCACCTCGTCGAGCACGCCCTCGATGAATTGGAAAGTATGCTCGTTGCCGGCACACATCACTATCGCCGCGTCCTTGCCGCCTATGCCCGGAAGCACGCCCACCTTTTTCTCCACCACCGGGCATGCCAGTGTGGGATAGGAGGCGATGGCGGCAATGGCATGGGCAGGCATCTCTATCTCGGGAATTACGTCAATGCAGCGCGCACCGGCATATCGCACCAGCTCGCGCAGCTCGCGCTGGGTGTAGAAGCCACCCTCGGTTGCCTCCTCGCCCTCGCGCTGGTTCATGCGCCCGGGGAATATCTCATCGCGTGCCACGCGCCACGCGCCCACCTTAGTGAGCTGCGGGTAGCGCTTAATTTCCATGCGCCAGCCGTTGTCGTCGGTGAGATGCAGGTGCAGGCGGTTTATCTTGAGCATCGAGGCAATATCCACTATGCGCTTCACCTCCTCCATGGGAATGAAGTAGCGCGACACATCGAGCATCATGCCTCGGTAGCCGAATCGCGGAGCATCCTCTATGGTGCAGCACTCCACCGTGCCGCCGCCCGAGGCAAGCAGCAACTGCCGCAGGGTGTGCAGTGCATAGAATGCCCCGGCCGCGTCGCCGGCCTCCACCGTCACCCCTTCGGGGCGCACTGTGAGGCAGTATTGCTCGGCTCCGAGCTTGGGCGAGGCTGCTATCTGCACCCACGCCTTGCCGCGCTTCTCCACACGGGCGTCGATGCCTGTGGCT
>JAQXTJ010000055.1 GCA_029219425.1 Bacteroidales bacterium
AAATTAAGTGTTTTGCTCCTTAATTTCCCATCACACGGGAGTTTTCATAAAAAGCGCCGCAAAGTTACTAATTTTTCCCCACACCCACAACACCTCACACCTATTTTCCCCCAAAAAACACAAATAAAAAAACAAAAGAACAACCAACGCCTGCTCAGAACCTGAAATGCACCGGCTTGGCAAATTCGGCGCGCTGTTCCAGTCCTTTCACATTGCCAAGGTTGGTCATCCACCCATCAATGTCCTTCAGGTAGAACACCTTGAAAATGGGGTTGTCGCGCATGTTCCTGTAGAGCTCGTTCACAATGGCACTCTTCTCGATGATGGCATCCCTGATGTCCTGCCTTTCCTCAAACACGGCCTCGGCCGAAAAACGAATCCAAGGGGTTGCAATCTCCTCTTTTTCGAGCTTGCAACCACAAAGCTCCACACTGGGATTGACTTGCAGCTCGGCATACACATCTTTCTTAGAGTTGGTGCAAAACCACAGCTTCTCATCCTCCATCACCATGTATTGCATTGGGCGCACCTTTGGCTTGCCGTCGAGCCCTATTGTCGCCATAAATTGCACACCTACCGCATCGAGATAGTTGGCCACATCACTTAATGATATTTTCTGTTCCATATTCAATTCCATGCTGATTAATAACAGGGATTCCCTCTTGCCATATTTGTGTCAAAGTTATAAATTTTGTGCCAACAATCCAAATAATACAACACCCAATCATTGAAACATAAAAAAATGAACACCGCCGTTGTTGCCGGGGGTTTGGCAGGCGGTGTTCGCTGGTTATTGAGGGGTTTGTGTTAAATACAAACAAATATATAAATCGACTGTCGTTTTGTGAAAGCCATCAGTGCCTCGTTCATAAAAGAGGGGGGGGGGAAGTGGAACCATTCAAAAACGATTCTGGCAAAACACACAAACTCGCCACTCCCCCCGAGAGGAATAAACACTAATTACTTTTCAACAATTTCCCAAAAAACAATCTTAGTCGTAGTCGGCGCAAAGTTGGGTAGGCATCGTTTCTCAATTGCTTCTTTGTTTCAATGAAAACCGCTTTTTGAGTGCAAAATTAGCAACCACTCGGCCCATATACTACACCATGTAAATGGCAAAGTAAACTCATTCAACTTTTTTCTTATTGATATTCTGCACATTAGCAATTTCAAATTAAGCTCTAAAGTAAGTTTTTTGACCCGAAAAATTAAGCATTGCCACCCTCTTTTCATAGGTTTTATCCAGGAATCACTCGCAAATCATCAATGTTTTGTTCCGATTTATACAATTTTTTTGAATATATGAAACCTAATGCACTATCTTTTCATAGCCGAATGATACTGCTTTTTTCGCGGTCAATGCTTTGAGGATTTTGGATTATCATCGACAATCGTTTTTTTGCCCTGCCTAAAAAACTTTTCTTTTGCCTTTTATTAATGCCTAAAACCCAAACTTCTGCTATGCGCTATTTTATCATCTCGCTCTTGTGTGCTGCCTTGTCGATTAATCTCACTGCCGCAGAAATTCTGCAATAGTTGAGCAAGAGCTACAGCGGCTCGACTCCATTGTGGCTAAAGCCGACGTATTCATTGCCCGGAAAAAATCTCATATAGAGAACATCGGCAAGTCCGTGGCATCGGCTATGACCAACGACGACCTAATCACAATCTACGACCACATCTACGACGAATACCTCAAGTTCGATTCCGTGTCGGCAATGAAGGACTTCAAGCGCGAGATTTACAACCTTATCACTGCCGGGAAATACGACCGTGCCCGCAAATCACTCACATCCAATGAGCTTACCGACGAATATCTCAAGACGTTCTACGCTCAGTTCGACCGGGCTTTCCTTCTCGCTCACCCCGACTTCCTCGACCGCTTCAACGCCTTGCTGAAACCCGACAAGCAGATCTGGCCGGCAGAACCCGGACGCCTGACCCCCGAGCTGCGCATTTATGCTCTCGTGAGCATGGGCATCTCCGACTCCATTCGCATTGCCGAGTTTTTGCAGTATTCACCGCAGACAATCTACAACTACCGCCTGCGCGTGCGTCACTCGGCGTGCATCAGCGAGAAGGAGTTTGCGCCCACTGTGGAGCGCTTCTATCTCCACGATTAGCTTTTCTCGGAGTTTTGTCGTATCTTTGCCATTGTTAAATTCAAATTCAAGAATGGATTATGGCAAAATACAAAATGATTGTGCTCGACCTCGACGGCACTCTCACCAATGATAAAAAGGAAGTAACTCCTCGCACCCACGAAGCCCTCATGCGAGCACAGCAGCTTGGCGTAAGGGTGGTGCTGGCTTCGGGCCGCCCCACCTACGGAATCACACCGCTGGCCTCCCGGCTCAGGCTAAAAGATTTTGGTGGCTTCATTCTCGCCTACAATGGCGGCAAGGTTATCGAATGTGCCACCGGCCACACCATCTTCAATCAGGAGCTGAGCCCTGCCCTGGTGCCTATTCTCCACGATGCCGCCCGCAATGCCGGCATGGAAATCCTCACATATCAGGGCAACGGAATAGCCACTACCAAAAAAGCCAACAAATACGTTCTCCACGAGGCGTTTATCAACAAGATGCCAGTGGTGGAATACCCCGACTTTGTCGGTCAGGTTGAGTTTCCCATCAATAAGTGCCTCATTGTGGGCGACCCCAAGCCGCTCCACCAGCTCGAGTTGCGTCTCGCCGGGCAGCTACAAGGGCAGCTCTCGGTGTACCGCTCGGCCGGTTTCTTCCTCGAGTGCGTGCCTCCCGGCATTGAGAAGGCTCACTCACTCAATCGCCTCATCTCCCTCCTTGGCATCGCACGCGAGGAGGTGATTGCCTGCGGCGACGGCTACAACGACAAGGGCATGATTGAGTTTGCCGGACTGGGCGTGGCTATGGCAAATGCCTCTACCGAGGTGCAGGACGCCGCCGACTACATCACCTACAGCAACGAGGAGGACGGCGTGGCTCACGTTATCGAAAAGTTCATCCTTTAAACAACTATTTATATTTCTATCTATGATGCGCTTCCTGTTTTCACTTATCTCTGCCGTCACATTGCTGTCGGCTATGGCTGCTGCACCTTCGGGCTCACTGCCGGTTATCTACATCAACACTGAGGGCAACGCCCCTGTCACTTCCAAGGAGGATTATCTGTCTGCAACCTATTATCTCGTCAATGGCGATGCCTCCATAGGCTCGCCCACAGAGCCTCTCACAACACAGATTAAAGGTCGCGGCAACTACACCTGGACGGGCTTCAACAAGAAGCCCTACCGCCTGAAGCTCGACTCAAAGCAGCCTCTGCTCGGCTTGAAGAAGAGCAAGCACTTCGGACTCCTCGCCGGAGCCGACGACAATCTCGGATTCCTGCGCAACACCGTGGGATATGAGGTGAGCCGCCGCCTTGGCATGGACTGGACCCCATCGCATGAGCCTGTGGAGCTGGTGCTCAATGGCGAATACCTCGGGCTTTACTTCCTCACTGAGCTTATCCGAGTGGATGCCGACCGCGTGGCCGTCACCGAGCAGCCCGATGGCGAGACAGCCCCCGATGCCGTCACCGGTGGATGGCTCGTGGAAATAGACAACTACAACGACCCCTGCCAGATTTCTATCCGCGAGCACTGCGGCACAGGCGAGTTCATGCGCTTCACCCACAAGTCGCCCGAGGCACTCTCCACAGAGCAGCGCAACTATCTTGTTGACCTGGTCACTGCCGCCGATGCCGCAATCTACGACTCCGACAAATCGTCTTCCTCGTGGCTCAGCTATATCGACCTCAGCGAACTGGTGAAGTTCTACATCACCCAGGAGATTACCGACAATGGCGAGTCGTTCCACGGGAGCTGCTACTGGCACAAGGAGCGAGGCTCCGACACAAAGATGCGCTTCGGCCCGGTGTGGGACTTCGGCAATTCTTTCCGCCGCAACAGCAACGATTTCATCTATGCCAACACCTATTTCCACCAGCACTGGATTGGCGAAATCGCAAAATTCCCTGCCTTTCAGGAGGCTGTGAAGGCTAAGTGGGCCGAATTTAAGCCTCAAATTGCCGAAATAGAGGCATACATAAGCGATTTTGCCACAAAAATCGCATCGGCTGCCGTCGCCGATGCTCAGCGATGGCCCGAATATGGCAATGCCGATATGGCAAAGGCCAAGAACCGGTATCTCGACTTTTTCCGCTCTAAGGTGAGTTGGCTCAACTCTCAGTGGGACGATGGCGACACTCCATCCTATTTCAGCCACCTCTATATGGTGGGCGCTTCGAGCGTGCTTGGCAACTGGCAGCCCGCCAGTGCTCCCGAGCTTTACTATGATGCCCAGTCACAGTCGTATCACCGCCACTTCGACCGCATAAGCAAACTCAATGACGGTCGTGGCTTCAAGATTATCGACCGCCGCTCGTGGGAAGGATGCTTCGAGATGTGTGGCAATGGCTCCCTGCTCAATCTCAATGAGGACTATGTGGTTTCCACCGTGGTCCACGACCCCAATATCGGGCTTACAGAGGCCGAAATCTTCAATGTCGATGTCGATGTGCGCCAGGTGGGCGACGACTGGGTGCTCCGAATCTCCGACGGCAGCGGCGTGGAGCCGGCCGTCCGCGATGCCATCTCCATACTCGGAGCCCGGGGCTGCATCACAGCTTCCACCAGCTATCCCACACATCTCAGCATCTTCACGGCCTCCGGCTCTTGTGCCGCCTCTCTCATCATCGATGGCACCACACAAGTGCCTCTTGCACCGGGCTTCTACATTGTAAAAGCCGGCAGCATCACCCATAAAATCGTGGTGAAATAGCACATTTGCTTGCCATTGGGCACCGGGTTTGTTTTCAATAATGAATTCGGCCACTGCACCCTTATACAACGACATATATCAGCATGAGCGCGTTCGGTATGCCGCCACACACAGTGCCCGGCACGAGCGCGCTCTGATGCTTTTGCCTGATTCTTCATGATAACGCATATAAAAAAAATAATCCCCGGCATCGCTGCCTGGGATCGCGTAATCAAATTAACCTTCTAATACCATTAACATAAACCTAAAACTGTGAATCGCTGTCGTCACGACATCATATTCAAGTTACCTAAAAACTAATACCATGAAAAAACTGATGCAAAGATAGTGCTTTTATGTTATAAAACATAATTTTCGAGCAAGAAACTGCGCTTTGTTAACTTTATTTAATATTCATCTCAATTCCCTTGACAAAATTCCTGCCCGGTCGTAGCAGCGTGTGCACCAGCTTCCAATCCGGTATTTCTCTCGATGGAATCCACAAATCTACCGACTTGCGCATTTCCATTACATTATATCACTCATTTTGCCTCAAAAACGACATTTCAGTGTGCAAACAACGATTTTTTTGATAATTTGTAAAAAAATCCATAAAAAAGCATCCTTATATCTAAAAAAAGACTTATCTTTGCGGCCTATTATGTTATAAACTCTTAGCAAATAACTTAATTTAGCTTCATTTTTTAACCCTTAAAATAAATCATAAAGAATCAAGAAAATGAAACAAATGAAAACACTGTTTCTGTGTGCATGGGCGGCTCTCACAGCCGGCGGATTAAATGCACAGACGTTGCTCGATGAGAACTTCGAAAGCCTCTCGGCAACACAGGAGTCCGACCAATTTCCCGAAGGCTGGACAACAATCAACACCTATTCCGGCGACAACTTGAGCTATCGCTGGTCGGTTACATATAACAGCAAGGGTGTAAACACCGGAGGTAACCGCGCTGCCGAGTGCGACGCTCCAACCTACGGCTCGGGCTCAGTGGCCGATGGCTTTGGCCCACGCGAGGAGAAGCTCCTCACTCCCGAACTCGACCTCAACGACACCTATCAGCTCTCTTTCGACTGGTACTCCAATGGTGCTTCGGTGTTCGACACCAAGAGCTACACCTTCCAGGTGCGCGTGATCGACACTGCCACCAGCGAGGAAACCACCATCTGGGACTACTCGGTGGAAGACCAGGTGCGCGACTCTGGCGTGCCGGTATCGCAATACAATGGCTATCGGGGATGGCTTTGGGATGCCTGGACCGTTTATAACTCCAAGCTCGACCTCAGCGCATTCCAGGGCAAGAAAGTGAAAGTGGCTTTTGTGTATGTGCTCAAGAAAGCCACCGCCAACGTGCTAATGTTCGACAATGTAAAGGTCGTTCAGGCAGCCCCGGTGAATCAGCCTGTTGCCGACGTGAGCAACACCGAGTATGAGTTTGCTCCTATGTTTATCGGCGAGAAATTCTACAGCGAGGCTTTCACGCTCAAGAATGTAGGCGCAAAGGGCTTGAAAATCACAGGTTTCGATGCTCCGGCCGGAGTTGAGCTGTGGGCCGACGTCGATAATATCGACCTTGGCGTCAACGAGACTGCCAAGTTCCAGATTTCCTACACTGCCTCTCTATTGAGCCCCACAAGCTTCGATGCTGTACTCAAGACCAATGGCGGCGACGTAACCATACACGTCACTGCCACCAAGCAGGTTATCCCCGAAGGATGCAACCTCGAGGGCTTCGAGGGCAACCAGTTCCCGCCTGCCGGCTGGAGCAACAATGGATGGAGCCGCTATGGCTACGGCCTTGAGGGCGACGCCTGCGTGTATGCCTCTGGCTCGCTCGAGGACATTCACCTCGTCACTCCGCGCCTCGACCTCTCGGGCGCCGATGCTCCACGCACCCTACAGTTCACCTACTTCAGCGATTTCTCCAATGGTGAGGCTGGCGAAGTGCCATACAACGATTTCATGGTTGAGGTTTCGACCGATAGCTGCAAGAACTGGGTTACCGCATGGACTGCCGACTACACCCTCACCAACCAGATGCTCACCGTCACTGTCGATCTCAGCGAATATGCAACCGACAACGTGACGCTGCGTTTCACCAACACCGCCGTGACCTACAACGATGGTGACGTGGATCCCTATAGCTACATCTTCCTCGACCGCGTGCTGCTCCCCACCTTCTATGGGCAAGACGGCGTGCCGGCTGCAATCGAGATGCTCTCGCCTGCCAACGGCGCAACCGATGTATATCCCAAGAATGTACTGCTCAAGTGGAAAGAGGCTCAGTTTGCCGAAGGCTACAAGCTCTATCTCGGCAAGAGCAGCGACAACTTCGACGTAATCAACGGCGAGGAGGTAACTGCCACCGAATACACCCTGCCCGTAGCCGACTATGCCACCACCTACTACTGGAAGGCTATTCCCTTTAATGCCGTGGGCGAGGCTCCCGACACTCTTGTATGGAGTTTCACCACTCAGCCCGACCTATCGGTGAAGTCGTTCCCCTGGAATGAGGGATTTGAGAATGGCGTTCCGCCTCTTGGCTGGTTCGTCGATAGCGATGGCACCACTGTGTGGAGCAGCAACGACACTCAGCCCTACGACGGCAAGCACAGCGCCTCTGCAAACATTCGCGGCAAAGTGGGCTATGCAAGCCTCTGTACCCCCGATGTCACTCTTCCTGCCGGAAGTGAGTATCGCATATCATTCGTGTGGGGCAATGGCATGTGCGTGGGTCTCACCCGCGACCCCAACGCCGTTCACACCAATGAGCACAACACCGAGTACGACGGCAACGACGCCGGATACTTCGAAATCTTCGCCGATGGCGAGTGGAAGCAGCTCACCATGCTTTCCGACCCGAGCGACGACCAGTACTGGATTTACGAGAGCTTCGACCTCACCCCCTACGCCGGCAAAACTGTAGCATTCCGCTGGCGCTATGTAGCCACAAGCTACATGAAGAGCAAGGGACTCTCGCTCGACAACGTCACTATCGACACCAACGCCGCCAGCGTGAAGCTCAACACCGAGAGCTGGAATGCCTACAAGGTGAACCACAACACCGCCCGCACATCGGACACGATGGCTGCCACCAACCTTGGCGGTGCTGCCGTGACTGTGGAGAGCGTAGCATTCACCTCTGCCAATTTCACCACAACACTCCAGCCCGGCACAGTAGTGGCCCCGAGCAGCTCGGCACAATTCACTGTCACCTTCAATGCTCTCGATGCTGCATCGTCAGAGGCAGTGACCATAAAGGATGTGATGACCGTGGCATTCAGCGACGGCTCGCAGGCTCAAATCGACCTCACCGGCATTGCCCTCCCGGCCGATGTGCTCTACTATGGCTTTGAGGACGATGAAACGGGCAAGGCTCCCGCCGGATTCTCGGTTATCGACGCCGACGGCCTGTCCACCGCTCCCATCTACTTCTGGACCACTCCCAACATTGGTGCGCCGATGTCGTTCTTCGTGCTCAACGACTCCGAGTGCTACAGCAGCCTCAAGGAGCCTAACGGTCACCAGTCGCTCATGACTCGATGCAACACCAATGGCACTGCCAACGACTTCCTCGTCACTCAGCTCACCACTATCAATGCCAATAGCTCCATTGAGTTCGACTGCCGCGCATGGGAAAGCGTTAATAGCATTCTCCCTGCCGACGCTCCCACCTTCAATGTGCTTGTGAGCGAGACGAGCGCAACCAACAAGAATGCCTTCACTCTCGTAGATGGAGCCAAGCCCGGCCTCTTCGACAATGTGGCCTGGAACCACTTCGAATACAGCCTCGCCGCCTACGCAGGCAAGAAGGTGTATGTTGCAATTCAGGCCGTTTACGAGAACAGTCTCGGCGGATTCCTCGACAATGTTCAGCTCAACCACGTTGGCGACAACTCTGGCGTGAGCGTTGTAGCTGCCGACGACTGCGACAACACTGTGGTTTACGACCTCAATGGCATCAAGGTTGCCGAAGGCCGCAACGCCCTCCGCAATGTGGAGAAAGGCCTCTATATTGTGAAGACCGGCAACACCGCCACCAAGGTTGTGAAATGACAATTTATGTGCCACCCGGCGGCTGTATCCAGACTTTGAAATATCCACTTATGTAGGGACGCACCCCGGTGCGTCTGCCCACAGGCAACTTTATTATAGCTTGATTATTAGGCAATAACGCGAACGCACCAGGGTGCGTCCCTACATCAAAATATCATCAAACCTAATTATGATACACACGCATGGGCGGCATATTCATTACAAGCATTTTTTCGTGATTTTTTATTTTATTTTTTTAACAATAACTTTAAGCGTATGAAAAAACTAAGACTTTTGTGCGTGGCAATGGCTGCTCTTCTCTGTGGCAGCGCAAGTGCCGATGTAGTCAACGACTACAAAGTCGATTTCAACACCGCTATCTCCACCTCAGCCCACGACTTTGCCGTGGCTGTTGCTTGGGGGCATGTAGTGAGCAGTTATTTCGATTACGACGAGTATGAAACTTATTATGCAACCTACACCTATCAGGCATCTGCCGGAATCGACGGTTCCGGCGCCCTCGAGGTTGCAGCCCAGGACGCATACGGTTCGGGCTGGTCAACAGGTTCTACCACCGACCTCATTGTCACTCCTCCCATCACAGGCGCATCGAGCATCTATGTGAAGAAAACCAAGAGTTCAGGTACAGTGAAATTCTACACCGTCACCAAGAGCGGAAGCACCTACACCAAGGGTTCGCAAATCACACTCGAAAACACTCCGGCACTTTCCACCGAAGAGTTCGTCAAGGTGGAGATTCCTGCACAGGATGGTGCCTATATTGGCATCTATGGCAGCTCGGTGATTTTCGACGACTTCGAGGCTGCCCAGGCCGAAATCGTTGCCAACCGCACTCTCAAAATCTCTAAGGTGACCAAGGAAACCACCACTGTGGTTTGCGATGAGACCAACCACTTCCCCGTAGCAATGCAGGCTACAATCCTGAACAACGGCGACGTCACCCTCAACCCTGGTGATGAGGGCTACTCGCTTAGCATCGCCAACCAGTCAAAAGGACTTGTGGCTGTGAGCACCACCCCTATTGAGGTGAGCCTTGCTCCGGGCGAGTCAACCACAGTAGATCTCGTGGCAAGCGTTGACTACAACACTTACCCCGACCGCAACCGCTATGATGTGGTTGAGAACATATCCGGCACCAACGTATATGTCGGATGGTGGGATGTAACTCCCTACAAGCCCATCCTCAAGGTGCGCGACAACAGCAACGGCATCGTCAATTCGGGCACCGCACTGGCCTTTGGCATGGTCACTGAGCCGGTTAGCAAGACCTACAAGATTCAGAACACAGGCGCTGCGCCAATGCACATCGAGTCGGTCACTCTCCCCGAAGGCTTCACTTCGAGCGTAACCGGCGACACCACCATCGACCCCAATGGCGAGCTTGAGTGGACTATCACTTTCAATGCCTCAGAGTATGGAATTTATGGTGGCGATATAATTCTGAAGATTACCGACATCGCCGACGACTTTGTGCTCCCGGTAACCGGCACTCTGCTCGACTCAAGCAAGTATTTCATCAACTTCGAGAACAACTCCATGCCCGATGGCGTGCTTAATCTCGGCGGCACATCGTGGAAGCTCTTCTACATCAACTACACCGGCAACAAGGTTTGCCTTGAGAGCACAAGCTATTCGCCTTCCTATATGTTCGTCCTGCCTCTGCTCAAGGTAGAGGAGGGTGAGAAGATGAGCATCGACATCGCCGAGCGCTCAAGCAACAGCTTTGCTAAGATTTACTACTCTGCCGACCGCAGCAACTGGACTCTCGCAAAGGAAGTGACTGCCGATGACCTTATCGACCCAACAGGCTCTTCTTATTCTTCGAGAACCTACAATTTCACCACCGTTGTCATCGACAATATCCCTGCCGGCAACTGGTATATCGCAATCGAGTCGGGCTACACCTATGTCGATAACATCTATGGCTTCGAGAGAGTGCCTGTTGATAACGATGTGGTACTTCAATCATTCTCAGCTCCTGCAACTGCTGTTGTCAACTACGAGATGGCTATCTCGGCTTCGGTTCTCAACATCAACAATGTTGCGGTTGCCGCCGACAGCTACACAGCCACTCTCTATGTAGGCGACGAGGCCGTTGCCACTGCTGCCGAGACTCCCGAAATTGCTGCCAATGGCACTGCCAACTTCCAATTCGCATTCACTCCCCATTCTGCCGGCGACGTCACGGCCCACTTCGAGCTTGCAATTGGCGACTACAAAGTGACTTCTGATCCTGCTTCAATCTCTGTTGCCAACGAAACTGCATCTAAGGAGTTCGCTGTTGGCTCAAAGACGACTACGAGCAGCAACCTGCCTTTCACTCTCAACTACTGCAACAGCGAGGCTGAGTGTATCTACACTGCCGATGTGCTTGGCCTCTCGAGTGGTGCTAAGATTGCAAGCCTGTGCGTAAATGGCTCCAAGTCGGCCGACCTCACCACTAAGGTAACCGTTTACCTACAGAACACCGACGATGCTTCCACTGCAAGCTCTGGCACTAACCTCTGCGACGTTAGCGCTATGACCAAGGTATATGAGGGCGACTACACTTTCAAGAAGGGTGAGACTAAGCTCTTCAATATCACTTTCAATGAGCCTTTCGAGTACACTGGCAGCAACATTCGCATCGTATTCGTTTCCGAGGCAAGCAGCTATTCAAGTGCATCATTTGACGTATTCAAGGACACTTCTGGCCACATTGCCTACCGCTATGCCGACTCCGGCCTGTCGGGCAAGTCTTTCTCTACCTACGCTTCCAACCTCCCCGTGCTCAATCTCCAGATTGTGTCAGAGCCTATGATGGTTTCGGGTCGCGTGGTCAAGGTGGATGGCACTCCGGTTGCCAATGCCAATGTGGCTCTCACAAGCGGCAATGTGCTCTACTCTGCCACTACCGATGCCGATGGCAGCTACACTGCAACGGTGTTCCAGGCCGACAAGACCTACTCGGCTACCCTCACCGCCGGCGACGTGGAGAAGACTAAGAGCGAAATCTCATTTGCCGAGGGCAACGTGGTTGCCAACTTCATCCTCCCCGGCACTATCGCTTTGGAGAGCGGCAAGAAGGCTGCTATGTGCCTGCCCGTGTATCCCGACGATGAGAACCTCGTTTACTTCGAGATTTCCAACGTTCAGGGCTCAGAGGTAACTCTCAGCAAGACCGACGCTCCTATCTTTGGCGTTCCCTACGTTATCATTCCTCTGGCCGATGTCAATGTTGAAGTGACCGACGTTCCCGACACCGAGGATGCTGGTGCTGCCGGTATCGGTAGCGTGAAGCTCCAGGGCACCTACGACTTCATCACCGTGGCAAGCGACGCTGCCGGCACTATCTACTCGCTCCTCAACAACGACTTCACCAAGGTTGAGGCCGCTACCGAGATTCTGCCTATGCGTGCATTCATTGTTGCCGATGGCGACTACACCTTCACATTCGATAACGATCCCACCGGTGCCGAGCTTGTCGGTGTCGATAGCGTTGCCGGCAATGCCGATGTATATAACCTTCAGGGTCAGCGCGTTGGCAAGGCAAGCGACATCAGGTCGCTCGAGAAGGGTATCTACATTGTCAATGGCAAGAAGGTTGCCCTCACCAAGTAAGAGCCGCATCATGATGTCAGCTTGGCACAACAACCAATAAATTCATCCGAGGCTTCCTGCCGTCACTCTTTGCAAGGCAGCAGGAAGCCTCTTTTATCATTTTCCACAGTAAAGAATCAAATAAGTTAATGCGATGAAAACAACGAAACTTTTCCGCCTCGTGGCGTTGCTCGCCCTGCTCCTGCCGGCCATAGGCTCGCTTGCGCAAAGCCGCGACCACAGGCTCACCATTCGCGTCAGTGCTGCCGCACAGGTCGATTTCACCGGACAGGTGGTGCAGCTCACACAGACCGACTACTCCGTGGGCTACGGCACTCTACGCCTGAATGCCGACGGTGAGGTCACCGTGAAGGTCTATCCCGGCAATCATCTTGTCAGGGTGGAGCGCGAGGGTTTTATCACAGCCGAGAAAGCTTTCTCGGTGGATGCCGACATGACCGTGGACATCACTCTGGCCGAGAAGGTGAAAGCGCCTTTCGCCCTCGCCACTCAAGTGAGCCACAATGCCCTTACCGGGCTCAACGACGTGTTGCTCACATGGAATCGTGAAGCCCCGGTTTTCTTCGATGATTTTGAGCAATATTCGCCCTTTGCCATATCCTTTGGCGAATGGACGGGAATCGATGGCGACGGCCTTGCCTCTGCTCCGCTTGTGGGCGACTACCCCAACCGCGGCGCCCTGCAATATGCCACCGTGGTCAATCCCATGGCGGTGGAGCCAAGCTGGTGGTACGACTATCCCGTGCTGCGCCCGTATAGCGGAAAGCAGTATGCCGGATTCGTGCGCACTGCATCGGGCAACGCCAACAACGACTGGCTCATATCTCCCACCATCACCCCGGGCACCGACAATGTGCTCCAGTTTATGGCCAAGGCTGCCGACCTCTACGACGAAAAATTCCAGGTGTATGTAACCACTGTCACCGACAAGCCTGCGGCTTCCGACTTCGTGAAAATATCGGCAGGCAACTACCTCAGCGTAGATTACAAATGGTGGCACAAGCAGTCGTTCGACCTCTCGGCCTACGCCGGGACACCCATAAAGTTTGCCATTCGCTACATTGGCGAGGCCAACATCGGCGGAGCGTTTATGCTCATGGTGGACGACGTGTATGTGGGTCAGGACATCCCCGAGGCTGCCGAGGCCGTGGCAGCAGCCAAGGCGCGTGCAAGGCGCATTGCAAAGCCTCGCTCAGTCACCAATCCCAATGAATCGTTCACGGTGTATTTCAATGGAGCCGAGGCAGGCACCACCGAAGCACTGGAGTATCTGTTCACCGACGTTGCCGCAGGCACTCACACGCTCGGTGTGAAGTCGGTGTATCTGTCGTCAGAGTCCGAAGTGGTGACCACCACAGTCGATATTTCGGCCAGTGAATATGCCCGCGTAGAGTGCAATGTTGTCACCAATAATGGCAAAAGTGCCGATGGAGCCACTGTGGAGTTCACCAATCTTGAGACACTCGCCTCTTTCACCGCTGTGGTCGCCGATGGCAAGGCTGTGCTGCCATCGCTCCCATTTGGCCGCTACTCGGTGGGCATGGCTGTGGAGCACTACGAGGTTCATGAACAGACGGTGGAAATCACTGCCGACGCAGTGCTGTCAATCTCGCTTGTCGAGGAGCTGGTCACTCCCTACAACATCACCACCGACATCGCCGAGGATGGCTCTGTAATGGTGAAGTGGAACCAGCAGCTTGCATTCCGCGACAACTTCGAGTCCTACCCCGACTTCGCGCAGACGGAGTTTGGCGGCTGGAAGTCGGTTGACTTCGACGAGCGCCCGGTCTATCCCATTGGCTTAGGCGGCTACACCAATATTGTCTCATTTCCAGGGGCAAGCACCCCCGATAAGCTCATGCCAATAGCTCCTATCGTGTTCAATCCCTGGGCCACGACTCCACCCATGATGCCGTCCGACCCTGCCAGCGGCGCAGTGAGCGGCAACAAGCAGATTGTGTTTTTCTCGCCTCAGCAGAGCGGTGCCGACAAGTGGCTCATCTCACCCACAATCCATGTATATGACAACTTCGTGGTGCGCTTCGTCACCAAGGCCTACGCCGATTACGCCGAGACTCTCGATGTGCTCGCCACCACAGCCGACGACGTGAACAGCCTCACCTCCTCCATGGCAATGCAGGACGCCTTCACTTCGCTTGGCACTATCGAGCGTGTACCCTCGGGGCAGTGGACCATCTATGAGGTGCCCCTCACAGCCTTTGTGGGCGAGGATGTGCGTGTGGCTTTCCACTACACCTCCTGGGATGCCTTCTTCCTTCAGCTCGACGACTTCTTTGCCGGAGTGCCCGATGCCGAGGGCAACGCTATCGACGTGGGCGACGTGCTGCGCTATGAGATTTGGCTCGATGGCACGAAGGTGGGCGAAAGCTCGTCGGCCGAGTTCCGCCTCACGGGCGTAGCACCGGGAGAGCACACGGTGGGCATCATCGCAGTGTATGCAAGCGGTTCTTCCGTGGCAGGCACCTACACCTTCACCACTTCGTCGGGCGTAGGTTTCATTCGCCTCAACGACCCTGCTGGCTCAGACCCGGCCGAATACTACAATGTGGCAGGCCAGCGGCTTCTCTCCGCTCCCACCCGGGGCATCTTCATTGAGAAGCGCGGCGCCACAGCCACTCTGCGCACACGATAGTCACGCTTCATCATCCTCACGCAGAACCACCCACCCGCCTTTGTCCAGAGCGGGTGGGTTTTCTTTTCTCCTTTCCCTGCCCAACTATAGCAATATTTCACTTAAAAAAAAGAATCTTTATTATATGGCTGTGAAATCCATAATTTATTCGTAGAAATATGACAGAATAGTGCTTTTTCCGCTGAAATAGCTGAATTTCAATGGGAATTGTTAGTAATTAAATAAAAAATCGGTCAGCTTTGACAATTTAAGACAATCGAGAAATTGCCCGATTTCGTTAAAAACATTTCCAAATTATTGTCGAAAAATATGGCAACATTGAACGCAGTTATCGTGCCTGCCAAAGTACTTAAAGGCGGCAAGCACAAAGTAAGAATTTCAGTAGCCCACAATGGCGAAACTCGCTACATCGTAACTAACATCATCATCGACTCGGACAAGGAGTGGCGTAACGGTCAGGTCGTGAAACGTCCGGACGCTGCGATGAAAAACACTCGCATTCGTCAAGAACTCCAAAAGCACCAAGAAGCAATCGATGAACTGCAATACGTTGACGGTATGACGTGCGCAGAGCTGGTGTATCAACTAAAGACAGCCGGCAATTACAAGCATCGCACTCTCGCTTCTATCTATGAGGAGTATGTGGCTAACTCGCACTGTGTGGCGAGCACTCTGTACTCATACAAAATGATATGGCAAAACATCTCGCAGTATCTCGGTGACAAGATGATGGTCGAACACATTACCCATGGCTCTGTCCTCGGTCTTGACAAGCATCTACGCACGAAGATGAAACCGACATCAGTACGGACAAACGTGGCGTTCCTGATGGTGCTGCTCAACTACGCAAAACGATGTGGCTATGTGCAGTTCCGCGTGGATCCGTTCTTCGGTTATGAGCTCCCTAAAACGGAGCGTCGCCAGTCGTGGATTACTGTTGAGGAGGTAAAACGCATCAGGGACATCAAAACGACAAAGCGGAACATCATCAAGTGCAGGGATATGTTTATGCTCTCGTATTACCTTGGTGGCATCAATATAGTTGACCTAATCGACATAGACTTTAATCAGAACTCGGATGTTATCCGCTATGAGCGTAAAAAGACTGTGCGTTGCCCCAAGATTAACAAGTATGTCGAGTTTGAGATTCCGGATGAAGCTAAGGAAATCATCAATTGCTATAAGGGCGCAGACGGTAGGCTCAGACTATCCAAGATGCAAAAAGTTACGACGATGCACTACTTTTTAGACTACAATATGCGTAAACTCGCAAAGTTGACAGGCATAAAGAACCTCATCTACTATTCAGCGCGGAAATCGTTCAGCCAGCACGCATTTGACCTCGGCATAAGCACGAGCATCATTGACTTCATTCTCGGGCA
>JAQXTJ010000056.1 GCA_029219425.1 Bacteroidales bacterium
TAAAAGCTATCAGAATATTAAAACACGGCAAGAGAGCCAAATCGCTGGTAAAGTATGGCCTGGAAGAAATCGCAAACGTACTCCTCAGGCCGCTCTACAAGCAGAAATTCGATGTTTTCAAATTTTTGTCATGTACTTAAAAATTTCCTTTTTACGAAACAGAAATAAACTCAAAGCTACTCAAGAAAAGCCACGCAGGCTGTGCCGAGGTGCTTCGTCAGCTCTCTCAGTGCAAAAGCAAATCAACTTTTTTCTAACCTGCGCGAAGGCTGCTCTCTTGATGCTTTTGATTGACATATAAAAAATAGAAATCAACTTTCAGTCATTTGTTCTGTGCATTCGGAAAACCGCCAATCTTTCCTCCTATCAAGAACAAGCGACGAGGGTTTGCGCTATATGGCGTAAACGCTTCGTGTGCATATCTTGATAGGATAGGCTCTTGGCGGTGCCTCGGATGCAAAGATAAGCACAAAGAGCAGTTTCCGCCATATTTTTTATTTAATTACGATGAAAAAATCTATCTTTTTGGCTGCATTGGTAGCCGCCGCTGTGCCGGCAAGTGCACAGATTGCATTCCAGTCGGAGGAAATAAATTTCGTTCCGGGTGATTTGACCGCCGACAACGCAGCAAAAGTTTATACGATTGAAAATGATGACAACGTGGAGGTGTATGATGCATCACTTAATCGCATAAAGAGCTTCAAAATGAATCTCAACAAAGGAACATCAGGGGATAAAGATGAAAGATGTAGCAATGCTGAGAATATGACGCTCACCGGATGTCAACTTGACGAGTATGGGGAATATAGCTATTGGGATGCAAATTCAAATGAATATGTGGTATTGACTGCAACCGGTGTAGATGACATGATTGCAAAGATATATTTCTTGGATAATCAGACAAGTCTATATAAAATCAACATTAATGGGAAAGCCGGTGCATACCGTGGGCATGATTTCTATTATATCGGTGAAGATGGGAAAGTGTTTGAATCTACTTGGTATTTTCGTTCCTGGGAATCAACAATTGAGTTTGTGAATGAAGATGCTCTTGCTTGGGAGACAATGTCCGAATCTTCCTATGAGGTTGGATATGCCGAAGATCTTGAATATTACAATTTCGACAATTCAACAAACTCTGCTGATATGGATTTTGAAATTTCTCAAACCTTATTCAATGATGATTCTAAATGGGAGTATGTTGTAAAAAAGTATGAACCAACAGAAACAGAATACACAGACTATAGAATTGATGAGTTTGATGATAATGGCAGAGCGATTATTTATCGTAGAGCACATTACGGATCTTCAATAGCAGGATTCTCAATAATGAATGAAGATGGAGCCGAAGTTGGATTTATTGCCAAACCAACAGAGAGCGGGCGTTACTTCGACCTGTATGATGTTGTCGTTATAGGCAATAAAAAATATCTTAGGGCAGATGGCGATGACCATTACTATCTTTTTAACCTGGAGAACTTGAGCGATGCTGCACTTGTGGTGGAGCGCAAGGACAATATACGCGTGGTGTCGCAAGGCGATGTGGTGGAAATCATTCTTCCGAAAAATGCTGCCAATGGCGAAGTGGGAATTGTGGGCATGAACGGACAGACGCTCGGTCGCCAGAAAGTGGGCGACGGACAGAACCGCGCACGATTCAACTCGGCAAATCTCGCCAAGGGCGTGTATAATGCCACTTTCATTCACAAGAACGGCAAGCGCGAGTCGCAGAAGTTTGTTGTGAAGTAAAATTGTAAAAATAATAAGTTTGGTTGTGTAAATAGCAGCCAAGGCAAGAGGAAGCATCAGATAATTGTCTGGTGCTTCCTTGTGCTTGGTGGGGGATTGTGGGTAGGATTTGGAGCAAATGATGAGGGGAGGTTTTGTGGAATCGGTGATTTTGATTAACTTTGTGTGTTGCTTTTCCTCTTGCTGTGGCGAGAGGGGAGGTTTTCGTAATCAATCGGCTGATTTATGCAATATTCATCTGAATTTTTGCAATATTCGGCTGAGTTTGCATAATAATCAGCAAAAAAACAATCTTGAATTAAGGATATGAAGTTTATTAGTTGGAATGTGAACGGCCTCCGTGCTGTTGTGGGGAAGAATTTCCGCGAGGTTTTTGCAGAGCTTGATGCCGATTTCTTCTGCTTGCAGGAGACGAAGATGCAGGCAGGGCAGCTCGACCTTGAGTTTCCGGGCTATCAATCGTGGTGGAATTATGCCGACAAGAAAGGATATAGCGGCACGGCGATTTTCAGCCGTCACCAGCCACTCAATGTCACCTACGGCATCGGCATCGACGAGCACGACCACGAGGGACGTGTGGTGACGCTTGAGATGGACGATTTTTTCCTTGTGTGCGTCTATACGCCCAACAGCCAGGACGGATTGCGCCGCTTAGACTACCGCATGCGCTGGGAAGACGATTTCCGCGCCTATCTGCTTGCCCTCGACGGGCGCAAGCCGGTGATAGTGTGTGGCGACATGAACGTGGCTCACGAGGAGATCGACCTGAAGAACCCCAAGACCAACCGCATGAATGCCGGATTTACCGATGAGGAGCGCAGCAAGATGACCACGCTGCTCGGCGCGGGCTTTGTCGACACCTTCCGCCATCTGCACCCCACGCAGGAGGGAATCTACTCGTGGTGGAGCTACCGCTTCCGTGCCCGAGAGAAGAATGTGGGGTGGCGCATCGACTACTTCCTCACCTCGCAAAGCCTTGCTCCACGTGTGCGTGAGGCTAATATCCACACAGAGATTATGGGCAGCGACCATTGCCCTGTGGAGCTGATTATTGAATGACGGCAATTTTTACTTTTCGGTTATGATTGAATATATCAAGGGAAGAATTGATGAGATTACGCCCACCTACGCGGTGATTGAGACCCAGGGCGGAGTGGGATATATGCTCAACATATCGCTCAATGCCTACACACAGCTTCAGGGACAGCAGTCGGCGCGGCTCTATGTGCACGAGGCGATTCGCGAGGATGCCTACGTGCTCTATGGCTTCATCGACCGCCGCGAGCGAGAGTTGTTTCTCAGTCTAATCTCGGTGTCGGGCGTGGGGCCGAGCACGGCGCGTGTCATACTGTCGTCGCTCACCCCCGCCGACTTGGAGAACGCCATCATCACCGGCAACGTGCGGGCGCTCAAGGCTGTGAAGGGAATAGGAGCCAAGACCGCCGAAAGAATAATTGTTGACCTCAAGGATAAAATAAAACCGGGTAGTGATACGTTATCACTACATACGCCGGCCGAAAGTGAGGTGTTTGAGGAGGCTCTGGCAGCACTGGTGATGCTTGGTTTCACCAAGGTGCAATCGGAGAAGGCTCTCACGAAACTCTTCAAGGAGAACCCAGGCCTTGCAGTGGAGCAAGCCATAAAGCAGGCCTTGAAACTAATGTAGCATCCGGCATTTTTTTTGGACAGGATTATTACACAACGTGAATTGATGAGCTTTAAGCAAAGGAGCAGGGCCAAAATATTGTTTGCGGCAGTGTGCGGGGCATTGATTTGCTCGGCATACGGCTTTTTTGCTTTTGCCCAGTACAAGACGTCCACACTCCCTCCGCCACCACCTGTCCCCGAAACGCGCAATCAGGAGCATACCGACTCGACGGCTCTGCGCTTTCCCATCCACAGCACCGTGCCATCGGGCTACGACGAGCTGCGCGAAGGAGAATATGCCGTGGACCTGAAGACGCCACAGAATATCACCACCGAGGCCGAGTATGACTACGCCACCGGATGCTATGTGGTGCGCACCAAGCTGGGCGACAAGGAGATAACCACGCCATTTATGCTCTCGGCCGATGAGTACAACAACATGGTGCTCACCCAGTCGATGCAGCAATACTACCGCCAGAAGAATGCCGAAACGGCTCAGGCAAAGAAAGACCCATTCAACTTCCTCGACATGAACTTCGCCCTTGGCCCGCTCGAGAAGGTGTTTGGCCCCGGCGGCGTGCAGCTCAAGACGCAAGGCTCGGTGCAGCTGAAAATGGGAATGAAGTCGAACAAGACCGACAACCCGGCTCTCTCGGTGGATGCCCGCCGCAAGACCTACTTCGACTTCGACCAGAAGATACAGGCCACAATCAACGCATCGGTGGGCGACAAGATGAAGTTCAACATGACCTACAACACCGATGCCACATTCGACTTCGACTCAAAGAACCTGAAGCTGCAATATGAGGGCAAGGAGGATGAAATAATAAAGCTCATAGAGGCAGGAAACGTGAGCATGACCACAGGCTCATCGCTTATTAAGGGAAGCACATCGCTCTTTGGAATCAAGACCAAATTACAATTTGGCAAACTCACTGCCACTGCTTTAGTGTCGCAGCAAAACAGCGAAACGCAGACGGTGAACACCAAAGGCGGCGTGCAGACCACTTCTTTCACGGTGAATGCCGACAGCTACGACCAAAACCGGCACTTCTTCCTGGCTCAGCACTTCTACGACACCTACGACGACAACACCAGGCGCCTGCCGCTCGTGACATCGGGTATCGACATCACCCGAATAGAGGTGTGGATTACCAACAAGAAGAGCAACTACAATGAATCGCGCAACCTGGTGGCTTTCATGGATATAGGCGAGAACACGCGCCTCGCCAACGGGCACTGGAACACCGACCCCTCCTACAACAATCCCTCCAACAACTCCAACAACCTCCTTGATGAGCTGAAGCGCGACTATCCCGACGCGCGTGAGATAACCAAGGTGGCCACTGCCCTACAGCCCCTCGAAGCCTACGGCATTGAGGGCGGTCGCGACTATGAGAAGGTGGAGAGCGCACGCTTGCTCTCGGAGAGTGAATACACACTGAACCGCACACTGGGCTACATCTCGCTGAAGTCGGCCCTTGGCGCCGATGAGGTGCTTGCCGTGGCTTACCAATACACATACGGCGGACAGACTTATCAGGTGGGAGAGTTCTCGGGCGACATCACATCGACCTCGCAGTCGCTCTATGTGAAGATGCTCAAGGGCGCCACTGTGTCGCCCAAGCTGCCCAGCTGGAAGCTGATGATGAAAAACGTCTATTCACTTGGTGCCTATCAGGTGCAGAAGACGAATTTCAAGCTCAACATAAAGTACCTGAGCGACACCACCGGCACCGAAATCAACTATATTCCTGCCGGCGACATCAATGGCAAGCCGCTCATTCAGGTGATGAACCTCGACAATATCGACGCCAACAGCCAGTATAATCCCGACGGCCGCTTCGACTTCATCGAGGGCTACACCATTATTGCCTCGACCGGAAAGGTGATTTTCCCCGTTGTGGAGCCATTTGGCGGACACTTGCGCAAGAAGATAGGCAACGACCAGCTTGCCGACAAATATGTGTATCAGGAGCTGTACGACTCCACGCTCACCGCAGCACGCCAGTTCCAGGACAAGAACAAATTTGTGCTCACCGGAGAGTATCAGGCATCATCGGGCTCACAAATAAGGCTCAATGCCATGAATGTGCCTCGAGGCTCGGTGACTGTGACGGCCGGCGGCGTGACGCTCACCGAGAACAGCGACTACACGGTGGATTACAGCATGGGTATCGTGACCATCACCAACCAGAGCATTATCGATGCCGGGACGAGCGTGAGCGTGACCTTGGAGAACCAATCGACCTACAGCACCCAGCGCAAGACGCTCCTGGGCCTCGACCTCAACTATGCCTTCAGCAAGAACTTCAACCTTGGCGGTACGCTCATGCACTACTCCGAGAAGCCGCTCACCGAGAAGGTGGCAATAGGCAATGAGGTGGTGAGCAACACCATTTGGGGCATGAACTTTGCCTATAAGACACAATTCATGTGGCTCACCAATTTATTCAACAAGATACCCACGGTGAACGCTACGCAGCCCTCTACGCTGCAAATGCGCGGAGAGTTTGCCCAGCTTGTGCCACACCAGCGAGCCACCGGCTCGAGTGCGGGAAGCTCCTATATCGATGACTTCGAATCGACGCAGACGGGCATAGACCTGCGCTCGCCCTACTCATGGTTCCTCGCCTCCACGCCCTACGACAGCAGCGGCGACGCTCTCTTCCCCGAGGCCGCGCTCAACAACGATGTGCAATATGGCAAAAACCGCGCCCTCCTGGCGTGGAACTACATAGACCGCCTCTTCACCCAGCGCAACTCATCGCTCGCGCCGGGCTACATAAAGAACGACCTGGAGCAACTGTCGTATCCATACGTGCGCGAGGTGACCTACGATGAGATTTTTCCCGACCGCGAGCTCAGCTACGGCGAGTCATCGACAGTGCAGACGCTCAATCTCTCGTTCTATCCCAAGGAACGCGGCCCCTACAACCTCGATGTGACCGGCACAGGCAGCGACGGCTTGCTGCTGAATCCAGAGAAGCGGTGGGGAGGCATAATGCGCAAGCTCGAGAACACCAACTTTGAGAACTCCAATATAGAGTACATTCAATTTTGGATGATGGATCCATTCCTCGATGAAGAGCTGCCCAACCGCGACGGTGGCGACCTCTACTTCAATCTGGGTGAGGTGAGCGAGGACATACTGAAGGACGGCTACAAATCCTACGAGAACGGCCTGCCAATCGACGGCAATGAGAGCTACCTAAAGGAGACGGCGTGGGGACGAGTATCGACACAGACTTCGCTCACCTACGCCTTCGACAACGCCAATGGCTCACGCCCCCTTCAGGATGTGGGACTCAATGGACTCTCCACGGCTCAGGAATTTGAGCACCCAAGCTACCGAGAGTTTCTCAGCGGTCTTCGCAACCAGCTCGACGCCACCACCATTGCCGCGATGGAGGACGACAAGTTCTCGCCCTTCAACGACCCTGCCGGCGACAACTACCACTTCTACCGTGGCTACGACTACGATGAGAAGCGCCTTAACATACTGGAGCGCTACAAGCACTACAACGGCACCGAGGGCAACTCCCTCTCGTCGCAGGAGGCCGGTGACAACATGTATCAGTCGTCGCGCAGCGTGCCCGATGTGGAGGACATCAACCAGGACAACACGCTCAATGAATATGAGCGCTACTATCAGTATAAGATTTCCATTCGCCCCGAGGACCTTGAGGTGGGCAAGAACTATATCACCGACAAGCGCAGCATCACCAAGCGAATGCGCAACGGCAAGGAGATGCCAGTGGTGTGGTATCAATTTAAGATTCCCCTGAAGGAATATGACAAGGTGGTGGGCAGCATAAGCGACTTCTCCACCATTCGCTTCATGCGCATGTTCATGACCGGCTTCCACGAGACGACGCACCTGCGCTTTGCCACGCTCGAGCTGGTGCGCGGCGAGTGGCGCACCTACGACTACAACCTGAACCAGCGTGGCGACGCACCGGCCGAGGGCTCGCTCACCATCAATGCCGTGAACATTGAGGAGAACGCCGGCCGCACACCGGTGAACTATGTGCTGCCTCCCGGCGTGACGCGCATAGTGGATCCCGGGCAGTCGCAGGTGACTCAGCTCAATGAGCAGTCGATGGCACTTGAGGTGAAGGGACTTCGTGCCGGTGATGCCCGTGCGGTGTATCGCAACACGAGCCTCGACCTGCGCATCTACAAGCGCTTGCAGATGCACGTGCACAACGAGGCACTTATCGACAATGCCACCGACTTGCGCAATGGCGACGTGTCGGTGTTCCTGCGCCTCGGCACCGACGTGAAGAACAACTACTACGAATATGAGGTGCCACTCGAAGTGACACCCGAGGGAAAATACAGCACATATAGCGAGAGCGACCGCGCAATTGTGTGGCCCGTGAACAACCGCATCGACTGCGACCTCGACATATTCACCGGTGTGAAGAAGAACCGAAACGCCAACAAGATGGCCGGTGTGGAAGGCGTGTCGTACAATCAGCGCTACACCGAGTACGACCCAGAGCGGCCAAACAACCGCGTGACCGTGATTGGAAATCCGTCGCTCAGCGACGTGCGCGTGCTCATGATTGGCGTGCGCAACAACTCGGCTCACACCAAGGACTGCATAGTGTGGACCGATGAGCTGCGCGTGACCGACTTCGACGAGTCGGGCGGCTGGGCAGCCAAGGGCTCACTCACGCTCAACATGAGCGACATTGCGACGCTGAACGTTGGCGGCCACAAGGAAACCGTGGGATTTGGCTCGGTGGACCAGAGCCTCTCTCAGCGACGCCTCGATGCCTACGACCAATATAACGTGGCCATACAGGTGGATATGGGCCGCTTCTTGCCGGAGAAGGTGAAGCTCAAGGCACCTATCTACTACTCGGTGTCGAAAGAAAAGACCACGCCCAAATACAATCCTCTCGACCAGGACGTGAAGCTGAAGGACGCTCTCGATGCCTGCGCCACCAAGCAGCAGCGCGACTCCATAGAGTCGTTTGCAGTGACACGCAAGACGGTGGAGAGCTTCAGTGTGTCGGGGCTTAAATTCGACGTGCAGAGCAAGAACCCGATGCCCTGGGATCCTGCCAACTTCACCCTGAGCTACTCATCGAACAAGCAACGCAACACCGACCCCAACAATGAGTTTGAGAACACGAGCGACTACCGTGGCAGCTTCCAGTATAACTACACACCCTACTTCAAGCCTTTCAAGCCCTTCAAGGGGCTTAAGAGCAAGAAGAAGAACGCCAAGTTCCTGAAGGAATGGGAATTCAACTGGTTGCCGCAGTCGCTTAACTTCAGCACCAACATGTCGCGCTACTACTATGAGCAGCGCGAGCGCAACACCACCGACGTGCAGGTGGAGCTGCCCATCTCGGTGAGCAAGAACTTTCTGTGGGACCGCCAGTTTGCAATCACCTGGAATTTCACCAAGACTCTGAATTTCTCTTTCAACTCCAATACCACAGCCCATGTGGATGAGCCAATGGGCGCAGTGAACAAGAAGCTCTTCCCCGACCGCTACCGCGACTGGAAGGACTCGATATGGAAGAGCATAAAGAGCCTTGGAACGCCCTACAGTTACCGACAGACCTTTGTGGGCAGCTACAAGGCGCCTTTCAGCAAGATTTCGTTCCTCGACTATATCACGGCATCAGTGACCTACAACTCCTCCTACAACTGGGAGCGAGGAACCGTGATTGATGACCTCAACTCGGGCAACTCGGTGTCGAACCAGGCATCGTGGAACTTTGACAGCCGCTTCAACCTTGAGCAACTTTACAACAAATTCAAGTATCTGAAGGAAGTGAACCAGCGATTTGGCAGCTCCACGGCATCGCGCCGCTCGTCAGCCACAAAGACGAAGAAATTTGAGCGCACAATCACGCTCAAGCCCGACACCACCACCACGCTTCGTCACAACCTGCGCACGAAGAAGATAAAAGTGACGGCCCGTGCCACCGACGGGAAACCCTTTGCCCTGCAAAGCCGCATAGTGGATGACAACACGGTGGAGATTCTCAACAAGGGCAAGCGCAACGTGCGTATCACCGTGGTGGAGGCTAAAGAGGAGAAAAAGGGCTTCTGGTGGAATGCCGGGCAATATGCCACTCGCTTTGCCATGTCGGTGCGCAGTGTGAGCGTGCGCTACAAGACCACTAAGTCGTTGTCGCTGCCTCAGTTTATTCCCGAGATAGGCGACGTATTTGGCCAGTCGACGCACTATGATGTGCTTGCACCCGGACTTGACTTTGCCTTTGGCTTCACCGATGAGAGCTACATAGAGAAGGCCAAAAACCGCGGCTGGCTGCTCTGCGACGATACGCAGACGTCGCCCGCCATCTTCTCGCGCACCTCGGAGTTCCATGCCGAGGCTGTGATAGAGCCGTTGCGTGGCCTGAAGATAACGCTCACCACCAACCGGACAGACAACCGCACGAACCGCATACAGTTCATGTATGACGACATGACCACCACCTACGGCGGCAGCTTCACGATGACGCACTGCGCCATAGCCACCGCCCTGCGAGGCTGCTCGGCAAGCAATGGCTACCAGAGTGGCACATTCGACAAGTTCCTGGAATACATTCCGCAGGTGGCAGAGCGCGTGCAAGGACAATATGTGGGCACAAGCTATCCGGTCACAGGCTTCATGCGCGGCAACCCTCTTGCCGGCAAGCCTTTCGACCCTGAGAATGGAGGCGTGAACCAGATGGGAAGCGATGTGCTCATCCCTGCGTTCCTTGCCGCCTACACCGGGCAGAAGCCGGGCAAGGTGAGCACAAATCCCTTCCCGGGCCTCAGTGCCATACGTCCCAACTGGCGAGTGAGCTACGACGGGCTGGGCAAGATAGAGAAACTGAAGAAGTGGTTCAAGAGCATAACCCTGTCGCACGCCTACCAGTGCACCTATTCAGTTGGCTCATTCTCGAGCTACAGCGACTGGATTGCCATTGGCGATGGACTGGGCTACAGCAAGAGTGAGCTAACGCAGAATCCTTACCCAACGTCGCCCTACAATATATCCTCGGTGTCGCTCACCGAGAAGTTTGCACCGCTCATCGGTCTTTCGGCCACGATGAAGAACAATGTGACTTTCAATGCCGAATACCGCGACTCGCGCACGCTCACGCTCAACTCCTCGGCCGGACAGGTGGTGGAGGCACTGAGCAAGTCGCTCGTGATAGGCGGAGGCTACAAGATTGCCAATTTCAACTCGTTCCTGAAGATAGGCGGAAAGCAGCAGGGAGTGAGCAACGACCTCACACTCAATCTCGACTTCTCGCTCACCAACAGCAGCGCGCTGATACGCAAGATAGAGAGCAACCTTACGCAAGCCACGAGCGGCTCGCGCACGCTCTCTATCAACTTCACCGCCAACTATATAGTGAGCAAGCGAGTGACTCTCGGCGCCTACTTCGACCATCAGGTGAACACGCCGCTGGTGTCGTCGTCGGCCTACCCAACGACCAACAGCAGCTATGGACTCTCGATTAATCTGTCGCTCACCAAGTGAGCCGGCAAAAGGATATACACGGAAAAAGACGCTAACGGATTGGGTGGCAATCGGTTGGCGTCTTTTTCTGTGTACCCCCGTGGAGAATCGAACTCCAATCTAAAGTTTAGGAAACTTCTATTCTATCCGTTGAACTACAGGGGCAACGTGATTGTATGTTGAAAAAAATTTGTGATGATGCTTTCGCTAAATTTGGCGCAAAATTACGACAAAAAAGTGACAAAAGCAATTTTTTGAGGGATTTAGGTGAAAAAATGAGATTTGGCATGGGTTTTGTGGTGTATTTCTTGGGGATTTTGTGTAGATTTGCAAAGTGGATTGTAGTTTTTAGGTGTTGGGTTTGGTAATATTATTAGGGCGGGGGTGGAACACTTTGATATGTGATTGTTTTTTTTGGATTATTAACTATTTATAAAAAGAAAGATGAAAAAAGGAATTATTGTTCTGATTGTGGTTGCCGTGGTCGCACTCGGCATATTCATGTGGGTGAAGGGCACCTATAATGGACTTGTGACGAAGCAGGAGGGCGTGGAGTTGGCCTGGTCGCAGGTGGAGAATGTGTATCAGCGTAGAGCTGACCTGGTACCTAACCTTGTGGCTACGGTGAAGGGCTATGCCGCCCATGAGAAGGAAACGCTTGAGGGTGTGGTGAGCGCGCGGGTCAAGGCCACGCAGATGAGCATCGACCCGACGAAGCTCGATGAGGCGCAGATGAAGAAGTTTCAGGAGGCTCAGGGTGAGCTTGGCAATGCTATCGGCCGCCTGCTGATGATTACTGAGAATTATCCTGAACTGAAGGCCAATGAGAACTTCTTGCAGCTCCAGGCTCAGCTTGAGGGCACGGAGAACCGCATCACGGTGGAGCGCCAGAAATTTAATGAAACGGCTAAGGGCTATAACACTGAGGTGAGAAAGTTTCCTGCCAATATCATTGCCGGCATGTTTGGCTTTGAAAGGAAGCCCTACTTTGAGGCCAAGGAAGGTGCAGATGTGGCACCGAAGGTGGAATTTTAGAAGTGAGCTATAGGAAGCTCTTGGGAGAATCGGGAGTGGCTTGCTGACGCTTGCTGATGGTGGGGGTGGTTTTCTGATTTTTTTGTTGATGTGATTTTTTATTTATGGGACTGGAAAAATTTTTGAAGGATGAGGAGCAACGGGCTGTTGTCGCTGCGATTGTGGAGGCTGAGGCGTGCACTTCGGGTGAGATAAGGGTGCATGTGGAGCCTAAGTGCAAGTGTGGCAATCCGCTCGACAGGGCTGTGGAGGTTTTTGGGAAGCTTGGGATGCATGAGACCCGGGAGCGGAATGGTGTGCTTATCTATATTGCATACGCGTCGAGGCAGTTTGCGATTATCGGCGACAGGGGGATTGATGAGCGCGTGCCGGCCGACTTCTGGGAGAATGAGAAGCGAATGCTTGCTTCTTACTTGCGCGAAGGCAGGCCCTGCGAGGGGCTGTGCAAGGTGATTGGGCAGGTGGGTGTGAATCTTTCGGAGTATTTTCCACATAAAGATGATGATGTGAATGAACAGAGTGATGAGATTTCTTACAGTGACTAAGTGCCGCTTGCTGTGTGTGGCGCTTGTGATGGCAGTGGCGCTTGCTGCGATGGCGCAGGTGCCGCCGGTGCCTAATCCGCCTCGCCTTGTGAATGACTTTGCGGGGCTTTTCACGGCGGCTGAGGTGCAGGAGCTTGAGGACTCGCTGGTGGCGTTTGACCGCCGGACGTCGAACCAAATTGCTGTGGTGACGATGGCTGACCTGGGCGGCATGGAGCCTGCGCAGATGGCCTATGAGATTGGTGAGCAGTGGGGTGTGGGCGGCAAGGAGCACCGCAATGGTGTGGTGATTCTTGTGAAGCCTAAGAATGCTACGCGCGGCCAGGCGTTCATAGCCACCGGCTATGGGCTTGAGGGGGCTTTGCCCGATGCTACTTGCAAGCGCATTGTGGAGCGGTGCATGATTCCTCATTTTAAGCTGAATGACTACTATGGTGGGGTGAAGGAGGCTGTGAGCGTGATTAAGCCGATTGCTGCGGGGGAATACTCGGATGAGCGCGGCGATGATGACGATGATGAGCTTGAGGTTGTCCTGGCTTTGATTTTTGTGATATTTATAGGGATAATTATTTTGGCGGCTGTGTTTGGCGACAAGAATGGCGGCAAGAACAGTGGCACCATGGGAAGCGGCGGTGTGTTTTTCGGTCCGACGGTGTTTGGCGGCGGCGGACGGCACAGTGGTGGCTTAGGTGGCGGCGGCGGCGGCTTTGGAGGTTTTGGGGGCTTCGGCGGCGGCAGCTTCGGCGGCGGTGGCGCCGGAGGGTCGTGGTAGTTCTTTTAGTTTGGATTTAGGAGTTATTAGTTAGGAGTTGTTATTAGATATTAGATATTAGATATTAGATATCAGATATTAGATGGGTGTGAAAAAATCCCGGGGCGGTTTGGTTGCTCCGGGATTTTTGTGGTATTTACTTTTCGGCTACGAGCTTGGCGATTTCGATGATTACCTCGGTGGCTTTCTCCATTGAGGGGATTGGGACAAACTCGAAGCGGCCGTGGAAGTTGAGGCCTCCGGCGAAGATGTTGGGGCACGGGAGTCCTTTGAATGAGAGCTGTGCGCCATCGGTTCCGCCACGGATGGGCTGCACTTTAGGCACGATTCCTACGCGCTCCATTGCGAGCTTGGCTGTGTCGATGATGTGCATCACAGGCTCTATTTTCTCGCGCATGTTGTAGTACTGGTCCTTTAGCTCGAGGCTCACGCAGCCTGGGAACTCGTTGTTGATTTTTCGGGCGAGGTGCTCAAGCTCTTTCTTGCGTCGCTCGAAGCGGTCGCGGTCGTGGTCGCGAATTATGTAGGTCATCACGGTTTTCTCCACTGTGCCTTCGATGCCCACGAGGTGGTAGAAGCCTTCGTAGCCCTCGGTGTGCTCGGGAGTCTCCCAGCGAGGGAGCATGATTGCAAACTGGTTGGCCACTCGGAGCGAATTGATCATTTTGTGCTTGGCATAACCCGGATGGACGTTGCGGCCGGTGAAGGTGACGTGAGCCACAGCGGCGTTGAAGTTCTCAAACTCCAGCTCACCGATAGCTCCGCCGTCCATGGTGTAGGCCCAGTCGGCACCGAATCGTGCGACGTCGAACTTGTGAGCGCCCTGTCCGATTTCCTCGTCGGGGTTGAATGCTATGCGAATGTCGCCGTGCTTAATTTCGGGGTGAGTGCGGAGAAAGTCGATAGCGGTGATGATTTCGGCAATACCGGCTTTGTCGTCGGCGCCGAGGAGTGTGTTTCCGTCGGTGACGATTAGCGACTGGCCCACATAGTCGGAGAGCTCGGGGAACTGCGATGGAGAGAGCACGATGCCTTTCTCGGCATTGAGTGTGATGTCGGCTCCATCGTAGGCCTCAATGATGCGAGGGGTGACGTGTCGTCCCGACATGTCGGGCGATGTGTCGAGGTGAGCGATGAATCCCACGGTGGGCACTTTTGTGCCACAGTTGCCGGGGAGTGTGGCCATAAGATAACCATTGTCGTCGAGCGAGATGTTCTCAAGCCCCATGTTCCGGAGCTCTTTTTCGAGGTGCTGAGCGAAAATCATCTGACCCGGTGTGGAAGGAGTGAGATTTGTGAGCTCGTCGCTTTGCGTGTCGAACTTCACATATTGCAAGAAACGGTCAACTACGTTCATAATGCGGTGTGAGATAAAAAAAAGAGGTTAAAAGAATTACTTAGTGCAAAGGTAGCAACTATTTTCGATGAAATGCAGGAATTAGGAGAAAAATTTGCGGCGGAGGTGTCGCAAGGCGAAAGCGAGGTGACGGAGTGTGGTGGGGATTGTGCCGTAGTAGTGGCACATGATGTGGAAGCGCTCGCGCAGGGAGGCTGAGTGGTTGCGGTCGGTGAGTCCGTCGGTGAGGTAGCTGATGAGTGGGGCGTCGCCGATGTAGGTGCAAGTGTGTGCACGCTGGAGGCAGCTGATGCACCAGTCGTAGTCGGCCGAGAAGCGGTAGGCGAGGTTGTAGGAGGGCGCTAAGTCGCGTCGGGCTACGAAAGCCTGGTGGCATACGAGCATGCCGTGCTTGAAAGAGTCGGCGGAGAGGTGAGTGGGAGCGGAGAGGTGTCGCGGGCCGACGACCGAGCGCGAGGCATCGACCAGTTGTGTCTGCCCATAGATGATGTCGGGCTGCGAGCTGGCGGCATTTGCGAGGCGTGCCATGGAGTCGGGCGAGGCAAAAGCGTCGCCGGCATTGAGGAAGATGAGATATTTTCCGGTGGCGCGGGCGATGCCCTTGTTCATGGCGTCGTAGAGGCCGCGGTCGGGCTCGGAGAATATTTTTATTCCGTCGATGCCATCGCGGCGTGCGATGAGGAGTGTGGAATCGGACGAGGCACCGTCGATGATGATGTGCTCAAAGCAGCGACACGACTGAGCGCGCACGCTGAGGAGGGTGGGCGAGAGAACCTTCTCGGCGTTGTAAGTGATTGTGATAATGCTAAATAGCGGTTGACTCATTGCTGTTACGATAAAATAATGGCAAAATTAAGGAAAAAATTTTTGGAAATAGGCATAAAAGTTGGAGAAAAAATGCTACATTTGCACAGAATAACCGTTTAACAATTAAAATTTATCTTACTATTATGGCATACGTAATTGGAGAAGACTGCGTTGCATGTGGAACATGCCAGAGCGCATGCCCGACAGGAGCAATCTCGGAGGGCGACATCTACAAGATTGATCCTGATGTTTGCATCAGCTGCGGTTCATGCGCAGAGGTTTGCCCGAGCGGAGCAATTACTGAGGGCTAATCACAAGCAATCAGGAGAGAGAAAAAAGCGTGGCACAGATGCCGCGCTTTTTCTCTTTGGATGCAGGTGGAGGGGATGCGGCAGGAGAGGCTGTGCTTTGATGGGGTGGATGAAAAAAGAAAGCGATGCCGAGGGGGCATCGCTTTGATGGGGCTTGACGACGTTATCAGAATGGGAGGTCGTCGTTGTCGCCGGCAGCGGGTGAGAAATCAACCGGAGGGGGTGGCACAGTGCCGGGCACGCCAGCCATTGGTGCGGGTTGCTGCATGGGCTGCTGTGCGGCGTTAGCATCGATCTTCTCGGCTTTCCATCCGTTGATGCTGGTGAACCAGCGGCCGTTATATTCGTGGCTGTCGATGTCGAAGCTGAGTCGGACCTGCTCTCCCACTTCGAGTGGGTACTGATTGGCGCGGTCGCCAAAGAAGCTGAAGTGGATTTTCTTGGGATAAGCCTCTTGAGTCTCGAGAACATATTCCTGCTTGCTCCAGTTGTTG
This sequence comes from Bacteroidales bacterium, assembly GCA_029219425.1. Classification (GTDB taxonomy): domain Bacteria; phylum Bacteroidota; class Bacteroidia; order Bacteroidales; family Muribaculaceae; genus CALZFJ01. The sequence goes on from JAQXTJ010000056.1 coordinate 16,204, forward strand.
CCGGCCTTCGACACGCCACTTGCGAGTGGCAGCTTTACTATGATTTTACCTTCTACTTCCATTACGTTATTATATGTGGTTAAAAAAATTTTTTTATGGTTCGAGAGTGCAAAAGTAGTAAATCATTTTTGAAAATCACGAATTTTTACTTGATAAATTTTTCGACGACCACCGAGTTGTGCTCATTTTGGAGCTTAATGAGATAGCATCCGTGCTGCAAGTGGCTGATGTCGAGGGAGAACTGAGAGCCGGGATTGACGGCCTTGGCCACCACTGAGCCCGATGCAGAGAAAATGGTGGCGCATGCAATGGGCGCAGGCGCCTCTACGAGCAGCATGCCTGCGGCGGTGGAAATGGAGGCGTGGCCGGTGGTGGCGCAGAGTCCTGATGCGAGCTGGAAAGCCGGGTCGCTCTCGTAGTAATTGGCGTCGAAGGCTGTGACGGCCACTTCCTCCACGTCGTTGTCGCTGGTGAAAGTGAAAGAATTGGTGGTGATGAAATTGCCGATGCATCGGGCGATGTTGTTGATGTGCAGGGGCCTGGAGGCACGATACACGCAGTAGTATTTCACCTCGGTGCCGTCGGCGGCAGGGGCAGGAGCGTCCCATGTGACGGTGTGTGTGCGGCCCGAAGAGCTGATTGTGACATTGGTGGGGGCATTGGGCTTGGTGACACCGGTGAGATAGGGCATGGGCGGGATGTTGGCCGGATACTTGAAGTAGTTGTCGCGCAATTCGGCATAGAGTTGCTGGTACTTGGAATTAGAGCCAATGATTTGCTCGGTGCGGAAGAAGCACACACCCTCCACGCCTTCGGCCTCGCGAGCCTTCTCAATCTGTCTGGTGATTTCGGAGACTGGCCAGTTGTTGGTGTCGGCCATCTTGTAGGGGGCCAGTCCGGCGACGATGTGTCGGGAGTAGTCGGTCAGCTCCGCCCACATCTTCATGTGAGGTGAGAAACCGTAGTGCTCATTCCAGTAGAGCTGAGGGAAAGCGATGTCTTGCTTTCCGGCATTCATCCACTCCACGGGGTCTTGGAAAACGCCGAATGCCTCCATGTTGCCGTATCCCGGGGCGCGCTTGTAGGTTCCGATAGGAGCGCAGCCCACCTTCAGCCTTGGCTTAATGGAGCGTGCCATATCGTAGAATTCGTGGACGAATGTGTTGATGTTGTTCCGGCGCCAGTCGGCATGGCTCATTCCGTTGCCATAGCGGGCGAATGAAGCGCTGTCGTCGAAGTCGGAGAGAGAAGAAGTGGGGTATCGGGTGTAGTCGAAGTTGGTGCCGTCGAAGTCGTAGTTGGTGATGAGTTCACGGTAGAGGTTGAGGAGGTATTCGCGCACCTCGGGGAGCCCGGGGTCGAGATATAACGCACCGCCATAGGAGATGCACCACTCAGGGTGAGCGAGATAGGGGTGCTTTCGAGGATTTGAGGCATATCGCGCAGCCTCTGAGGCCGAGCCTATGCGGTAGGGGACAATCCAGGCGTGGCATTCCATGCCGCGCTTGTGGCACTCGTCGATGACGAAAGAGCAGGGTTCCCACGACAGATTGTTGTTGCCATTTCCGGTGAACACCTTCATTGAAGGCTGGTAGGACGAAGACCACAGCACATCGCCCTTCGTCTGCACCTGGAGGAGAATGGTGTTGAAATTGGCGGCCTTGAGCTTGTCGAGGATTTCGATTAGCGATGATTTCTGAGATGCCTGAGAAGTGGAGGCCGGCCAGTCGAGCCCGCTGTTGGTAGTTAGCCATACGGCGCGGATTTCGTGCTTAGGCTGAGCGAGAGCGGCGACACACACGAGGGCTGCCGCAAGAATAGAGTAAATACGATTTCTCATAATTGAATAAAGAATAATTGTGTGGTTAAGAAACAGTACAAATTTATTGATAAAAATTGTGACTGCAATGCAAAAGGCCAAGAAAAAAAGGACAAAAGCTGGGAAAAACATTTATTAATAAAAAAATTAGCAATGGAGAGAGCAAAAAGGCGTATATTTGCAAAAAAATAGGGCATGGAGCTACTGTGTCCGCGCAAGCAACAACGAAACAGGAAATATGACAGGAAACGACACATTATTAAAAGCGATAGTAGAAGGAATACAAGAAAGAAAAGGCAAGGATATAGCGATAGTGGATTTGAGCGGCATAGAATATGCCACGGCACAGTGCTTTGTGATATGCTCGGGCACCTCGACGATGCACGTCTCGGCGGTGGCCGACTGTCTGCAAGAATATGTGGAGAAACACGAGGACGTGAAGCCATTTGCCACCGATGGCTACCAGAACGCGCAGTGGATAGTGATGGACTATGGCACGATATATGTGCATGTGTTCATGCCCGAGGCGCGAGAGCTCTACAATCTTGAGCAGCTGTGGAGCGATGCCGAGATAAGCTATGTGCCCAACCTCGACTGACACGGTGCGGGAAAATCGGGCAGTGGCACGGAATTTGCAGAGAAGAAAAATATAATATTATCAGAATAAATAATGGACAACAACAGCAACAAGGATAACAAGAAGCCGCAGGACGGAGGAGGCGGGAAGAAGGTGTCGTTCAGCATCTACTGGATGTATGGCATCATCGCCATAGTGCTTTGTGGCATCTACTACACGCAGGAAGGCGGAGTGGGCAAAGAAGTGAGCTGGACCGAGCTTGAGGCCTATGCCATGCAGGGTGGAGTGAAGAACATAAAAGTGAGTGGGAAGACGGTTGAGGCCGAGCTTAGCGACTCACTGGCCAAGGCCGTGTTTGGCAAGGACGCTGTGGCGGCCAACGGCGCGAAGGCGCATGTGACCGCGCAGGCACCCTCGTCGGACAAAGCAAGCGATAAATTCGAGCAGTGGAAAGCCGCCGGGAAATTCCGCGGCAATGTGACGTATGATAATTCTTCGAGCGGGCTGTGGTCGTTTATCCTGTCGTTTGGCCCGATAGTGCTGCTTGTGCTACTCTGGTTCTTCATCATGAAGCGCATGTCGGGCGGTGCAAGCGGCCCGGGCGGCGTGTTCAGCGTGGGCAAGTCGAAGGCAAAGCTGTTTGACAAGGACAATAACACCAACGTCACCTTCAAGGACGTTGCAGGCCTGCAAGAAGCCAAGACCGAGGTGGCCGAGATAGTGGACTTCTTGAAGAATCCGCAGGTTTACACCGAGCTTGGCGGCAAGATTCCCAAGGGCGCACTGCTTGTGGGGCCTCCGGGAACCGGCAAGACGCTGCTTGCCAAGGCAGTGGCAGGCGAGGCCAATGTGCCTTTCTTCTCACTGTCGGGGTCGGACTTCGTGGAGATGTTTGTGGGCGTGGGAGCATCGCGCGTGCGCGACCTCTTCCGCCAGGCCAAGGAGAAGGCACCGTGCATAGTGTTCATTGACGAAATCGACGCAGTGGGTCGAGCCCGTGGCAAGAATCCCAATATGGGCGCCAACGATGAGCGCGAGAGCACTCTCAACCAGCTTCTCACCGAGATGGACGGCTTCGGGACCAACAGCGGCGTGATAATCCTCGCCGCCACCAACCGCGCCGACATACTCGACAAGGCACTGCTGCGCGCCGGACGCTTCGACCGCCAGATATATGTGGAGCTGCCCGACCTTAACGGCCGCCGCGCCATATTCAATGTGCATCTGTCGAAGATAAAGAAGGATGAGAGCGTGGATGTGGATTTGCTCGCACGGCAGACACCGGGATTCTCGGGAGCCGACATTGCCAACGTGTGCAACGAGGCCGCGCTCATCGCTGCCCGACACAAGAAGAAGATTGTGCAGCGTCAGGACTTTATGGACGCGATAGACCGCATTATTGGCGGACTGGAGAAGAAGACCAAGATAACGACAGCCGAGGAGCGGAGGTCGATAGCCGTGCACGAGGGCGGTCATGCCGTGGTGAGCTGGCACCTGCAATATGCCGACCCACTGGTGAAGGTGACCATAGTGCCCCGCGGCAACGCACTTGGTGCGGCACACTACCTGCCCGAAGAGCGGCAGATAATGCCCACACAGGCATTGCTCGACAAGCTGTGCTCGCTGCTTGGCGGCCGTGCAGCCGAGGAGAAATTCATGGGCTGCATATCGACCGGAGCCATGAACGACCTGGAGCGTGCAACAAACATGGCCTACGCGCTGGTGGTGTATTATGGTATGAGCGAGCGACTGCCCAACATATCCTACTACGACTCCACGGGACAGAACTATGGCTTCTCCAAGCCATACAGCGAGGAGCGTGCAAGGGTGATTGACGAGGAGGTGTCGCGCATACTGGCTGAGCAATATGCGCGAGCCAAGGAGATACTCTCGCAGCATGAGGAG
>JAQXTJ010000057.1 GCA_029219425.1 Bacteroidales bacterium
TGTGGTGAGGCTTGCTGCGATAGGCTGCCTGATAATCATCATCAGCCGTCCGCAGACGCACGACAGTTGGTCAACCTCGGAAACCGAGGGCACCGACATCATAGTTTCGCTCGACGTATCGACGAGTATGCTTGCGCAGGATTTCAAGCCCAACCGTTTCGAGGCTGCTAAGGACGTTGCAGCCCAGTTTGTTTCGGGCCGAGAGACCGACAATATAGGTCTTGTGATTTTTGCCGGTGAGAGCTTCACACAGGTGCCGCTCACCACCGACAAGGCTGTGCTCGTGAACTACATACAGGACATGAAGATAGGCATGCTCGAAGATGGCACGGCGATAGGCGATGGCATAGCCACAGCAATCAACCGCATCAAGGACGGCAAGGCCAAGTCGAAAAGCATAATCCTGCTCACCGATGGCTCGAACAACACCGGTGTGGTGGCACCGCTCACCGCAGCCGAGATTGCCAAGCGTCTGGGCATAAAAATCTACACTATAGGTGTGGGCAAGAACGGAGAAGCTCTTTTCCCCGTAGGCACCAATTTCTATGGCAAGATGGAGTATCAGAAGTTGCCGGTGGTGATAGATGAGGGCACGCTGAAGTCGATAGCCTCGGCTACCGGCGGCAAATATTTCAGAGCCACGAGCAAGAATGTGCTGCGCCAGGTGTTCCAGGAGATTGATGCTCTTGAGAAGACGCGCATGGACGTGCGCAACTTCAGCCACACAGAGGACAACTACATGCCATGGGCCTACTTGCTGCTTGCGCTCGTGGTGCTGGAGATACTTGCCCGCTACACTGTGTTGAGGAATATTCCTTGAGAGGTGGATTGTAGCCACTGAGGTTGTTAAGGCTGATTTGGCTGATTGATAATGAATTAACAAGAAAAATTAGGATATAGGAAAATGTTCAGTTTTGCGAATCCCGAATATCTTTACCTGCTGTTGCTGCTGCCTGCGGTTGTGCTGCTGCACTTCTTGTCGAGAAAGGCACGCAAGCGCAGCCTGCAACGCTACGGACAAATAGCGATACTTGAAAGGCAGATGCCCGATGTGTCGAAGTACAAGCCCGGCATAAAGCTGGTGCTTATGCTTGTGGCGATAGCGATGATAGTGATTGTGCTTGCGAGGCCTCGAGCCGGAGCCAAGGAGCAGACGGTGAAGGTGCATGGCATAGAGGTGATGGTGGCACTCGACGTGTCGAACTCGATGAAGGCGTCGGCAACCGACGACCCCAAGGGAGTGACCCGCTTGCAGAAGGCAAAGCTCACGCTCGAGAAGCTCATCGACAAGTTCGACAACGACAAGGTGGGACTTATAGTGTTTGCAGGCAATGCCTACACACAACTTCCCATAACGAGCGACTTCACATCGGCGAAGATGTTTCTCAACAACATCAACACCGAGATGGTGCCCACGCAAGGCACCGCGATAGGAGCGGCAATAAAGCTGGCAATGAACTCATTCACAGGCAATGAGAAATCGCAGAAGGCAATTATCATAATCACCGATGGAGAGAACCATGAGGACGATGCCCCTGGAATGGCCGAGGAGGCTCACAAGAAGGGCATACAGGTGAATGTGATAGGCCAGGGCTCTGCCAAGGGCGCACCAATTCCGCTTGCCGGCGGTGGATTCCTGAAGGACGACAACGGCAACGTGGTGACCACATTTCTCAACGAAGAGATGGCCGGGAAGATAGCTCGGGCTGGAGGTGGAATCTACCTCTCGGGCAATGCCGGCGATGCAGTGAGCCGCCTCGACGAACAACTGAAGAAACTCGCGAAGGCCGACTTGCAGAAGGTGGTGTACTCGCAGCACGATGAGCAATTCCCGGTGTTTGCGTGGATAGCACTGGTGCTGCTGGTGGCTGAGGTGCTGGTTATCAACAGCAAGAACGCATGGCTTCGCAAGTATAATTTCTTTACAAAGGAGAACAAGCAATGACACGACAAAGAACAATAATAATGGCAGCGGTGGCAATGGTGGTGGCACTCGGTGCTGCCACGGTGCGTGCCGATGAGGCTGCGCAGGTGGAAACCGTGCGCAAGGAGCGCATTGCCATACGCAAAGGCAACGAGCTGTTCAAGGAAAAGCGCTATGCCGAGGCCGAGGTGGAATATAAGCGGGCCTTGCAGCATAATCCACAGAGCGACATTGCAAACTACAACCTTGCGCTTTCCTACATACGACAGGGTGGCAGCTCCGACCCGAAGGATGAGAAGAGCCCTGTGAACCAGGCCGAGCAGATACTGAAGAATGTGGTGAAGACGGCCGGCGACAAGGGGCTTGCCTCGAGAGCCTACTACAACCTTGGAAATCTTGCATTCAACAAGCAGGACTACCGTGGGGCTGTGGATATGTATAAGGATGCGCTGCGCCGCAATCCCGATGATGACCAGGCTCGCGAGAACCTGCGACTTGCTCAGAAGAAACTTGAGGAGCAACAGCAGCAGAATCAAGACCAAAAACAGGAGCAGAACCAGCTGGACCAGCAGGACCAGCAGGACAAACAAGACCAGAACCAGAATAACGACCAGAATAAGGACAAGCAGGACCAGCAGAATCGGGACCAGCAGAACCAGCAGCAGAAGCCAAGCCAGAATGAGCAACAGGAGCAGAACCAGGGCATGAGTGATGGTAATGCACAGCAGATACTGAAGGCCATGCAGGATGCCGAGAAGACCACACAGCAGAAGGTGAATGCCGCCAAGATGCGCGAGGAGCAGCAGAACCGTCGCCGCACAGAGCGACAGTGGTGATTTTCTGGTGGTGCGGAGGCTAAATCAGCTGACGTTGCAGCAATGGCTCCTACAGCCAGTGAGGCAAGGATATGGAAAATTTTTATAGGAAAAAATGATAATATATAGGATATGCTTAGAAGATTGACACTCAGCCTTGCTATGCTGATGCTTGTGGTGGCGATGAATGCCTCCGAGGTGTCGTTCACCGTGGATTATCCACGGCAGGTGGTGCAGGGCAGCAAGTTCCAAGTTTCGTTTTCGCTGCGCAATGCCGAGGGCAATGGCTTCAAGGCTCCCGAAGTGGGGGGATGCAAGCTGCTATATGGACCATCGAAGTCGTCGAGCTATAGCTCGCAGTGGGTGAATGGCGTGAGCACAAGCAGCTCATCGGAAGAATACACAATGGTTTACCGGGCCGATCAGGCAGGCAAATACACAGTGGGAGCAGCCACGGTGAGCGTGGGAGGCAAGCAATATTCCACGCGACCATTCACCATAGAGGTGCTACCCCCCGATAGGTCGGCACAGCAGGGAAGCGGCAACCATGGCAGCCAAAGCGTGCAGATTGACAATGCCAGCACACAGGCGGCCGGCAAGCAAGTGAATTCCAATGACTTGTTTGTGCGCATCAATCTCTCGAAAAGCAATGTGTTTGAGCAGGAGGCGGTTGTGTGTACCATAAAGCTCTACACGAAATATCAGATAAGCCAGTTTATTGCCAACATACAGCCGTCGTACAATGGTTTTCTTATTGAAGAACTTCCGGTGTCGCCCAATCTCAACGAGATAGAGCATGTGAACGGAGAGAACTATATGGTGGCCGAGCTGAAGAAGTGTATCCTCTTCCCGCAGCAGTCGGGCAAGCTCACCATCACATCGGGAACCTATGATGTGACTGTGGTGCAATATGAGCAATTCCGCACGCCATTTGGCATAATGCGACAGCCTGTGGAGAAGCAATTGCAGGTGAAGTCGAACACATCGACTGTGAACATATTGCCACTGCCAGAGCCACGTCCGGCATCATTCAGAGGTGCAGTGGGTAACTTCACCGTATCCACGGAGATTAAGCCGCAGGTGCTCAAGACCTACGAGGCAGCCACCTACTGCTACACCATAAAAGGCTCGGGCAACATAAAATACCTGAAAGCACCACAAATAGGTTTCCCGTCGCAATTTGAGGTGTATGATCCTCAGAACGACATCAATGCCAAGCCTAATGGCAGCACTGTGAGCGGCACGGTGAAGATTGACTACACATTCATTCCGCAATTTGTGGGCAAGTATGAGATACCTGGCACAGAGTTCACATTCTTCAACCCCGCAACACGCAAATATGAGACCCTTACCACTGAGAAATATGAACTCACCGTGGCAAAGGGCAGCGGAGCCGCCACACAGGCGCCCAAGGGTGGCATAGAGCAGCAGAACCGTGACATTCTGCACATAAAGACCGGCGACCTGCACCTGAAGAAGAACCACACATACGCAGTGGAAGGAGCAGGCTACTGGTTGTGGTATTTGCTGCCGCTGCTGTTGCTTTCAGCAGTGCTGTTGTACTACCGCAAGGCACTCAAAGCACGGTCGGACATGAGCCTGATGCGCACAAAGCGTGCCAACAAGGTGGCACAGAAACGCTTGCGCCAGGCCAAGCAGTGGATGCGCAGCGGCGACAAGGGAAAATTCTACGCCGAGGTGCTTACGGCTTTGTGGGGCTACTTGAGCGACAAGCTACAGATACCCGTGTCGGAGCTTAACAAGGAAAACATCGCAGCCGAGCTGTCGCGCTATGGAGCGGCCGAGGAGGTGACTGCCTCGGTGCTCGACGTGCTCAACAACTGCGAGATGGCACAGTATGCGCCCGAACTGAGCGGGACCGACATGGAGAGCATCTACACCGCTGCTGCCGATGCAATGGACAAACTTGAGAATACAAAACGCAAAAAAGCATAGGAGGAGATGATGAGGAGAATAATGATAATGCTCATGGCGGCGCTTGCCACCGCTGCAATGGCACAAAATGGGGCTTCGCTTGCCGAGCAAGCCAATGCAGCCTACCAGAAGGACGACTTCAATGGGGCACTTGGCCTCTATGAGAAAGCCGCCAAGGAGGAAGGCACTTCGAGCCTGCTCTACTACAACATGGGCAACACGCACTACCGCCTTGGCAATATGGGAAAGGCCGTGCTGTGCTATGAGCGTGCACTGGTGCTCGACCCTGCCAACGATGACGCACGCACCAACCTGGAATTTGTGAACGACAAGCTGCAACTGAAAATCGACCGTGGCTCATCATTTGTGAGCGACACAATAGGCGGATTCGTTCGCAGCATAGCGAGCGACACCTGGGCACATCTGGGCATTGCCACTTTCATACTGTTCTTGATAGCCGTGGTGGTGTATGTCTTTGCTGATGCGGTGATTCTGCGCAAGATGGGCTTTTTCGGTGGCGGCGTGCTGCTGTTGGTGGCTATTGTGAGCAACATCTGTGCCTTCTACACACACTCTATTGCGGTGAACAAGAGCTATGCTATTGTGACCATACCTTCGGCAACTCTCAGCACATCACCTCGCTCGCCCAAGGACAAGAGCGAGGAGGCATTTATGCTGAACGAGGGAACGAAAGTGGAGATTGTGGATTCGGTGGTGACTGCTGCCGTAGGAGGAGAGAGTGTGAAGTGGCTCGATGTGAAAGCCGACGAGCAGCACCGCGCATGGATTCGCGCCAGCGAGGTGGAGGAGATTTAGCTTTTAGCTTTGAGCTTTGAGGTGTGAGCTTTGAGGTGTGAGCTTTGAGCTGTGGGCATAATCGCGTATCTTCGACACGCTGTCGCTTGTTTTGATTTTTAGAGGGTGTATCAAAATTCGGTTTGATAATATTTTGATATGTAGGGACGCACCCCGGTGCGTCCACGTAAAAGCCTTATAATTAATCGATAATAAAAGCGACTGTGGGAGGACGCACCGGGGTGCGTCCCTACATAAGTGGTTATTTTCCAATTTTGGTACACCCTCCTAACCATAATCGCGTGCCGCCGTCACGCTTTCCGGCGTCGCCGGAGGTGGAGGGAGCGATGTGAGGTGTGGAAACCCAGACACACGGCATATTTCGGATGCTTACCCAGCCGGATGGCTTATTTCGGATGCTTACACTCAAACTGACGGCTTATTTGGGTGCTTACGATTAGAGGATGATTATAGCGGCGAGGATGGCTACGGTGAGGATGCCGAGGCAGGCAAAAAATACGGCACAACGCTTGAGAAGGGCACGAGCTGTGACCTTTTGCGGGGTGATAAACTGGCTTTGCGCGAAGCAGAATGCTGCCATAAAGAAGCAGAAATCGTCGATAATGCCGTAGATTGGGCCATCGAAGTCGGCAGGCATTATGATATAGGCTATAGCCGCCAAAAGTGCTATTGTGGCAAGTGCCATGCCCATTGTGGAGCGATGTGGTTTGCGAATAGGAGTGACCATAGTGTGCATTTTAGTTTTTTTGAGTGAGAATAGGGTGGAGAGAGGAGAGTGAAAGAAGATTACTTCAGCGGAAGTACTTCAATCCAGTACCCGTCGGGGTCTTCGATGAAATAGAGTCCCATATCGTGGTTTTCGTAGCACACTACGCCCATTTCCTTGTGATATGCGCGCACGGCATCGTAGTCGCCGGGTACGCGGACGCAGAGGTGGAACTCACATTCGCCGAGGTCGTAGGGCTGAGGGTGGTCGCGAAGCCATGTCAGCTCGAGCAGGAAGCCGGTGGTGTCGTCGGTGAGATAGACGATGATGAACGAGCCATCGTCGGCGTTGATTCGGCTTTTCTCCTTTAGATTCAGAGCCTTGGCATAGAATGCTATGCTGCGGTCGAGGTCGGAGACATTGAAATTGAAATGGTCGAATTTTGCTTTTATTTCCATAAAAAAATATGTGTTTAGATTGTTGTTGATTCGCCTGGGAGCATACAGTGGTAGGAGCCTCCGTGAGCTTGATAGAGCGAGAATTGGCATGACTTTTCGAAGTCGCTCCACTGGTGCATGGGAATGAAGTGCTTGGTGGCTATGGTGTGGACAAACTGGCGGGCACCAAGCGAGAAGTCGCCACCAATGCGAGGATCGACCGGGAACATAGCGAGGTCGATGGCCGGGAAAGCAGCCTTTATGTCGCGAAGAATTGCGAGGTAGTTTCCTTCGGCCGCCTTGATTTCCTGCGGAGTTGATTCCTCGCTCCAGTGCCAGTTGTTGAGGTCGCCGGCATGGAAGATGTGGCGGCCATCGGCAGTTGTCACCATAAACGACACGCCAATATCGGTGGAACCAAAAGCATTGATGGTGAGCGACATTCCGCTCCAGTGCTCGCCACGGCGCAATGCTGTGAGCGATTCGGGCAGGGGAGAGGACATGGCTTTTCGCATTAGCTTACGATGCAGTTCATTGGCAACTATGAAGAAAAATCTTGTGCCGGGATATTGTGATTGCCACTCGAAGATGCAGTTGTTGAAGTGGTCGGGGTGAGAGTGTGACACGAGTACCACCACTTGCTGCGAGCGTGCAAGAATGGAATGCAGCACGCCTGTGGTATCGACGTAGAAGTCGAATACCAAAGTGCAGCCATTGCCACACTCAATGGCGAAGCCGCTATGTCCGATATAGGAAATGTCCATTATGGAAAGTGCGCTTTTTTTTATTCATACAAAATTACGAAAAAATCTTCACTTGACGATGTTTTTCGGTGCATATTGTGAGAGAGAATTTGATGGCGAATTTGCAAAAGAGGGAGAATGTGATTAATTTTGTGGAATAAAAAATTCACTGAGAATAAAGATGGCAGACATAGATTTCGACATACTTGCAATGCGAATACCTCAACCCGATCCTGAGTGCGGCAGCCTGCTCATAGCTGAGCCTCTGCTCGATGATGGGTGCTTCGGCCGTGCTACGGTGTGCATTATCGACCACAGCGCGGAGAATGGCACTATGGGGCTTGTGACAAACAGGTTGTCGCAATACAAGCTACACGATATTATCGACGGAATTGAAACCCGTGAAGAAATACCTGTGTATGTGGGGGGACCGGTGCATCACGACCGGCTCTACTATCTTCACACCTTTGGCAAAGATATTGCAGAATCGGTGGAGGTGGTACCCGGGCTGTATGTGGGTGGCGACTTCGAGAGGGTGAAGGAGCTTATTGCCATGGGAGCTGTGGTTGAGGGAAATATGCGTTTTTTTGTGGGCTACAGTGGCTGGGAAAAGGGACAGCTGCGCGGCGAACTCGACCGCCACGAGTGGGCTGTGGGGAAAGTTAGCTGCCACGATGTGCTTAACCTCAATGAGAATGATGCATGGCGCGAGGCAGTGAGTCAGCTTGGCGACAGATACCGGGTGTGGCTCAACTTGCCGAGTGAGGTGTCGCTGAATTAGGGAGGGGCTATGAGCCGTGAGCTTATTAGCGGCTTCCTGCATTAGAGGTTGTTGGTGCTCGCAAAGAGTGCTATTTGTGGCCGAGAAGGAAGAGGATAGTGCGCTTGTAAGTGTGCCGCTCCTTATTGAAATTGAGGAAATGGTGTACAAGAACAGGCACATAGATGCCGCCGACAAATGATAGGGTGGTGTGCACCCACCATGGCATGGGTAGGAAGTGGTGCAGCACTTGCTGGGATGCAACGTTCACATACCATGAGAGGAGGAAAATCATGTAGGTTGAGGCTGATAGGTGGTCGAGAATGGTTATTTTGTGCCTCTCCAGAATCAGAGCCAGGGACAGAGCCATCATAATGCCGGAAATAGAACTGCAAAGACGCAAGACGGCAGTGGGATGAGATTCGTTGAGGAAGAAGCATCCTATCCAGCCAGCTATGAAGAGAATGAGCAAGAAGGGACTTGTCCAGGGAATCTTGCTGATGAAATCTTTATAAAACGTGCCACAGATTGAGCCTATGGCGAAGAAGGGGAGCAAATATCCAACCTGGCATATTGAGAAGAACGTGAGCTCACTGAGGCAGCCTGTGAAATAGGATATGAGAGATGCTGCGAGCAGGAGGAAGAGCCATAGGGTGCGACTGCGCATTTGCTTGGAGGCAAGCAGGATAGGGTAGGTGATGAGCATGCACAGGAATGACATTTGCAAGAACCAAGTGTAGAGGACCGGAGCCGAACCACTGAACAGCAGACTATTGATGAAGCTGCTCAATGACAATTCCATAGCATCGTCGGCAATGGAGCTTAGCATGGTGCGCGGGAAGAAAGTGAGTGCATTGAGGATGAGGAAGGGCACGAGCAGACGCCAGGCCTTGTTAGCGACAAAATTCCGGAAATTGCGGTGAGAGGGGCGAGATACAAAGCAGAAAGCGAGAGTGTAGCCCGAGGCGAAAGTGAAAAGCGGCATGCGCATCACCATGAAGATGCGATAAAGGAGTGTGTCCTCGAAAACACCGTTCCACTCGTGGAATGAATGTCCGAATACAACGAGGATAATGCCGATGACTTTTATGTAGGAAATATATTTCTGTCGTTCCATATTGTGCGATGTTATAACGTTGAATAACAGGAAATACCTGCGTTTCTAAGGGCGTTGATTGTTGCTTTGTGTGGAGATACGAGAATAGTTTTGGCACCGAGGCCGATGCTTGCCTGGATGAGAGGGAGGTCGTCGTGATGGTCGGTGACAACGGCTCGGAGAGCCATATTGTTGGCAGATAAAAAATCGGTTACGCGAGCGAGCTTCACTGGCCCCCGGCACTCGTTAATCCTAATGTGGTTAGACATTTCGGTGGCGATGCAGTGGTCGCATCCAGTGATGACGGCAATGTGAGAAGCATAAAGAGCCGGTGCAGCCGAAGCAAGAATCACCACAGCACCACGGCGGTGAGCATCGGTGATAATATTCTCGACCGCCTTATTGGTGTGTTTTGTGATTTTGGAGGCAAAGTAGTGCACTTGGCTCTCAGAGAGCAACTTGGCCGCGATTTTCATCATAGTGTGCTTCATGGTGGAGTGATGGACAATCCTCAATGCGCGCGAGGCTACGGCGAGAAAGATGCGGAGCAATGAGAATATTTGCAGCTTTCTTGCGGCAATCTTGGCCACGAACAGCATAAAATGGTGGAAAGTGTTGACGCTGACAAGCGTGCCATCGAGGTCGATGACAATGGCCGAAGTTATATTTTTGCGTCGATTGCCCATGGAAAACGAATTAGAGTGCGGTTGCGGAAAAGTGCATAGTTGCAGAAAACGGATGGAGATGGAGTGGTGACGGTGATTACGGCAGTGCGAATGTCGGAGCAAGGCGCGATTTGTGCCAATGTGTTGAGAACCAGTTCTATGGTAGCACCGGTGTCGATAGCATCGTCCACGATGAGGATTCTTGAGGCAGTGATGCTTTGCGAGAACGAAATATTGGCATTGCGGCTGGCATTTTTGCGGAATTGAGCAATGAACGATTCGGCCATTCGCATGGCATTGAGAAGCCACAATGGCAATAATTTCAGTATTGACCTCACTGTGGGGTTGTTTTTGTGCTTGTGTGTTGGACGACTCACACTGACCTCGATGCAGTGAGCATCTGGGAAGTACTTGGCTATCTCCTTTGCTACAAGTGCGCCGGCATTGCGGATACCAACAATGCACTCGGGCGAGAAGCCGTCGGAGCTTATAGCTGTGGCAAGCCGGTTGCAAAGTTGCTGAAACTCGTAGTCGTTTATCGTGATTACTCTCATTGAAACTGCATTTTTTTTAGGATGCGCTGCTACCGAAAATCGCAGCGACACACTGCAAGAAGCGGCGGCCGGGGAGGGAGGCGAGGATGCCGAGCTTGTTCTTGAGGCGGACGTGGGGATTGAAGAGGCTCGACAGGCGAAGAGCCTTAATGTTGCGCCAGCAGCGGAGGGCGTGGGGGCTGTTGGCGTAGCCGTTGCGGCAGAGGAGGACAAACATATTGAAGCTTGCGCTGAGGCTGCGGTCGCGGGCTGCGGGGAGCAGGTAGGGATAGTGCGCGGCAGCATTGGCGATGATTCGGTCGGTGACATCGAGCACATCGAGGCGCTTGAGAGAGAAATTGCCGGTGATGCTGGCCTGACGCATGGCATAGTTATAGAGGGAGCGGTCGGTCCATACCACTTTCTTGATTTCGGGTAATAAGTTGATAACGAAGTCCATGTCTTCGTAATATATTCCCTTTGTAAAACGATGCCGGCTAAAAAGATTTATGCGATATAGCTTGTTACAGGCACTTGAATCCATATCGGTTTGATAAAGCATACGCTTGGCGGCTTCTAAACCGGAAAGAGATATAATTCGTCCGCGACAGGCGCAATGGTTGTTGAACGTAGCCATTGCAATGTCGGCATTGTACTCGGTCGCAAGTGAGTAGAGTGTGGAGATGGCATTGGGGGTGATGGTGTCGTCGCTATCCACAAAGACGATGAAAGAGCCTTGAGCACGGTCGATACCGTGGTTTCGGGCATCGGAGAGGCCGCCGTTTGGCTTGTGGAGAACTCGAATCCTGGAGTCGCGCAGAGCGAGAGAGTCGCACATATCGCCGCTGTGGTCGGTGCTGCCGTCGTCGATGAGGATTATTTCCAGATTGGGGTAGGACTGTGATGTGATGCTGGTGACGCACGCATCGAGGTAGCCCTCTACGTTATAGACGGGAACAATGACTGATATGAGAGGCAACTGACTCATTGTGAGATATATTGCATTAATAAACCATCGGAAAATTGTGAGCCGTGGCGAAACCAGTGGCGCAGATTGCCGCACTCAGTGAATCCACAGGCGTGGAGCATGCGGATGGATGCGACATTTTGAGAATCGACCTCGGCGACAAGCTGGTGCATGCCGAGGAAGTGGCAGGCATAACTCACGGCGATGGACATGGCACGGATGCCATAGCCCTTGCATCGGTGTGGAGAGTCGATGTAGAGCCCCACTGCGGCGCGGCGGTGGATACGGTTGAAGTCGAAGATATCCAAGCATCCTACCGTGCAGCCAGAGGCACGCTCCACCACCACGAGGCGTAATGCGCCGGTGGCGAAGATGTCGTTGTTGTAGTTCACGGCATAGTCCCACAGCTGCTTGCGGCTGAAAGGGGCAGACGTGTTGCACGAGTCCCATTGCGAGGAGTCGTTTTCCCAAGCCATGAGGGTGTCCACATCGGTCACCTCCACGGCACGAAGCTGCAATATGTCGTCGCTAAGAGGCTGGTTCATAATTCGGAAGAAGAGGGGATTGCGGCGGCGAGAGCCTGCCAGAGATTATCGTTGGGGACAGGAGCAGTCACATCGATGGGCTTGCCCGATACCGGGTGGATGAACTCGATGCGGTGCGACTGGAGTGAGATGCCTCCATCGGGATTGCTGCGCTCGGCGCCATACTTTAGGTCGCCCTTGATGGGGCAGCCAATTGCTGCGAGCTGCACGCGAATTTGGTGCTTGCGGCCGGTGAGGAGGTTGATTTCAAGCAAATGGTAGCGGTCGCCGTGAGCGATGATGCGGTAGTGGAGCATCGACTTTAGTGCGCCTTTGCGTGGGGTTGCCGAGGCGTAGGACTTGTTGTTGCGCTCCACAGAGTAGATGTAGTGAGTGAGAGTGTCCTCCTCGCGAGGAGGAGTGTTCTTGACTATTGCCCAATATGTCTTCTTCACTTCGCCGAGGCGGAAAAGCTCGTTCATGCGCGACAGACCTTTGCTTGTGCGTGCAAACACCACCAGTCCGCACACGGGGCGGTCGATGCGGTGGGTCACTCCGCAGAACACATTTCCCGGCTTGGCATACTTCTCCTTTATCCACTGCTTGAGGGTTTCGCAGAGGGGAGTGTCGCCGGTTTTGTCGCCCTGAACGATTTCGCCTGCGGCCTTGTTGACTATGATAATATGGTTGTCTTCGTAAACTACTTCCATTGTAAATCTATCTTTTATTATAATAACTGCAAAATCACTAAAAAATTGCATTGCGACA
The DNA here is from genome assembly GCA_029219425.1 of Bacteroidales bacterium. Taxonomy (GTDB): domain Bacteria; phylum Bacteroidota; class Bacteroidia; order Bacteroidales; family Muribaculaceae; genus CALZFJ01. Next base: position 12,690 of record JAQXTJ010000057.1, read on the forward strand.
ATACACCTTATTATATATATGCTTTGCATTCGGTGAAAAGGGCGTTTTTTGCAGTTTGCGCTCAACTCGATGAGAATGCGATATTTGATGGAGATTCGGGCAATTGCCCGGAAAAATCAATTCTCATCACGATAAAATGATAACACCTGAAGGTGCTTACAGATTGTAATTAACAGATTGAATGTTAAAATCGGCCTAAAATAGCCTTGAAATTAAGAAAATAAACACCTATAAGCAATAAATTGCAAGCTTTGTGAAAGCGTAAATCACCCCTGAAGTGTGGGGTATGATGGATTTTTGCTAAAATTATTATTATAAATGATGAACATTTGACACAAAACACAGAATTTTTTTGTCAAAAAATTAGCATATTTCGAAAAAAAGTAGTTACTTTGTAGGCGATATAGAAAAATAAGTGATATATCACAAATTTTGACGCTTTACAGGCTGCTGTATGTCTCAAATATTGAAGATACGTTAAGGAATCAAACTGAGTTGGTATCAACCAAAAAGACAAAAGAGAATCTACAATGGATGGCGACACACAAAAAGCTTTGTATTTGCATCACAACGTTGAATTAAGAAACAAAAAATAATATATAATATCACAAAAAACAGTGCATGATGATGTTTAAAAAGTTACTATTGTGTGCAATAGCATTGGTTGGCTTTGCTGCCTCGGCGCAGGTGAAAGTCAGCGGTGTTGTGCTGCAAGCAGAAGACGATGAGCCCGTGATTGGCGCAACGGTGACTGTGAAAGGCACAAATATTGCAACTGCGACTGATTTGGATGGTAAGTTCACTGTGACAGCGCCATCGAGTAAATCGAAGTTGGTGATTACTTATGTGGGAATGAACCCGCACGAGTTCACTGCAACTACAAAGCCTGTGACCATTAAGCTCGAGAGCTCGGCAACGCAGCTTGGCGAGGTGGTAGTGACAGGTATGCAGAAAGTGGATAAGCGATTATTCACCGGTGCAACCACCAGTATTTCAGCCGAAAAGGCACGACTCGACGGTGTGGCCGATATCAGCCGCTCGCTCGAGGGAAAGGCAGCCGGAGTGTCGGTGCAGAACGTGTCGGGAACCTTCGGAACAGCTCCGAAGATTCGCGTGCGTGGAGCAACGTCAATCTACGGTGCTTCGAAGCCTCTTTGGGTTGTGGATGGAGTGATTCTTGAGGATGCCGTGGAAATCTCGGCCGACGACCTCTCATCGGGTGATGCTGAGACACTTATCGCATCGGCTATCGCCGGACTTAACTCCGACGATATCGAAAGTTTCCAGATTCTGAAGGACGGTTCGGCAACATCAATCTATGGTGCACGCGCTATGGCCGGTGTGATTGTCGTTACCACCAAGCAAGGTAAGGCCGGAAAGACAAGCATCAACTACACAGGTGAGTTCTCTTATCGCCTGAAGCCTAATTATGCCAACTTCAACATCTGTAACTCGCAGGAGCAGATGGGTATCTATAAGGAAATGGAGCAGAAGGGCTGGCTTGAGTTTGCGTCGCTCGCAAATAGCTCATCATCGGGCGTTTACGGAACGATGTACAAACTTATCGACAGCTACAAGAATGGTGGATTCGGACTTGCCAACACCACACAGGCCAAGAACGCCTATCTGCGTGAGGCAGAGTTCCGCAACACCGACTGGTTCGACCTTCTCTTCAACGACAACATCACTCAAAACCACTCGGTGAGCATCGCCGGTGGTACCGACAAGGGACGTTTCTACACCTCACTTTCTATCATGAACGATGAGGGATGGTATAAGTCGAGCGACGTGCAGCGCTACACATTCAATGCCAACGCCAGCTACGATCTCTCTAAGACAGTGCGTGTGAAGCTCTTGACCAGCGACTCTTTCCGTAAGCAGACTGCACCGGGAACACTGAGCCAGGATGTGGATGTGGTGTCGGGAGAGGTGAAGCGCGGCTTCGACATCAACCCCTACAGCTATGCCTTGAACACTTCGCGCGTGACCGACCCAACAGCTACGCTGACTCGTAACTACGCTGATTTCAACATCTTCAAGGAGCTTGACAACAACTACATCGACATCGGTGTGACCGATATGAAGTTCCAGGCAGAAATCAACTTCCGCCCGATTACCGGACTGGAGTTCAACGTGATAGGATCTTATCGTAACAGCCGCTCGACTCAGAACCACTATGTGAAGGACGAGTCGAACCAGGCCAAGGCCTACCGCGCCGGTATCGATCCAGAGAATGCCACAATTCGTGCGGTGAACCCATATCTCTACACCGATCCCGATGAGCCAAACGCACAGCCACAGACAGTGCTTCCGCGAGGAGGTATCGTGTATCACAATGTGTTCACGCTCAACCAGTATGACGTGCGTGCAACTGCGCAATACAACAAGACATTCAACCGCATCCACATCACCAGCTTGATGGGTGGACTTGAGTTTGGCTCAATCGACCGTCACTCGGAGAACTATGAAGGATGGGGAATCTGCTACGACAACGGTAACATTCCGTTTATCGACTGGAAGCTCTTCAAGCAGCACAGCGAGGAGAACCACAACTACTATAGCGATACTTGGACTTACCGCCGCAGCGAGGCATTCTTCGCAACCGGAAGCTACTCATTCAAAGGCCGTTATATCTTCAACGGAACAATCCGTTACGAGGGTTCGAACAAGCTGGGTATGAGCCGTCAGTCGCGCTGGCTGCCTACTTGGAACGTATCGGGTGCATGGAATGCACACGAGGAAGAGTGGTTTGCCAACAAGGTGCTCTCACACGCAAAGCTGCGTGCATCTTACTCGCTGACAGCCGATGCCGGTCCGTCGTCGATTTCGAATGCAACGGCAATCTATAATCCTTATAAGCCCTGGCGTCCTGTGACCGATGCCTACGAAATTGGTCTCGACCTCACAAACCTTGGTAATGAGGAGCTTACCTACGAGAAGAAGCATGAGTTTGACCTTGGAGTTGACCTTGGTTTCTTGAACAACCGACTGAATCTTGTGTTCGACTGGTACACTCGAAACAACTACGACCTTATCGGACGTATCTACACAACAGGTGTGGGCGGTGAGAATGCCAAGTATGCCAACGTAGCCTCGATGAAGTCGCACGGAGTGGAGTTCACTATTTCATCCACCAACTTGAAACTCAAGGACTTCAGCTGGACAACCGACCTTACCTTTGCGTATGCTAAGAATAAGATTACAGAGTTGCAGTCGCGCTCGCGTGTGATTGACCTGGTGACAAGCTCCGGATTCCCCTTGGAGGGCTACCCCGTGCGAGCCATCTTCTCAATCCCCTTCATGGGACTTAACGAGGAGGGACTTCCCACCTTTATTAATGAGGACGGCGACCTGACGGTATCCAACATCAACTTCCAGGAGTTCAACAAGCTCGACCACCTTGTTTATGAAGGTCCTGTTGACCCGACAATCACTGGAGGATTTGGCAACCAGTTCCACTACAAGGGCTTCCACCTGAACGTGTTCATGACCTACTCGTTTGGCAACAAGATTCGCCTCGACCCGGTATTCTCGGCAGCCTACAGCGACCTCTCGTCGATGCCGAAGGAGTTCAAGAACCGCTGGGTTAAGCCTGGAGATGAGTTGATTACGAACATTCCGGTAATAGCATCGCGTCGCCAGTACTACAACGACACTCAGCTTGGCTATGCCTACAATGCCTACAACTACTCTACAGCGCGCATTGCCGACGGAGGATTCATCCGCCTGAAGGAAGTGTCGCTAACCTACGACCTGCCAAAGATTGTGATTTCGAAGCTGCGCCTGACAAATGCGTCGGTTAAGCTCCAGGCCACCAACTTGTGTCTGCTCTATGCCGACAAGAAGCTCAACGGCCAGGATCCTGAGTTCTTCAATAGTGGTGGTGTGGCAACACCATCGCCTAAGCAGTTCACACTCACAGTGCGTTTCGGACTCTAAAATACAGTTAGGAGTTAGGAGTTATTAGTTAGGAGTTATTAGTTAGGAGTTATGACTAATTCTCTCTCCGTATAACATCTGCAACGACAATATTCTGACTCTTGCCGAATCCGGAACAGACAGAAAACGAAAAAGGACATTTATAAATAAAGAAAAGATGAAATTATCACATATAACATATTTAGCAGCAGTGGCACTGGTGGGACTCACATCCTGCAACGACTTTCTCGACAAAGTGCCTGACACTCGTGTGGAGCTGAAGACTACCGAGCAGCTTCGTATGCTTTTGGTGAATGGTTATCCATCGGGCAGCTATTCGAGCATCTGTGAGCTGTCGAGCGACAATATGATTGACAACAACTCGCCCAACGAGCAGGGCGTGCGCTACAACCTTGGCGCATACGACATTATCGACCATGAGCTTTTTGCATTTGATGATGCAAAAGCAACCAATGGTTCCGACTCGCCCTCGAGCGTATGGGAGGCCTACTATCACTCAATTGCCTGTGCCAATGCGGTGCTTGAGCGCGTGGAGCAGCTCGAGGCTGAGGGTCAGGGCGAGGACCAGAAGCTCAAGGCTGTGAAGGGTGAGGCTCTTCTCATCCGCAGCTACGGACACTTCATTCTTGCCAACATCTTCTGCGAGGCATATCGCGGACCGGAGCTGAGCAAGAACATCAAGGGTATTCCTTATATCACCAAGCCCGAGACACAGGTGCTCGTGCAGTATGAGCGCGGCAATCTTGCCGATGTGTATGCAAAGTGTCAGAAGGATCTTGAGGAGGGACTTCCCCTTATCAACGACTCCTACTACGACGTGCCCAAGTATCACTTCAACCGACAGGCCGCCAACGCCTACGCAGCACGCTTCTATCTCTTTATCCGCGACTACAAAAACGTGCTCAAATATGCCGATCTGGCACTTGGTGGAGCAGATACTGATCCTTCCCAGTATGTAACCGACATCTGGGCAAAGGCATCCGACTTCTACTACATCAGCGACTTTGCACGCTATTTCACCAATACAGTGCATCAGCGCAACTTCATGCTTATTCCCACCTACTCGGTGTTCCTTCGCCATATGACCAGCGGCCGCTATGCAACCAACCGCGACGCCAAGCGAGGCACAATACAGGGCCCCGGCCCCACATGGGAGCAGTGGCGCTGGCGCAACAGCAAGAGTGGTGAGACCTTCTCGATGCACCCCTGCTTCAACGGAGTGTGTGGCTCGGCCGGAAAGGCAGAGTATGGAACATACTTCGCAGGAACAATCGGTGAGCTCTTTGAGTATAGCGACAAGGTGGCAGGAATTGGCTATGCACACAACGTGCGCGCTGAGTTCTATGGCGAAGAGACACTTATGTGCCGTGCTGAGGCAAAGGTGTTCCTTGGAGATTATGCAGGAGCCGTTGCCGACCTGAAGGCGTGGGAGCTTTCACTCCGCACCACTGCCAACGACGATGGCGATGAGGACCGCTATGACGACCTCACCCAGCAGCGCATACAGGAGTTCTACATCGACAATGACCCGGGCTATGGAATAGCCAAGAAGATACACATCGACGAGGTGTTCCCCGTAGCCGACTACAGCGTGACAGATGCCAACGTGGCACTTTTGCAGTGTGTGCAGCACTTCCGCCGCATCGTGACCGTGCACAATGGCATGCGATTCTTCGACCTGAAGCGCTATGGCATTGAGTACACCCACGTTATCGGCAAGGAATCGCGCACCGAGACAATGACTATGCTCGACCCGCGCAAGGCCCTACAGATACCTAATGAGGTGATTTCGGCAGGACTTGAGCCCAACGACCGCATCAAGCAGACAGCAGGCAGCGGCGAGGAATATATTGTGGACGACAAATATGAACTTGTAAAATAATCTCTCTAACCCACACACATTTTTTATACAATTATGAAGACAATGAAATATATATCGTCGCTTGCACTTGCAGCCATCGCGCTGCTTGGTGCGGCATCGTGTAGCGAGGACGACCTTGGCCCCACCATCTTCCCTGATGTAGAGGATGAGCTCGACCCCACAAGCTACACCTACAAATTCGATAAATGGCTCAAAGATGCTTATCTCACTCCCTACAACCTTGACTTCCGCTACAAGATGCAGGATGTGGGCACCGACATGAACTACAACCTGGTGCCAGCCAGCTACGACAAGGCCGTGGATCTTGCAGTGCTCACGAAGTATCTGTGGTTTGACGTGTATGACAAGCTTGCAGGAGAGGACTTCCTGAAGAGCTACGGACCCCGCATCATACACCTCATAGGCTCGCCGGCATTCAACCCGCAGACAGGAACAATGGTGCTCGGACTTGCCGAGGGAGGTATCAAGGTGTCGCTCTTCCGTGTGAACGAGCTCGACAACAGCAACTTTGAGGCGATGAACGAATACTACTTCAAGACGATGCACCACGAGTTCTCGCACATCTTGCACCAGACCAAGACCATACCTACTGAGTTCCAGACAATCTCGAATGGTAAGTATGACGACAACAACTGGCAAGACCAGTGGGAGCCGCGCATCAATTCGCTTGGAATAGTTACCAACTACGGAAGCTCGCAGATGCGTGAGGACTTTGCCGAGACAATTGCAAACTACATTACTCTCACCGATGAGGACTGGGAGCTCATCTACAAGAATGCTGCACGCGGATGGGAAGCACCAGGTGGAGAGGACGACCTCGACGCATCGGTATATTACTGCTGGTACTACTACAAGAACAACGATGCCACAGGCTCCAAGCTCTATGCTGTGGATTCGCAGGTGCAGGAAACCACCGATGAGAGTGGCAATGTCAGCTATTCGCTCAAGAGCAGCCCCAACACAGTAGTCTATGCCGTGCAAGACAAGGACGGAGTGGATGGCGTGGCAACTCTGAAGCAGAAAATCAATGTGTGCCGCACATGGTTTAAGGACGAGTGGGGAGTTGACCTCGACGCTCTTCGCGAGGAGGTGCAGAAGCGCCAGAAGAACTACGACATCAATGCACTTCGCAAGCAGGTGGAGGACGTTCAATAGTTTAGTTAGGAGTTAGGAGTTAGGAGTTTTTTTTGGGGGGGACATTAACATTAAAAAAATAATAAGGATAACAGGATGAAAAAATTCTTATATATAGCAACAATGCTTGCAGCTGTGGCAACAGCCACAACCTCTTGCAAGAGCGAGGTGGATGATCTGTTCGACACCTCGGCTGCCGAGCGCACGCAGCAGGCTGTGGACGATTATACGGCTGCACTCACAGCCAACGGCGGAAAGTGGGTGCTTGAATACTTCACCAACTCGGGCGAACCGGGCTATGTGTATGTGTTCACATTCAATGAAAATGGCTCGGTGAAAATATCGGGCAAGAACAAGTGGATTGGCAATAAATTCAAGAGCGAGACATCGGCATGGGAGGTAATCTCCGACAATGGCCCGGTGATGACACTCAACACCTACAACTCAATTTTCCACATTTTTGCCAACCCCGACAATGTGCTTGATCCCGATGCTTCGTCGGACGAGACCGATGAGACGGGTTACGGACACTATGGCGATTATGAGTTCATGCTTATGGAGTCGAACGACGACGTAATCCGCCTCAAGGGTAAGAAGTGGGGCGTGACCCACTATCTGCGTCATCTCGACCCCAACACCGACGATGAGGCATATCTTGCCGAGGTGGATGCAATGAAGGCAAAGCTCTTCAGCTCAAAATTCAAGACACTCATCTTGACCGATGCCACAGGTGAGCGCTTTGTGCTCACCGATGCTACTACGGGTGTGTTTACCGGCTATCCCGAGGCAGGTGATAAAATCACACAGCTCACCAATGCCAATTTCATCATAACCACCACGGGCATCCGCTTCATGAACGGCTTTGAGCTGATGCGAGCCACCGAGGGAGAGCTTGAAGTGAAAGAATTCACCTACAACGAGGCAGATGGCTCGCTTGTAGAAGTGTCGGAAACACCGGCAGTGATTACTGCACCGGAATTCACCACACTTTTCACCGACAACACACTCACATGGAAATTCGACAATGCTGCCTGCACAGGCCAGCCTGCAACACTCTACGCATCTATGGTGAGCGAAGTGAAGAGCGCGTTGAACGAGACATTCAAGTACTTCCAGTTTACCTACGACAAGACAGCAGACAAGGCATCTCTGAACTTCCAGACGCAGTCGCGCGGAAAGTCATATAAGGCCAATGTTTATTTCACAGCAGAGACCACCGGCGACGCTACAGTGAAATTCGCATTCGATGGCACCTACGATGAAACAGCTGAGTATTACTACAAGAACATTCCATCGTTGAAGAAGCTCATTGATTTGCTGGAGTCAACCGAATGGACATTGCACAGCGCATCGCGCCTTGTGCCCTCGCAAATGACACTCGTGAGCAACGCAGTGAGCGATGACGTGATAGCGATAAATATTCAATAAGCCGGGCTAAACGAAAGGCGTAAAACCAATCTTTTTTTATAGGAGTGCCCATTCACTAAATGAATGAAAAAGGGCGCTCCTGTAGAAAAAATAGAAAATAAGCAACACAACAGATTACTCACCAATTAATACATCAAAATTATGAAAAAATCATTACTTTTTGGTGCCGCATTAGCTATAGCTTTTGCAGGTAATGCCAAGCAGGCAACCCACAAAGTGGCACAGAGTGCCAATGTTGTTGCAAGCGAAGTAAAGGCATGTGACAAATTCACAAATGTGGAAATGGTATCGGCCGACCGCGAGCTAACAAGAGAGCAGGCAGTAGCCATAAAGAAGAGCATAAAGGCAACAACTGACCTTCCAGCTGCCTATTACACACGTCCGGCAGGAACACTCTATGTAGGTTTGTCGCAAGAAACATACAAACTTAATAACTCGTTCCTTAGTGTAGCTCCTTATGCAGAATATCAATGGACAAAGGGCTCGGTGGGCGATACCTACTCACTCTGGGAGTATTGCACAGGAATCGACTTTGCAGCTGGTAAATACACTTATGCGAAAAGCCAGGACAACCAGATTACCACACCCGGATATGCGGGTGGATATGATTTCCCGGCACCGTATCTTCTGGCTCGCAATGAGGCCGGCGACAGCATCTACACAATTGCTGACTATGTGGATACTACCCCATTGATTTACATTGAAAGCAATGACCAGACATTCTATGACACAAATCTTCGTCCGGATGCTGATATTATTGCCTATCTTGGTTCAACTGCGTTCAACAGCCCGTCGGTAAGCGGTCCACGTCTTGACACTTACTATGGCTTTTCGGACAAAGGTTATTCGAATGTAACACTGAAGGGAGTAGCTGAGCTTTATCACAAGCCTGCCAAGCCTTATCTTTTAAGTGGCATCTGCGCCCACTTCTGCGACGTTGCAGCCGGTAAGACTCCCGGCAATGTGAAAGCCACTATTTATCCTGTCACACTCAGCGAAGAAGACCAAGTGGAAACAGTGGGTGAGCCCCTCTATGAAGGCGTGGGCGACAGCCAGACTTTGTTTGCATCGAGTCGTCAGTGGCAGACTGTGCTTTGGGAGAACGTGACGATGAAGGATCCCGAGACAGGTCGTCCTACCGATTTCATCGTTGATCAGGACATTCTCGTGGTTGTAGAGCCCACCGACGAAGCAACAAAGTTTGCACAGTATCTCTATGCAAGCAATACAGCATTCTTGTATGAGAACATCGAAGCAACTCGCTGGGAAGATGTATGTTCGTATCTCGTAATTGATGCAGACTCTCCAAGTGGATCTACAAAAAGATTCACTCTCCCGTATGCAGGATTATATGATATGTCAGATGATGAAGCAGTCCAGATTCCCGGCGCAATGAAGAGCTTCCCCATCCAGATTCTTGCAGAAAACTACTACCTGTACTGTGCTGATACAGAATTTATGGCAGCATCGGATGTGGAGAGCAGCAAGACATTTGCTATCGACAGCTATGTGGGCTATGAGGACTGGAACGTATATGCCGCCGACAGCAATGGCGATGAGGTTGACTGGATTGAGTTT
>JAQXTJ010000058.1 GCA_029219425.1 Bacteroidales bacterium
AATCTTGAATCGCTCTACATATTGTCCAAGCGACTCTTTCTCAATCTGTTGCTGGTTGTTTTTGTGATAAAGATACTCAAATTCCGACAGCGTAACGTTGTCGCCGTTAATCTTCATGAGCACAGGGTCTTTCGCTGCCCACGAAATGAGAGCAGTAGCGGCCAAGGCTCCAAGAAACAGTTTTCTTCTCATCGTTGATATCTATTTTGTTATTGACATTATGCGATTTTATATAACACATCACCGATAATAACGATTTTTTTACTGAAAAATTATATTGTGTGACAAGAATTTCTTTTTTGCTACAAATATTGTTATTTTTGTGAAAAAGCACTACATTTGTGCAGAAGTAAACAACAATCACCACCATGAGAGAGAAGAAATTCCACTTAGGGCTTTTGCCACGCATCATCATCGCAATTGGCTCAGGAATAGGTGCAGGGTATGTGTTCCCCGAATGGACAGGACGCATCTTCATCACTTTCAATGCCACATTCAGTGAGTTTTTAGGATTCTGTATTCCGCTGATAATCACAGGATTTGTAACTATAGCCATAGGCGAGATTGGTTCGCGTGCAGGGAAGATGCTTGTGGCGACAGCACTGCTGGCCTATGTTGCAACTTTTTTTGCAGCATCTCTATCCTATTTCACCGGCTTGCTCACATTTCCCTCGCTTCTTGGCACGACCGATGTGAGTAGCGCCATAGAGGCCGAAGGCTCGGCTTTGCAGCCATATTTTGTAATCAATATGCCGCCGGTACTCGATGTGATGACTGCGCTTGTACTCTCGTTTGTGCTCGGACTGGGCATTGCCATGCTCGATGAGAAGTCGGCTCTGCGCCGCGGATTCACTGAGCTGCGGCTTATCATAGTGAAAGTGATTGAGAATGTGATAATCCCGCTGCTTCCGCTCTACATTTTCGGTATCTTTCTCAATATGACCGTAGCCGGTGAGGTGGGGCCCATTCTTGCTACATTTGTGAAAATCATTGCAGTAATTTTTGGAATACACATTGTGGTGCTGCTCATTCAATTTTCGGTAGCGGCAATATTCTCACGCGGCAGCAAGAACCCGCTGAAATTGCTCGGCACCATGTTGCCGGCCTATTTCACCGCCCTGGGCACGCAGTCGTCGGCAGCAACTATCCCCGTTACGCTTGGACAAGCCATTAAGCTGGGTGTGAATAAAGACGTTGCCGGCTTTGTGGTGCCGCTGTGCGCCAATATACACATGTCGGGCAGCGCACTGAAAATCACCGCCTGCGCTTTGGCCTTGATGATGACACAAGGTATGCCTTTCGACACGCCTATGTTTATGGGATTCATAGCCATGCTGGGAGTGACCATGGTGGCATCGCCCGGAGTGCCGGGAGGCTCAATTATGGCATCATTAGGAATCCTATCGAGTATCCTAGGTTTCACCGATGCCGACAACGCCTTGATGATAGCACTCTACATTGCAATGGACAGCTTCGGAACAGCCTGCAACGTGACGGGCGACGGCGCACTCTCGGTAATCATCGACCGCTTTTTTGGCAAAAAACAGTGAACCCACAGGCAACAGCAAGCCCGGAATCGCTTCATTGCAATTCCGGGCTTGTGGTGTGAGTGTGTAATTATTAGCGGGATTAGATGATTCCCTGACCCATCATAGCGTGAGCCACCTTCATGAAGCCGGCAATATTGGCACCCTTCATGTAGTTGATGTAGCCATCTTCCTCAGTGCCATATTTCACGCACTGCTCATGGATGTCGTTCATGATGCCGTGGAGCTTCTCATCGACCTCGGCCTCGCTCCATGAAAGATGCATTGCATTCTGGCTCATCTCCAAGCCCGAAGTTGCCACGCCACCGGCATTCACAGCCTTGCCGGGACCATACATAATCTTGTTCTCGATGAAAGTGTCGATAGCCTCGGGTGTGCAGCCCATATTCGACACCTCACCCACGCAAAGCACGCCGTTCTTCACAAGGTTCTCGGCATCTTCCTTGCCCACCTCGTTCTGTGTTGCACACGGCATGGCGATATCCACCTTCACCTCCCACGGACGGCGGCCTGGATAGAACGTAGCGCCGGGGAATTTCTCCACGTATGGTGCCACAATATCCTCACCGCTCGCACGGAGCTGGAGCATATAGTCGATTTTCTCGCCCGAAATGCCGTCAGAGTCATACACATATCCGTCGGGACCAGAGATTGTCACCACCTTTGCTCCAAGCTGAGTGGCCTTTGTGGCAGCGCCCCAAGCCACATTGCCGAAGCCCGAGATAGCCACAGTCTTGCCGGCGAAGTCCTCGCCCTTGGTCTTGAGCATATTGCGCACAAAGTAGCATGCGCCAAAGCCGGTGGCCTCCGGACGTATCTTCGAGCCGCCAAATTCCAGACCTTTGCCGGTGAATGTGCCGGTGTGCTCCTGAGCAAGTTTCTTGTACATGCCATACATATATCCCACCTCACGGCCACCTACGCCTATATCGCCGGCTGGCACATCGCGGTCGGGACCAAGGTTGCGCCACAGCTCAAGGATGAATGCCTGACAGAAGCGCATAATCTCAGCGTCGCTCTTGCCGCGCGGGCTGAAGTCGGAGCCGCCCTTTCCACCACCCATAGGCAGTGTGGTGAGAGCGTTCTTGAATGTCTGCTCAAATCCCAGGAACTTGAGGATTGAGAGGTTCACCGAAGCATGGAAGCGGATGCCACCCTTGTACGGGCCAATGGCATTATTGAATTGTACGCGATAGCCGATATTTGTCTGTACCTCACCCTTGTCGTCAACCCAAGCTACACGGAAAGTGAAAATGCGATCGGGCTCCACCATACGCTCTATGATTTTTGCCTTCTCAAATTCAGGATGCTGATTATAGACGTCCTTCACCGACAGCAACACTTCGCGCACTGCCTGCAAATACTCCTTTTCACCCGGGTGCTTGGCCTCAAGGTTCGATAAAATTTCATTTACGTTCATAGTGATATAAATTTAATGGTATTTTTTGTGTTTCTTGTGTTTTTTTGTCGTATGGTCTTGTTACTGCCAAACGGCACCACAAAAGTAATGCAAATTTCGATTCATTGGTCACTTTTCTCCATTTTTTTGCGAAAATTTATTTTTTGCCACTTCCCAAAATGGCATTTTGCCAATAATTTCACCATATTTAACCATTCAGCACGGTCCTTCCAGCCCATTTCTCCCAATCAAGCCGACGCACAACGGCAATTTGTCGCCCACGGCACTGCGCAGGGACACTCTGGTGACGGCAAATGCGGCATTCTTTCAGTGCCTCATCCTCTATCCAGAGCCAAGTAGGAAAATGAAAGCAAAGAGATACCCGAACAGTGTTTTTTCACACAAATCTTGTACTAAAATGTGTATTTTTATGCCACAATCCCCACTATTTGCAACAAATGCTTGGCCATCTCGGCTTTTTTTTGCAATTTTGCAAATCGAAACGATATAAACGACCACAAATATGGAATTAACTGCAAGCCAATTAGCGGCACTCGTGAGAGGAACAGTTGAAGGCGACAGCAATGTCATAATCAACAATTTTGCAAAAATCGAAGAAGCTAAAAAGGGTTGCCTCACTTTCTTGGCCAACCCAAAATATACCCATTTCATCTACTCTACGGAGGCTTCGGCTGTGCTCGTGCGCAGCGACTTCCAGCCCGAACAGCCGGTGAACGCCACACTAATACGCGTTGCCGACCCCTACGCCACACTCGCCGAACTGCTCAATTTCGTGAACAGCCAGATGGCAGAGAAAACCGGAGTTGAACAGCCCAGCTATGTGAGCGAAGGCGTGGAGCTGCCAGCCGACATCTACATCGGTGCTTTTGCCTATATCGGCAAGGGCGTGAGCATAGGAAAGCATGTGAAAATCTATCCGCAAGTGTATGTGGGCGACGGCGTCACCATAGGCGACAATGTGATTCTCTACCCGGGTGTGAAGGTGTATCACGGCTGCCGTATTGGCAACGGCTGCATTCTGCACGCCGGCGTGGTGATTGGAGGCGACGGCTTCGGCTTCGCTCCCACAGCCAACGGCTATGAGAAAATTGCACAGATAGGAAACGTGGTAATCGACGACAATGTGGAGATTGGAGCCAACACCACCATCGACCGCGCCACAATGGGTTCCACTCACATCCACCAGGGTGTGAAGCTCGACAACCTCATTCAAGTGGCCCACAATGTGGAAATAGGCGAGCACACCGTGATTGCCGCTCAGACGGGCATAGCAGGCTCCACAAAACTCGGAAGCCACAATATGATTGGTGGGCAGGTGGGTTTTGCCGGACACATTACCGTGGGCGACAAAAACCAGATTGGAGCACAGAGCGGAATACCCAACAACGTGGGCAGTGGCAACGTGCTCATGGGATATCCGGCAGTGCCGGCACGCGACTTCGCCCGACAGGCAGTGTGGGTGAAGAAGCTCGGCTCCCTCTATGCCGACGTGACAGAAATCAAGAAGAATCTCCGGTAGTCTTGCTCACGCGTCAAGACATTCCACCCGACTCCGAATCTTTCACTTAAAACAACATAAAAATATAACGATATGAAGCAACGCACATTAAAAAGCGCATTTTCGGTGGCCGGCAAAGGACTGCACTCCGGCTTGAATATCGAAGCATCATTCAATCCGGCTCCCGCCAACCACGGCATAAAGTTTGAGCGAATCGACCTCGAAGGAAGCCCCGTAATCGACGCCCTTGCCGAGAACGTAGTGGAAACCACCCGTGGCACAGTGATTGCCCGCGGAGAAGCACGCGTGAGCACAATAGAACACGCACTTGCATCTCTCTATGCAGCTGGAATCGACAACTGCCTCATCAAAGTGAACGCCCCTGAGCTTCCTATCCTCGACGGAAGCGCCAAAGAATATGCCGACAAAATCCAAGAAGTGGGATTAGAGTAACAATCGCTGGAGAAGAACAACTACAGTGTGAAGCAGAAAATTGAGATGGTCGATGAGCAGAACGGATCGTCATTCCTTATTCTTCCCGACGACAACTTCAGCATCGACACTATGGTGGAATTCAAGTCGCCTGTGCTCAACAACCAGTTTGCCTCGCTCAAGAATCTCGACAACTTCAAGGAGCAGATTTCGGGCTGCCGCACATTCGTGTTTGTGCGCGAGATTATGCCCCTCGTCAATGCCAACCTCATTAAAGGCGGTGACCTCGACAACGCAATCGTAATCTACGACTCTCCTCTGGCTCAGGAAGAACTCGACAAGATAGCCGACACAATGGGTGTGCCTCACAAGAACGTGAGCGAGCTCGGATATATCAACAATAGCCCTCTGCTCTTCGACAATGAGCCTGCCCGCCACAAGCTGCTCGACGTGCTTGGCGACATAGCACTCATTGGCCGTCCGCTCAAGGGCCACGTTATAGCAATTCGTCCGGGACACACCATCAACACCACTTTTGCCAAGAAGATTCGCCGCGAGCTCAAGCGACAGGACATCCAGGCTCCGGTGTATAACCCCAATGTGGCTCCCATCATGGACGTGAACCGCATTCGCCAGCTCCTCCCCCACCGCTATCCTTTCCTCCTTGTCGATAAGATTATCGAAGTGGGCGACACTCACATCGTGGGACTGAAGAACATATCGGGCAACGAGCCTTTCTTCCAGGGACACTTCCCACAAGAGCCTGTAATGCCCGGAGTGCTGCAAGTGGAAGCTATGGCCCAGGTGGGCGGACTCCTTGTGCTCAACATGGTAGATGAGCCTGAGCGCTACTCCACCTACTTCATGAAAATCGACAACGTGAAGTTCCGCCAGAAAGTGGTTCCGGGCGACACGCTCATATTCCACGTTTCACTTATGACAGAAATTCGCCGAGGCTGCGCCACCCTGAAGGGCTACGCATTCGTGGGCGACAAGATTGTGTCGGAAGCAGAGTTCATGGCACAAATCATAAAGAACAAATAATTTATAATCAAAATTTTTTATATTATGAAACAACCATTGGCTTACGTTCACCCCGCTGCCAAGATTGCCTCCAACGTTGTGATTGATCCTTTCGTCACTATCGACCAGAATGTGGAGATTGGCGAAGGCACACGCATCGGCAGCAATGTGACAATTCTCGAGGGTGCACGCATTGGCAAGAACTGCACCATCTGCTCAGGTGCAGTGATTTCGGGTGTACCGCAAGACCTAAAATTCCGTGGTGAGGACACAGTGGCAATCATTGGCGACAACACCACAATCCGCGAGTGTGTAACCATCAACCGCGGAACTGCATCGAAGGGAAAGACCGTGGTGGGCAGCAACTGCCTCATTATGGCCTATTGCCATGTGGCTCACGACTGCGTGGTTGGCGACAACGTGATAATGTCGAATGCAGTGCAAGTGGCAGGTGAAGTGGTAATCGACAACCACGCCGTGATTGGCGGAGGCGCACTCATCCATCAGTTCACCCACATAGGCCAGCACGTCATGGTACAGGGCGGCGCCCTCGTCAACAAGGACATACCTCCTTTTGTGAAAGCCGGACGCGACCCAATCTCCTACGCCGGAATCAACTCCATTGGTCTGCGCCGACGCAATTTCACCAACGAGCAAATCCGTGAGATTCAGGAGATTTTCCGCTACCTATATCTCTCCGGACTCAACAACAGCGACGCAGTGGAGCGCATCGAGGCCGAGCTGCCGGCATCGAAAGAGCGCGACGAGATAATAATGTTTGTGCGCAACTCCAAGCGTGGAATCATCCGTGGATACATGTAATCCACACACCTCATCCTGTCGCGACTAATCCCCCCGACGCTCCCCACGCGGGAAACCACAATGCAAGCCGAATGTGTCAGCACAACATTCGGCTTGCTGCTTTCCGCTCCCCTGCCACACCGCAGCCCGCCGGCATTCATCCTCATTGCAACACACAAACAAAGCAGCAAAGCAAGTTTTATTGCCACAAGCAGTGATAATACGGATATTATGTGTAAATTTCCTCTAAGAAAGTATAAGACCGATACTATCTTTGTGAGTGAAAAATAGCGTCTATCCATTTATAGGGGAGTAAAATCACACGAATGGTCAACTCATCGTAGGATGAGCAGATAGCAAACATGTAAATTTCCTC
>JAQXTJ010000059.1 GCA_029219425.1 Bacteroidales bacterium
TCACGAAGGGGTCGAGTGCCGAAACGGTCATGCCGAAGCCCTTGGCGATGCGAGCCACATTGCGACCCACCTGCCCGTAGGCGTGGATTCCCAGAGTCTTCTCCTTCAGCTCGGTTCCTGCCGTGCCATTGTAGTTGTTGCGAATCATCATCACCAGCATTCCAAACACCAGTTCTGCAACGGCATTTGAGTTCTGGCCCGGAGTGTTCATCACGCACACGCCGTGGGCGGTAGCTTCAGCAAGGTCGATGTTGTCGTAGCCTGCACCGGCACGCACCACCACTTTCAGTTCCTTGGCGGCATCGAGCACTTCTTTATCTACAATATCGCTGCGCACAATGAGTCCGGCAGCATCGGCCACGGCGTTTATCAGGTCGGCCTTTGTTCCCTTCTCAAGCAGCACCAGTTCGTTGCCCGAAGCAGCGATCACATCCTTAATGCCCTCCACTGCTACTGGGGCAAATGGCTTCTCGGTTGCAACTAATATTTTCATATTTTTTATTGAAAAAATCAATTTGTTATTATTGTTGTAGCATTTATCCCCGCCATATCGCCTGTGCGACGCGCGACGGGGATAAACCGTTTGTTTTCTCTCTGTTTCTTGGCTTATTAGTGCTTTGCCTCAAATTCCTTCATGGCTGCCACAAGCACCTCCACGCTCTCCATGGGGAGTGCGTTGTAGAGCGATGCACGGAAACCACCTACGCTGCGGTGTCCCTTGATTCCCACGATGCCCTTGGTGGATGCGAAGTCGATGAAGTCCTTCTCCAGCTCCTTGTATTCGGGCTGCATCACGAAGCACACGTTCATTATAGAGCGGTCGTCGGCATTCACTGTGCCCACAAACATCTTGCTCGAGTCGATTGCGTCGTAGAGCACGGCAGCCTTTGCCTTGTCCATCTCTTCGAGTTTCTTCACGCCTCCAAGCTCCTTATACCACTCCAGTGTCTTGAGTGCCGAGAAGATGGGCAGTACGGGAGGTGTGTTGAACATTGAGCCCTTCGAGCTGTGTGTGCGGTAGTCGAACATTGTTGGAATCACGCGGTCCACATGTCCGAGAGCCTCGTCTTTCACAATCACGATGGTCACACCGGCAGGAGCCAGGTTCTTCTGTGCTCCGGCATATATGATGTCGTATTTCGACACATCGACAGGACGCGAGAAGATGTCGCTCGACATATCTGCCACCAATGGCACGGGTGAGTCGAGATCCTTGCGTATTTCTGTTCCATAGATGGTGTTGTTGGTCGTGAAGTGGAAATAGTCGGCATCGGCAGGAATTGTGTAGTCCTTGGGGATATATGTGTAGTTGGCTTCTTTCGATGATGCAACCACCTCTACTTCTCCAAAGAGCTTGGCTTCCTTTATGGCCTTGTTGGCCCAAGTGCCAGTGTCGAGATAGCCGGCTTTCTTCTTGAGCAGGTTGAAGGGCACCATGCAGAACTGCGTGCTTGCGCCTCCGCCAAGGAAAAGCACGCTGTAGCCTGCCGGCACATCGAGCAGCTCCTTAACCATTGCTGCTGCATTGTCTATCACTGCTGTGAACTCCTTGCTGCGGTGCGAAATTTCAAGAATTGAAAGACCCGTACCTGCGAAATCTTTAATCGCCTCGGCTGTCTTGGTGAGGGTGTATTCACTGAGTATCGACGGCCCGGCGTAAAAATTATGCTTCTTCATATTTATTAAATAAATGATGTGTTTATTAGTGATGCAAATATAAGACAAAATCAGTGCACTGGCACTATATTTTATATGAAATTTCGCTGCAATTAAAGATTTTTTTCTCTAATTGCAGCGAAATGCGGTTTTTATTCATTTTTCATTGCTTTTTCTGTGTCATTCTGCTTTGGCGACACATTCGGCTTCTCAAGCCCATAGCCCTTGCGCTTGTCCTCGCGAATGAGCACGAAGCCCAGGATAAGCGCAGCAACGCCAAGGCACGCAAGCATCACCAGCGGTGCGGTGTAGTCGTAGCTCACGGCTGCCACCTCGGGAGTCAGGGTGCCATTGGCAAGACCCTCCACTATCTCGGGGTTGGTCTTGTCGAGAATCTTGCCTATGAGCATGGGGAAGAGCCACAGGCCAATATTCTGTATCCAGAAAATAAGTGCGTAGGCGCTGCCTATTATCTTTGCATCAACAAGCTTGGGCACGCTCGGCCACAGCGATGCGGGAACGAGCGAGAACGATGCCCCAAGCACCAGGATGGTGATATATGCCACCACAACGCCGCCAAAGGCACTCGTCTTGAACAGCGGCAGCACGAATGCAAAGGTGAGGTGGCAGCCTATGAGCAGCAGCGAGCCGAGCACGAGCATCGAGGCTGCCTTGCCATGATAGTCCACATATTTGCCAAGTATCGGCGTGATGCCCACTGCAAGAAGCGGGAACACTGCAAACACAGTCTCGGCACTCTGGCGCATATAGCCCATATAGCAGAACACGCACAGCAGCGCCACGGCAGATACTATCAGCATTAAGCGAGTGCCTTGCTGCTTCACGAAGTTGCTGGCAAATGAGGCTGCTGCCACCAGCAGCATGATGCAATATTGCACCACTGCCACGCTCTCTCCAGCCCAGAAGCTGCCTGCCTCGGGCGCATCGAAGGGGATGTTGCATTGGAGCATGTTCACGGCATACTTCTGGAAGGGGAATATTGCCGAATAGTAGAGCACGCAAAGAAGAGCCACGAGCCAGAAGCCGCTGCTCTTCAGTATGGTGCCTATGTCGCTCACCTTGAATGGGTCGTCCTTCTCCTCAGCCTCACCCGTCTGTGCGTCGAGCTTGCGGTCCATAAAGAAGTACACGATAAACATCATAAGGGCAATCATAAGCAGAATGACACCAAATGCCACCGAGCGCGACACGTCGATTGTGCCACCCATCTTGGCAAACACGGGCGAGAAAATCATGCACGTTGCCACGCCCAGGCGTGCAAGCGCCATCTCCGAACCCATAGCAAGCGCCATCTCGCGTCCCTTGAACCATTTCACGATTCCGCGCGACACCGTGATGCCGGCCATCTCCACTCCGCAGCCAAAGATCATGAAGCCCACAGCCGACAGCTTGGCCGATGCGGGCATACCCTTATAGAAAGGCGAAATCCCAAGCTCGTCGAAGCCGGGAATGTAGTTGAGGTTCTCGTTGAACCACGTCTCAAGTCCTGTGCCCTGGAAATAGCTTGTCACGGCATACCAGTTGATGGTGGCTCCCACAAGCATCACAGCTCCCGAGAGGATGGCCGTGAAGCGCACTCCCATCTTGTCGAGAATGATTCCCGCAAATATCAGGAAGAACACAAATACATTGAGGAATGTTTCCGACCCCTGCATGGTGCCAAAGGCGGTTGAGTCCCATCCGAGGGTGGATTGCAAGTGGTCCTTGATTGGCGACAGAATGTCCATGAAGATGTAGGAGCAAAACATCGCAAACGCCAGCAAAAGCAGTGCCGTCCACCTCATTCCGGCAGAGTCGCGCAGCGTGCTTTTAAGAGTTGTAGTTGTCATAATGTAGTTTTATATAATTAATTATTTTGAAATTGTTTGCTCTTTTGGCTATTCGCTTGCAAAATTACAAAAATTATGCAAATATGCCACAATTTATGCGTTTTTTGGCAAAAAAGGAGATGAACTGTGCCTCTCCGGCTTGATTCATCTCCTTTCCTGTAAGAAAAAATTCCACTTAGAATGTGCTGCTTATAGCAGCGCGTCAATCTTCTTTGCGAGGTCGGCCTTTGAGATTGAGCCCACATTGCGCTCCTTCAGCTCACCACCATTGAAGAAAAGAATGGTGGGAATGTTGCGAATGCTGTATTCTGCACTCAGGTCGGCATAGTCATCAACGTTGTATTTGCCTATCAGCACCTTGCCTTCATATTCCTCGGCCAGCTCATCAACGATAGGCGCAACACGCTTGCATGGGCCACACCATTCTGCCCAAAAATCTATTACCACGGGTTTCCCCGATTCTATTGCCTCTTTTGCATTTTCGTCAGTAAATACGTAAGCCATAGTTCGTTTCTGTTCTGAGTATGCGCCAATGCTGGAACACTTGCGAATATTCCTGTATCCAAACGGCACACCCCCAAATTATAATAAAAGTGATTTAGTTTTATTAGTTCTTGTTATTAGTCGCTTGGTTTGGATTATTCCCACTCTATTGTTGCAGGTGGCTTCGAGCTGATGTCGTAGCACACGCGGTTCACACCCTTCACCTTGTTGATGATGTCGTTGCTCACCTTTGCCATAAACTCGTAGGGAAGATGTGCCCAGTCGGCCGTCATCGCGTCGGTGCTGGTCACGGCGCGGAGTGCCACGGCACGCTCGTAGGTGCGCTCATCTCCCATTACGCCCACGCTCTGCACGGGCAGCAATATTGCGCCGGCCTGCCACACCTGGTCATAGAGCCCCCAGTCGCGTAGTCCCTGAATGAATATGTCGTCGGCCTCTTGCAGCACGCCCACTTTCTCGGGGGTGATGT
>JAQXTJ010000060.1 GCA_029219425.1 Bacteroidales bacterium
GGCGATGAAGAGCGGGTTGCCAATTGTTCCGTCGAAATACTGCTTCTTCCCCTCGAAGAAAGCCTGAATGGTTGACATGAGCAGCGACTTTCCGAACCTCCTGGGCCTGGAAAGGAAATAATAGCAACCCTCATTAACCATACGCCAGATTAATGCGGTCTTGTCGAGATACAGGTAATTCTCATTACGCAATTTCTCAAATTCTTGTATGCCCACAGGCAGTTTCAAAGTGTTGCTCATAACCGTGTTGATTTATAGCGCCGACATCAATGCCGACACACTGCAAAGATACTATTTTTTTGCAAGAACTGCAACAATTCATTCTGATTGCACCCTGCGATAAGGAATTGATTCCAGAGGTTTTTCCTTAAAAATACTGCTTTTATTAAGCACTTTTCTTACCTTTGCGCCATATTTGCACAGGAAAACCAATTAATTGTTTTTATAATGGATAGGATAATTGAATATGTTGATGCTACTAATGATATTTTGTGGAGTTATGTAGTGGTGGCTATGATGGTGGTTTGTGCCGTCTATTTCACTGTGCGTAGTCGGGGGGTACAATTCACTCTGTTGAGAGATATGCTCAAGATTGTGGTGGACAAGCCTATTTTCCGCCACTTGCCTCCTAATGTACAGCACAGGGAGCAGGCAGCTGAAGATCA
Source organism: Bacteroidales bacterium (assembly GCA_029219425.1). GTDB lineage: Bacteria > Bacteroidota > Bacteroidia > Bacteroidales > Muribaculaceae > CALZFJ01. Next base: position 666 of record JAQXTJ010000060.1, read on the forward strand.
GTTGAAGAAAATAGGCTCATTTCAGGCTTTCACGGTGTCGCTTTCGAGTCGGGTGGGCACGGGCAACCTCGCTGGAGTGGCATCGGCTATCTTCGTTGGAGGCCCGGGTGCGGTGTTCTGGATGTGGGTCATGGCGCTGCTCTGCGCAGCTACGGCCTTTGTTGAATCCACGCTTGCACAGCTCTACAAACGCCGGGGCAAAGATTCATTCTATGGTGGACCTGCTTACTATATGGAGTATGGGCTGCACCGTCGCTGGATGGGGCTGCTTTTTGCTGTGCTGATTACTCTAACATTCGGTATGGCAAATCAGGTGATTCAGAGCAATACGCTGTGTGATGCGGTGAGCGACGCTTTCGGATTCGACCGCATGTGGATTGGGGTGGCCATCACCATTGCCACTCTTTTCATCATCTTTGGTGGAATAAGGCGCATTTCACACTTTGTAGGAGTGTGTGTGCCTTTTATGGCACTGGGGTATATTGCGCTGTCGGTATTCGTGCTGCTGGTGAATTTCACCGAGATTCCGGCAATGTTCCAGCTAATTGTCAGGAGCGCTTTCGGCATGGAGCAGGCTGTGGGAGGTGCTTTTGGCGTGGCTGTGATGCAGGGAGTGAAGCGTGGACTCTTCTCTAATGAGGCAGGTGAAGGCTCGGCACCCAATGCTGCTGCCATTGCCACCACATCACACCCAGTGAAGCAAGGGCTTTTGCAGTCGCTGGGTGTGTTTGCCGACACGATTGTTATATGCACCTGTACTGCATTTGTGATACTCCTCTCGGGACTCTACGATGCCGGCAGCGACGGAATCATACTAACGAAGCACGCTTTCGAGAGCCACGTTGGCGCGGCAGGTGGCTATTTCATCACCATTGCAATCTTTCTGTTTGCTTATAGCACAATCATTGGCAACTACTTTTATGGCGAGACGAATGTGCGATTCTTGAGCGGTGGCAGCCGCGCCTGGGTGGTGACCTTCCGTCTCATCACAGGGGCTGTGGTGATGGCTGGCGCGCTCGTCACGCTTCAGACGGCGTGGAGCTTCGCCGATCTTGCTATGGGTGCGATGACACTCGTGAACCTGCTTGCCATTATCCAACTGTCGCCACAGGTGTTCACATTGCTACGCGACTACCGCGAGCAGCGTTGCAGCGGTCACGACCCCCATTTCTGCAAGACCTCTCTGCCGCCTCACATTGCTCGCGATGTGGAGTGCTGGGAGTGAGTAAGCTATTCCCAGTCGGTGGGGATGAAGGCAAACGACCAACGCTGGTTCTTGAAACCGTGAGGATTAACTATGCGCACATGGTTGTCGCCCTTCTTCAGCCTTATTTTCACAGCAGGACGCATCCAGTAGAACTGCTCATTGCTGAAAGGCTCCTCGGCCTGGGGCTTGTGCCATGTGTGGAAGGGGTAATAGTAGGCACCGGGCTCTTTCCATGCTGTCTGTGGCACTATCTCAATGCCGTTCACAAAGCAGCGACCGTGGTTCTCCCATTCACCCTGGTTGCCTATGCCTGCCGACATACGGTCGGAGCGGGCCGGGGTGTCGAATCCAATCCATACGGCAATTGTGGTGTCGCAGTGTGCTGTGAGTACAGTTTCGGCCGTCATTTCTTTCTGTTCGTTGGCCACAATGCCATTCACGCGGCATAAGGCATCGAGGTCGATTGCGCCACCCCATGCCTTTAGTTGTCGGCCGGCTATGGTGATGTCCCACGCGAGCGATGCACAGGCTGTCCATCGCATCTCATCGGGTGAGTAGTAGCGATTGCGGTGAGCCATCATGCGGCTCTCCATCACTGCGAGAGCCTTGCCCTGAGGCGACGATGGGTCGGGATAAAGACCCTCATCGCTCACGTCGCCGCCCGAGCCACCGTGCCAGAAGCGCTCGGCGAAGGCCATCATACCCTGAATCATACCATTGTGCAGAGCGATGTTGCGCTTGTCATCCACGCGCACATCGTTCCACAGGCACAGTATTCCGCCAAGAGCCTTGGTGGTGTCGGGCACCTCTTGTGCAGCAGCCTTGTGCTGGAAGGCACGCATGGCAAATGCCGTGGGATCGTAGTAGTTGAGATAGCCCACAAAAGAATCTACATAGCGTCCCTCGCGTGAGCTTGCGCCGGTATTGGCGGCCGATGCCTCGTTCCAGCCCTGACGAATTGTGAAAGGCAACGTAGGCAGCCCCGGATCCCATGCCATGGGTGTGCGCCCGGCATCGCGCACAAGCCCCTGAATCCACGCTGCGAAGCCCGATGGGTCGGCAATGTGAATTTCGTCCGACCCCACATGGAAATAAGGACATAGCGTGGCTGGAATCTCGCGGAAAAACTCATCGAGGCACTGGCGCAGCACCTTCTTGCCATCCTCCGAGTCCATAGTGAAGCCAAAAGTGGCGGTGAAGAATTGCGAGTGCCCGGGCATGTCGATTTCGGGCATCACCATGATGCCGCGCTCGGCAGCGTAGGCTATCAGCTCGCGAATTTCATCATAGGTATAGAATTTACCCTCATCTCGCCCCTTGCGCTGAAAGCGAGCGTCGTTGAGTTGCGGATAACACTTGCACTCAATGCGCCATGCCGGGTTGTCGGTGAGGTGCCAGTGGAATAGGTTCAGCTTGTAGCGCGCCATGAGGTCGATAGTGCGCTTGAGCATCGACAGCGGCTGATAGTTGCGTCCCACGTCGTGCATAAATCCGCGCACCGGGTAGGCCGCCCAGTCGTGAATTTCCACATCGGGCACACATCCCTGCTCATTGGTGAGCTGGCGCAGCGTTTCCTCGGCCCAGAAGCGGTTGCCATCAATCGTGGCGCGCCCTTTGCGCACCACCAGACGGTATTCGTCAGCCCCGAGCGATGGCACAAAGTCAGTGCCTACACGCACCTCCTTGAGCTTGTGAAGTTTCTTCCCCTTCACCACGCACTCCCTTGGCTGCGGAATAATCGCCGGCACCTCAATTGCCGCCGCCTCCACCGCCACCACTGCCACCAGGCAGCACAAAATTCTCCAAAAATTCATAAGCAATAGTTTTTAGGTTCATTTATTTTTCACAAAGGTAGAAAAAAAATTTGATATAGCATCATGGGAAAAAATAGCAGGCCGCCCGGGTGGGGCGGCCTGCTGGTATGGGGGTGCTGTGTGTGCTGGGGGATTAGAACTCGGCGTTCTTGGGGGTGCGGGGGAAGGGGATGACGTCGCGGATGTTGGTCATTCCGGTCACGAAGAGCACGAGTCGCTCAAAGCCCAGTCCGAAGCCCGAGTGTGGCACGGTGCCGAAGCGGCGGGTGTCGAGGTACCACCACATGTCCTTCATGGGGATGTTGAGTTCCTCGATGCGTGTCATCAGCTTGTCGTAGCTTTCTTCACGCTCCGAGCCGCCAATTATCTCGCCGATGTTGGGGAAGAGCACGTCCATTGCGCGAACGGTCTTTCCGTCCTCGTTGAGCTTCATATAGAATGCCTTGATTTCCTTGGGGTAGTCGGTTAGAATCACGGGACGCTTAAAGTGTTCTTCCACGAGGTAGCGCTCATGCTCGCTCTGGAGGTCGATTCCCCACTTCACCGGGAACTCGAATTTCTTGCCCGATGCTTCGAGAATCTTGATTCCCTCGGTGTAGGGAAGGCGCACAAAGTCGTTGTGCAGCACGAAGTTGAGGCGCTCAATGAGCTGCTTGTCGTACATCTGCTGGAGGAACTCAATGTCGTCGCGACAGTTGTCGAGGGCGTAACCGATGCAGTATTTCACGAAGTCCTCGGCGAGATCCATGTTGTCGGTGATGTCGTTGAATGCCACTTCGGGCTCAATCATCCAGAACTCGGCAAGGTGGCGCGGCGTGTTGGAGTTCTCGGCGCGGAATGTGGGGCCGAAGGTGTAGATTGCGCCGAGTGCGGTTGCTCCGAGCTCACCCTCGAGCTGTCCCGACACGGTAAGGCTGGTCTGCTTGCCGAAGAAGTCCTGTGAGTAGTCGATTTTTCCGGTTTCTTCGTCTTTGGGGAGGTCGTTGAGGTTGAGCGTTGTCACCTGGAACATTGCTCCTGCACCCTCGCAGTCGCTTGCTGTGATGAGAGGCGTGTGGAGGTAGAAGAATCCGCGCTCCTGAAAGAAGCGGTGAATGGCGAATGCCAGGGCGCTGCGCACGCGCAGCACTGCGCCGAAGGTGTTGGTGCGGGGGCGCAGGTGTGCTTTCTCGCGGAGGAACTCCAGGGTGTGGCCTTTCTTTTGAAGCGGATAGGTCTCACTGTCGGCAGTGCCGTAGATTTCGATTGTCTCGGCCTGTATCTCCGAGGTCTGTCCCTTGCCCTGCGAGGCCACGAGCATGCCTTCCACATGTAGGCTCGAGCCGGTGGTGATGGGCTTGAGCTGCTCCTCGCTGAATTTTGCGAGATCGATTACTATCTGAATGTTCTTGATTGTCGAGCCATCGTTGAGTGCCACAAACTGCACGTTCTTGTTGCCGCGGCGGGTGCGAACCCAGCCTTTCACGCACACTTTCTGGCCTATGAGTGCGGGGTCGAAAATATCGACAATCTTTGTTCTCTTGATTTCCATTTTTTTATGCTTGTGTCTCTATTAAACCTATAAATGGGTAATCGAAGGCTCCGTGCCGTGTGCAAGAACCTTCGATACCATGTAAATTCCTGTTTTTTTATTCAAATGAGCCTTGCTTTAGGAAGTTCACTTCCTCCTGTGTGAGATAGCGCCACTTGCCGCGTGCGAGGTTCTTCTTAGTGAGTCCAGCGAAATACACGCGGTCGAGCTTCACCACATGGTAGCCAAGGGTTTCGAAGATGCGGCGCACCACGCGGTTGCGGCCCGAGTGAATTTCGATGCCTGCCTGCTTGCGGTCGGTGGGCGAAACGTAGCTCACGGCATCGGCGTGGATTGGTCCGTCGTCGAGCTCAATGCCATCGGCTATGTGCTGCATGTCGTCCTCCGAGATGGGCTTGTCGGTCCACACCTGGTAGATTTTCTTCTTCACGTATTTTGGGTGAGTGAGCTTCGAGGCGAGGTCGCCGTCGTTGGTGAGCAGGAGCACGCCGGTGGTGTTGCGGTCGAGTCGGCCTACGGGATAGATGCGCTCAGTGCAGGCTCCTTTCACGAGGTCCATCACCGTGGTGCGGCCGTTGGGGTCGTCGCTGGTGGTTACGCAGTCCTTGGGCTTGTTGAGGAGCACATAGCACTTGCTCTCGAGGGTTACCACCTTGTCGTTGTATTCCACCACGTCGTTGCGTGTGATTTTGGTTCCCAGCTCAGTGACCGGGTTGCCGTTCACCTTCACCACGCCCTGCTGGATTAGCTCATCGGCTTCGCGGCGTGAGCACACACCTGCATTGGCCATGAACTTGTTCAGACGTATTGGTTCATTTGGATCGACCTCGGGCAGAACGTACTCAATACGCTGTGGGCGCGGAGTGAAACGCATCTGCGGACGCGGTCCCTGCTGCTGGCGGTTGTTGCGGCGCTGGGGCTGCTGGCGGTTGTTCCCATATCCGCCACCCTGCTGGCGGTTGCCATATCCGCCTTGCTGTCGGTTGCCGTATCCACCCTGCTGTCGGTTGCCATATCCACCTTGCTGGCGGTTGCCATATCCACCACCTTGCTGGTTATGGCGGTTGTTGCCATATCCACCCTGCTGGCGGTTGCCATATCCGCCTTGCTGGCGGTTGCCGTATCCACCTTGCTGGCGGTTACCGTATCCGCCCTGCTGGTCCTGGTTGTCGTAGCCGCCCTGCTGGTTGTAGTTGCGGTTATATCCACCCTGTTGCTGGCGGTTGCCATATCCACCCTGCTGGCGGTTATATCCACCCTGCTGGCGGTTGTATCCACCTTGTGGGCGGTTGTATCCACCTTGCTGGCGGTTGTTGTAGTTTCGTTGATTGTAGTTGGTAGCAGAAGGCGTGTAATCGCTGCCCGAAGATTGCTTCTCGGCAGTTCCACGGTCTTGACCAAAACTTCCCATTTCATAGCGGCTGTCGTTGTTGTTATCGACAATGTCGCCCTTGCTTTCACCGATTCTCGGTCGTCTTGCTTTTTTCTCTACATTCTCGTCCATAACTGTAACTAAAATATATAAGATTCATTAATAACTCAAGCCTCTCGGCTGATGTTTTTTTATTGTAAGGTTATAATTATTTGTTTGTGAGATAGATTTTTCTTACGCTATAGTATCGCTGTGATATCCTTTTGCAAAGATAGCAATAAAAGCAATACTTGTGCGGAAAAATATAGTTAAATAATTAATAAAAATATGGCTGGAGCGATGCCGGCGAGGGTGTTTTTCGAGCCGCGCCGGCATCACTGGCATCCATGTAGTGTCAATATCCTGTGTAGCTGTGTGGCGTGATGGCCTTCAGCTCGGCTTTCACGGCATCGCTCACCTTTAGGGTGTCGATAAATTCGGCTATGCTCCGTGCATCCACCACGCTGTTGGTGCGTGTGAGTGCCTTCAGGGTCTCGTAGGGCTTCTCATAGCCCTCGCGGCGCAGTATGGTCTGTATGGCCTCGGCCACCACATTCCACATGCTGTCGAGGTCGGCGTTGATGGCTTCCTCGTTGAGAATGAGCTTGTTGAGTCCCTTCAGGGTGCTGTGGAGTGCAATGAGGGTGTGGCCAAGGGGCACGCCCACGTTGCGCAGCACGGTGGAGTCGGTGAGGTCGCGTTGCAGTCGCGACACCGGCAGCTTCATGGCCAGGTGCGCGAAAATTGCATTGGCTATGCCCAGGTTGCCCTCCGAGTTCTCGAAGTCGATGGGGTTCACCTTGTGTGGCATTGCCGACGAGCCCACTTCTCCTGCCTTGATTTTCTGCTTGAAGTAGTTCATCGAGATATATTGCCAGATGTCGCGGTCGAGGTCGATGAGCACGGTGTTGATGCGCTTCAGCGCGTCGAAGAGTGCACCCAGGTTGTCGTAGTTGGAAATCTGTGTGGTCCACTGCTCGCGCTCAATTCCCAGCTTGTCGTGCAGGAAGGCATTGCCGAAGCTGCGCCAGTCGATGTGTGGGAAGGCTATGAGATGTGCGTTGAAGTTGCCTGTGGCACCGCCAAACTTGCCACTCACCGGCACCTCCTTGAGCATCTTCACCTGCTCGGCGAGGCGATAGGCAAACACGCGAATTTCCTTGCCAAGCCTTGTGGGCGATGCAGGTTGTCCGTGTGTCTTGGCAAGCATCGGTATCTCCTGCCACTCATCGGCATAGCGGCCGAGCAGGTCAATCACCTGTTGCAGCAGTGGCATGTACACTTCGTTGATGGAGTCTTTCACGGCCATGGGCACCGATGTGTTGTTGATGTCCTGTGAGGTGAGTCCGAAGTGTATAAACTCCTTCCACTTCTCAAGCCCGAGGCGGTCGAAGTTCTCTTTCAGGAAGTATTCCACGGCTTTCACGTCGTGATTGGTCACGCTTTCTATTTCTTTGATGCGCTCTGCATCGGCTATGCTGAAATTCTCATATATGGCACGCAGCGGGGCAAACACGCCGTTATCTACTCCGGCAAGCTGTGGCAATGGTATCTCGCAAAGCGCAATGAAATATTCCACTTCCACCTTCACGCGATAGCGGATGAGTGCAAACTCCGAGTAGTAAGCATCGAGAGCCTCGGCCTTGCTCCTATATCGGCCGTCGATTGGCGATACTGCGGTTAATGGGCATAAATTCATAATCCTCAAAAAAATTATTATCCTATTGTTAATCTTATTATTTATAAAAAAATACTGTTGTCAGCTTCAAACTCTAAATATCATGGTCGCTTGCTGCCGCCCATGCATGGATGTGCAATCCACGCAGGTGCACGCCTTGCTCCCTTTGTCTATTGATATACCTGAAAAAATCAATCTTTTTCATCGGCGGCATCACCTCTGTGGCCGATGCCTGAACTCTATATATGTTTTTACGGCTGCAAATTTACAACCAACACACGAAATTTCCAACATTTTCAGCCACTTATTCCACAAATATCACCAAAATAAACACGCTTTTTCGCTGTGGGTCAATGCCTGCTGTGCTTTGGAGTCACTTTCCCGGTGACAGCCCTCGCCCCGGCTCATGGTTTCGCACCACAGAAAATGGTGGATTTTTTTGCTGATTAGGCACAAACGTGCTAACTTTGTCGCTACAATACTTCAGCCACTAAAGGCGTTTCATGGGAAAGTGCCTGCCGGGCTGTGTCAAATCAACCGTCTGTCGTTATGAACCGAATTGGAAAACTATACTTTCGCTACGGAACAATGGGGTCGGCTAAAACCGCACTCCTGCTCACCACGGCCTACAACTTCGAGGAGCGTGGAATGGAATACTTGTGCATGAAGCCCATTATCGACAACCGTGAGGGCGACAACGTGAT
>JAQXTJ010000061.1 GCA_029219425.1 Bacteroidales bacterium
CGCCCTCGCCGATAGTTGCGATGTAGGGCTTCTCCACGAGCATATCCTTAGTTTCCTTGAAGAAGTAGTCGAGCGAGATAGTGAGACGGTTGTTGAGCAGTGAGGCATCCACGCCCACGTTGGTCTGATAAGTCTTTTCCCATTTCAGGTCGGGGTTGGTGGTGCGTATGCGGTATGCACCTGGAGCGAGAGTAGTTCCATCACCGTTCATGTTGTAAGAGCCGCGGTCGAGGCTCATGAGATACTTGGCATAGAAAGCCTCGTTGTCGATAAGGTCGTTACCGTTGATACCCCACGAGCCGCGAATCTTTAGTTCGCTGAGCCAGGAGCGGGTGCCCTCCATGAATTTCTCCCGGGAGATGCGCCATCCGGCCGAAACCGAGGGGAACCAGTCGTAGTTGTGCTCGCTTGAGAGTCGCGACGAAGCGTCGCGGCGCAGTGTGAACGAAGCGAGGTAACGCTCATCGAAGGTGTAGTTGATTTTGCCGAAGCCAGAGAACATGGAGTAGTTAGAAGCACCGGCACCGACATTCTTGTTTGAGGTTACGTTTCCGAGATAGAGATAATTGGGGTCTTCGATAACCAGACCTGTTCCATAGCCGAAGAAGCTTTCATTGTGATACTTTTTAGCCTCGATACCCACGAGAGCCATCAAAGAGTGCTTGTCGATTGTTCGGTCGTATTGTGCGGTGTTGGTCCACACCCAGTCGACGTTCTTGCCGGTGGATTGGGTGAGTTTGTTCACGGTGTCGCGCAGCCAGGCCGGCTCAAAAGTCTTATTGGTCTCGTTGTAGTAGTTCACGCCGAAGTTGGTTTTCACGATGAGGCTCTTGATTGGCTCTATTTGAAGATAGGCGTTGCCGAACACGCGCCAATACTCATGCTTGTTGCCCTTGTTGTTCTCGATGAGGCGAAGCATGTTGGGGGCATCGCCAAGCACGTCGTTGATTTGGTCAACCCACATGCCGCTTTCATCATAGATAGCCTTTGCCGGGTGCTGCTTCACGGCATTCTCCTCTGCACCACCGGGCATGTAGTGAGCAGTCCACCAGTTGACGGCTACATTTCCACCGGCACGCAGGCGATTGCCAAGGAAGCCATAGTCGCTGCTGAAGCGGGCATTGAGCCTCTGGAAGTCGGAGCCTTTCACAATACCGTCGTGGTCGAGCCAGCTAAGCGACAGTGACGACGAGCCATTCTCTGCACCTTTAGAGAGTCCAATGCTGTAAGTCTGCATAAGGGCGGTGCGGTGGATGGCGTCTTCCCAGTCGGTGGATTGCGGAGCAACATCAACGCCGTTGAGGTTCTTGTAGGTCTGGAGCTGTGCAGAAGTGCCGTTGCCATATACCGATGATGAAGGAGTTGCGCCGTTGTGGGCATACTTATAGGCAGCCCAGTACACATCGCCCCACTGATAGGCATCGAGCAGGTCGAGTCCGCTGTTGTAGGTCTGGGCTGTGAGCGTGGCATCGAAAGTGACGTGAGCCTCACCCTTCTTGGCGCGCTTTGTGGTGATGATTATAACACCATTGGCAGCCTGTGCGCCATATATTGAGGCCGAAGCGGCATCCTTGAGCACCTGTATTGACTCCACATCGTTGCTGCTGAGGATGGTGCCGGGATTCTCGCGTGTCATCACACCGTCGATGACGTAGAGCGGGCCATTGGCATCGCCACGAAACGATGATGCGCCACGGATGGAAGTGCCGGTGCTCAGTCCGCCGGGAGTGCCGTCGGTGGTGATGGTCATACCGGCCACACGTCCCTGGAGAGCCTGGATTACGTTGCCGGTGGGAGTGTCGGCTACGTCTTTCATTTTCACCACCGATACCGAGCCGGTGAGGTCGGATTTCTTTTCGGTTGAGTAGCCCACCACCACCACTTCTTCGAGCAGTTCGGTGTCCTCACTGAGCTTGATGGTCATTTCGGGGGCGGCTTTCAGGGTCGCGGGCTTGTAGCCCACGTATGTCACCGTGAGGCTTGAGCCTTGAGGCACTGCGATGGTGAAGCGTCCGTCGAAGTCGGTGGCTGTGCCCACTGCGCCCTTTTCACTTGAAACTACACTGGCACCAATCAGTGGCTCGGAGTCGGTGGCCGAAACCACCACGCCTTGCACCGTGATGCTCTGTGCTTGTGCTGCAATTGCCATAGCAAATAGCAAGATGGCATTAAGAACGAATCTTTTCATGCTGTCACTTTTTAGTTTTGGTTTATTGGTAAATAATAAATAAATACATTGATGAAAACAATTAATTTTCTGCTGCAAAATTAGGCAGAGTGTATGGCACAAGCATATAAGCGATGTTGCGTGGGCTATCAAAAATTGTGGTATGCACGTTTTTTGATAGCCTTTGCACGATTTTTAATGGCAATTGTGGAGGCAGAGAGTGAGGGGGAGGTGATATTAGCGCGACAGGCGGGAGCGGGTTTCGCTGGGGGTCTCGCCGAAGGCTTCGCGGTAGCACTTGGTGAAATAGGCCGGGGTGGAGAAGCCTGTCTCGTAGGCAATCTCGCTCACTGTCTTCTCGGATGAGGTGATGAGCTTGCGGCCTTGCTTGAGGCGGAGGTTGCGGATTAGTTCGACAGGGGAGAAGTTGGTGAGTGCTTTGATTTTGCGGTAGAATTGCGAGCGCTCCAGTCCCATGCGCTGTGCGATGGCATCCACGTTGAGGTCGGGATTGCCCATCTCGGCGGTGAAAATGTCGATGAAGCGGCGGTAGAAGTCGTTGTCGATGTCGCCAGGCTGCTGTGGCGCCTTGGGCTTATCGCCAGCCTTGCCGGCAACGGCGGTGGCGGCCGCCGCAGGACTCTGCCACAGTTCCTTTATGCGCTTGCGGTTGTCGATGAGCGAGGCGCAGCGTGAGCGCAGCACCTGGTGGTTGAAGGGCTTGGAGATGTAGCCGTCGGAGCCACACTCGTAGCATTGCACCCGCTGCTCATCGAGCGAGCACGCAGTGAGCATAAGCACAGGGATGTGCGATGTGGAAATTTCGGCCTTGATGCGCCGGCAGCATTCCAGACCGTCAACCACCGGCATCATCACATCGCATACGATGAGGTCGGGCACATATTTCGATGCCATGCGCAGGCCATCGGCGCCATTCGATGCCGCAATCACATTATATTCGTTGCCGAGCAGTGCGGCGATGAGGTGCTGAATGTCGGCGTTGTCGTCGATTACCAGCAGGAGCGGGCGATCGGCGTCGGTTGTCACCTCGCTCTCAATGGGAGCCAGCTCAGTGGTCACGGTGGAGTCGTCAATCAGCTTCACCGGACTGGCAGCCTCGGCGTCGATTTGTCGCAGAGGAATCTCCACTGTGAATGTGGTGCCCTTGCCCTTGGCGCTCGTGGCGGTGACTGTGCCATCGTGCAGCTCCACGAATGCTTTCACCAGGGCGAGGCCTATTCCAGAGCCTTGAGGGTTCACCTTGTCGGCCTGGTAGAAGCGGTCGAAGATGTGGGCTATGTCGGCCGAGGCTATGCCGCAGCCGGTGTCGGCAATGGTGATGGTGAGAGTTGACGGTGAGGCGCAGTAGCTCACTGTGATAGAGCCATTGTCGGGGGTGAACTTGAAGGCGTTGGAGAGCAGGTTGAAGAGCACGCGCTCCATTTTCTCGGCATCGAGAGCCGCTGTCACCTCGGTGCCGCCTGCCGGCTCAAGGAGCGATAGCGTGATGTGGCGCTTGCGGGCAATGGCATGGAACGACTCCATCCAGCCGCGCAGGGCGTTGCCCAGATTGATTTCGCTGAGGTTCAGCTCAAGGCGTCCGTTCTCGAATTTGCGGAAGTCGAGAATCTGGTTGATGAGCCGTTGCAGTATGCGCACGTTCTTGTCGGCAATTTTCACAAGCACGCGCTGCTGCCCGGTGAGATTGGTTGCCGAGGCAAGCTGTGCCACAGGTTCGGCGATGAGGGTGAGCGGAGTGCGCAGGTCGTGCGACACATTGGTGAAGAACACCAGCTTCGACTGTGTGGCTTGCTCGAGCTTCTCATTCAGCTCCTTCTGGCGGTCGCGCTGCTCCTCGAGGAGATGGTTCTGGTGCATCAGCACTGCCTGGTGGCGCTTGTGCTGCCAGAATGCGCGGAAAAGGAGGAACACCACGCCCGAGAGGAGCAGAATGATGGCGATGCTGGCGTAGAAGAGCGACGTCTGGGCATTGTATTGCGACCAAAAGCTGTCGATTTTGCCTTTCAGGAGGCGTATTTTGCCGGTTTCCTCCTTCAGTGTCTCGTCTTGGAGCAGAAGAATGTCGGCATTGGTCTTATCCACAGCCGATGTGAGCGGCATATTGGTCTCGCGGTCGAAAGCCTTGCCCTTGAGGATGTTGAGTGCAAGCTGAATGAGGCGGTAGCCCTCGGTGGGATAGACGAAGGAGGCGTCGATAACGCCATCGGCCACGGCGCGGATGCCAATGTTCGGTGCGGCGTCGATGCCGATAATCTTTATCTCATCGCGGCGTCCAAGGCGCGATGCCACCTCGCTTGCGCCGATGGCCATGCGGTCGTTGTGGGCATACACGAGGTTCACCTCGGGGTGGCGGCGCAGCAGTGAGTCGGCCACAAGCAGAGCGTCCTCCTTGTTCCAGTTGGCATAGCCGGTGGCTACAATCACGCCGCCATTGCCGGTAAACTCATGCTCGAAGCCACGGTGGCGGTCGTCGGCCGGAGTGGAGCCGCGCAGGCCATAGATTTCGATGGCACGGGCGTCGCTGCCAAGTAGGTGCAGGGCATAGTGGGCCGCCGAGCGTCCCATATCCACATTATCCACACCCACGCGGGCAGTGTAGGAGTCGCCAATGATGCTGCGGTCGAAGATAATCACCGGCATACCGCTCTCATACACTTTCTTTATAGTAGGGGTCAGGGCTGCCGCCTCGTTGGGCGACACGATGATTATGTCAAAGTCGTTTTTGGCAAAATATTCTATGTCGGCAATTTGCTTCTCATTGTCGTCGTCGGCCGAGCGTATCTCCACCTCCACATCATCGTGCGAAATCACCTCTCGGTTAATTTCCTCGTTCATCTTAGTGCGCCAGTCGTCGTGGCTGCATTGCGACACTCCTATCTTGTACACGCGCTTCTCGGTGCAGCCGCACAGTGCAAAAAACGAGAGCATGGCAACGATGATGATTGAAAAGGCAGTTTTCATTGTGTTTCTGTGGTTACAGGTTTATGATGTCGCAAAAATAGTGAAATACTCTGTAAAAAGGAGTGCATTAGTTATAAAAATTGATGCAATGCACCAAAAATAACAGGAAATGCACGGAATTTTATATATGTTAGCGGCAACTTATTCGTAGATTTGCAATGCCGAATGAAAATCGGCCCACACCCTATACCGAGGAATTAACATAAAACCAAAATAAAGCAATGAAAGAAGCAACAAAGTATCTTTGCGCGCTGCTCCTTGCAGCGGCAGCAACCACGGCCACCGCGGCCGGCGATGGCATAGTGCTGAGTCACCTGAGCACCACCAACACCCTTGTGCGCGTCACAGGCAAGGCTCACTATCTGCTCCTGCCCGTGCAGGAAAGCATCGACGACGCGCGTGTCAACGTGCTTGTGGATGGCAAGGTGGCCGAAACCATTTTTGTGCGCCTCGCACAATCGAAGGCCGATTTCCTTGTGCCTTTCGACCTCACCCCCTATCGCGGACACAATGTGATTCTTGATGTGGTGACACCCCAGGGACGAGGCTCGGTGCGCGAGGCAAAGAGCGATGTGTGCTGGCGTGATATGCAGCTGAGCGACTCTTTCGACACCGCCAACCGCGAGGCAGCCTATCGCCCGGCCTACCACCACGCCCCGCTCTATGGCTGGATGAACGACCCAAACGGCATGTTCTACAAGGATGGCACATGGCATCTCTACTATCAGCACAACCCCTACGGCTCGAAGTGGCAGAATATGACGTGGGCGCACTCCACCTCCACCGACCTCATCCACTGGAAGCACGAGCCGATAGCCATTAAGCCCAACGGACTTGGCACGGTGTTCAGCGGAAGCTGCGCCATCGACCACAATGGCAGTGCAGGCTATGGCAACGACGCAGTGATAGCTCTCTACACCTCGGCAGGAACGAGCCAGATGCAGAGCCTCGCCGCGAGCAACGACGGCGGACAGACTTTCAATATATACGGAGCCAACCCCGTGTGCGCGCTGGAGAGCGAGGCTCGCGACCCAAATATGTTCTGGAATGAGCGAATTGGCAAGTGGAACATCATTCTTGCCCACCCGCTCGACTATGAGATGCTCATCTTCTCTTCGCCCGACCTGAAGGAGTGGACGCTCGAGAGCAAATTTGGCAAAGGTCTTGGCGGACAGGACGGAATCTGGGAGTGCCCCGACCTCTTTGAGCTGCCGGTGGAGGACGAAAACACCAGAAAGTGGGTGCTGATTTCAAACATCAACCCCGGCGGACCTGCCGGTGGCAGCGCGACGCAATACTTCATTGGCGACTTCGACGGCAAGACCTTTACCCCCGACACGGACAAGGACGGCAACGTGCCCACCAAGTGGATGGACTACGGCAAGGACAACTATGCCTCGGTGAGCTTCAGCGACGGGCCCGCAGGTCGCCGCACCATAATAGGATGGATGAGCAACTGGCAGTATGCCCCCGAGGTGCCCACACAGCAATTCCGCAGTGCCAACACTCTGCCGCGCGACATGAAGCTCTTCCGCGGAGCCGATGGCGAAATATATCTTGCAAGCGAGCCGGCGGCTGAGCTGTTGGCTCTCCGCGACAAGCTCACGGTGAACGTGAAGAAATCAAGCATTGGCAAGAACGTGGTGAGACACAGCCTCCCCAAGAACGGCTTGTGCGAGATTCTCCTCGATGTGGATGCCCGCAAGGCCACAAAATTCATTCTCACCCTGAGCAACGCCGCAGGCGAGAAGGTGGAGATGACCTACGACCCTAAAGCCAACACACTGGCTATGGACCGCACCAAGAGCGGAATCACCGACTTCAGCCGCGACTTCCCGGCTGTGACGGTGGCTCCCACGCTGGGCACGGCCGGCAAGGTGGCAATGCGCATCTTCGTTGACCGCTCAAGCATTGAGCTGTTTGGCGACGGCGGCCACTCGGTGATGACCAACCTTGTGTTCCCCACCAAGCCCTACACCACACTCTCCGTGAGCGCCGAGGTTGGCAAGGCTCGCGTGACCAACCTCAAAGTTTATTCTATTAAATAATCTTCTCTTATTCCACTATCTACTTTTTTTTATACTACAATGGTAAATTCGAATATCAAAAAGACCTCGCTCATGCAGTTCATTCCCGTGATGCTCTGCTTCTTTGCAATGGGATTTGTTGACCTGGTGGGAACTGCCTCCAACTATGTGCAGAAAGACTTGTGCCTCACCGACTCTCAAGCCAACCTGTTCCCCTCATTGGTGTTCTTCTGGTTCTTGCTTTTCTCGGTGCCCACAGGACTGCTCATGAACAAGATAGGCCGCAAGAACACGGTGCTGATAAGCCTCGTTGTGACCATTGTGTCGCTCGTGATTCCCATCACCGGCGATGGCTACTACACCATGCTGGCTGCATTCTCGCTGCTTGGCATTGGCAACGCAATTATGCAGACGTCGCTCAACCCCCTCGTGACCAACCTCATTTCGGGCGACAAGCTTGCCTCTACGCTCACTTTTGGCCAATTCGTGAAGGCAATAGCCTCGTTTCTCGCTCCCATACTTGCCGCCTGGGGAGCAACCACCTACCTGCCGGTGTTCGGGCTGGGATGGCGTGCGCTGTTCGTAATCTATGCGGCAGTGTGCTTCCTCTCGATTGCCGTGCTTGCAGCCACTCCCATCAATGAGGAGAAGCCCGACAAGGCTTCAGGCATTATCGACTGCCTGAAGCTGCTTGGCCGCCCCTTCATCATCCTTTGCTTCATAGGCATTATGTGCCATGTGGGAATCGACGTGGGCACCAACACCACCGCGCCCAAGATTATCATGGAGCGTCTTGGACTGCCGCTCGAGGACGCAGGCTTCGCCACGAGCGTGTATTTCATATTCCGCACCGCAGGCTGCTTCCTGGGAGCCTTCATCCTGCGCTGGGTGAGCTCGAAGGCATTCTTCGCCATAAGCGTGGCGCTCATGCTCGCCGGAATGGTGCTGCTCTTTGTGGGCCACACACTTGCAGTGCTCTATGTGGGCATAGCGTGCATAGGATTCGGCAACTCCAATGTGTTTCCCATCATCTTCTCGCAGGCTCTTATGGCATCGCCCGACAAGAAAAATGAAGTTTCGGGACTGATGATTATGGGTCTCTTTGGCGGCACAATCTTCCCGCTTGCCATGGGCTTTGCAGCCGACGCGATGAGCGCACAGGCCGGAGCAGTGGCGGTGATGACCGTAGGTGTGGCCTATCTCATTTACTATACTTTCAGAATAAAGAAATGAGGGTGTGTCAAAATTGGAAAATAACCACTTATGTAGGGATGCACCCCGGTGCGTCCGCCCACAGTCGCTTTGACTATCACTTAATTATGAGGCTGTTACGCGGACGCACCGTGGTGCGTCCCTACATCTAAATATTATCAAACCGAATTTTGACGCACCCTCTTCAGATAGATTGAATTTAAGGAACTTAAAAACTAAAAATACTAAAGGATATGAACAAATATGTAGTAGGAATGGGTGAGGCACTGTGGGACGTGCTTCCCGAAGGAAAGAAAATTGGTGGCGCACCGGCAAACTTTGCCTACCATGTGTCGCAATTCGGACTCAGAAGTTGCGTGGTGAGCGCCATTGGCGACGATGCCCTGGGCGATGAGATTGTGAAGAACTTCACCTCGAAGGGGCTCAATCAGGTGATAGAGTGCGTGCCTTATCCCACTGGCACGGTGCAGGTGGAAATCGACCAGGCCGGTATTCCGCAATACGACATAAAGGAGAATGTGGCATGGGACAACATTCCCTACACCGCACGCCTTGAGGCCGTTGCCGAGAAGACTCAGGCTGTGTGCTTCGGCTCTCTCGCACAGCGCAATGTGGTGTCGCGCAACACTATTAATCGCTTCCTCGACGCAATGCCCAAGAATGACGATGCGCTGGTGGTGTTCGATGTGAACTTGCGTCAGGGATTCTACAACAAGGAGATTCTGTGCAACTCGATGACGCGCTGCAACATACTGAAGATTAACGATGAGGAGCTGGTGACGGTGAGCCGCATGTTTGGCTATCCGGGTATCGACCTTCAGGACAAGTGCTGGATTTTGCTTGGAAAATACAACCTGAAGATGCTCATTCTCACTTGCGGAATTAATGGCAGCTATGTGTTCACGCCCGGTAACGTGTCGTTCCAGCCCACACCGAAAGTGCAGGTGGCCGATACCGTGGGTGCAGGCGACTCGTTCACGGCAGCATTCATCTCGAAGATATTAATGGGATGCTCGGTGGCCGAGGCTCACCAGTGTGCCGTGCAGACGTCGGCATTCGTGTGCACGCAGAAGGGCGCCATGCCCATTCTGCCGGCCGAGCTCACCCAGCAGTAGGCTGTGGGCCGGTGAGGGCAAATATGGATAAATGCAAGAAAATGAATGGACGCGCCACTTACTGACGCGTCCATTCATTGTCATGTCACTATTACTGCCTCTTAGGAGCGGAGAGTGGCTGGAGTGGCGAGCTGCTGATAGGCAAACACTCCCTCCTGCGAGAGTTCTACGGGCATGAATGTGCCGTCGCTCTGGAGTATGCGCACATGTGTGTCATCCACAAACTCCATAAACTTCACCGACTTGCCATCGGCCGACACCGACCAGGATTTGTCGGCCTCGTCGAAGTCGAAGCGCACCACCTCTTTGGTCGAGAGATTGGTGATTGTGTAGCCTGCCATGTCGCGTGTCACCTCGTAGCGGGCGTCCTTGCCGTCGATAAACTGAGTGCCGTCGGCAATGGCCTTGTTGCCCGACCAGAACTCGATGCTGTTGAGCACAATCAAGTCCACTACTCCGGTAATCTCATACACCGGAAGAATCCAGAAAGCGAAGAACACAAGTTCATTCACAAATTTGCCACCCACTTGCTTGTTCCAGTCGAGAACCTTGTTGGTGAGCTGAAAGCTGCCAATACACGATGAGAGTGAGAGCGAGGCAGCCACAGTGAGAATAACTGCTACTGAAAAATACCTTTTTTTCATAATTAAGATTAGTATGTTTTTTTTGATTGGTGAAACAATAAATTAATTTTTTATGATGAATTACAGTTGAGTTATTTGCTGCTAAGAAGTGCATATTGGCGAAGCACCTTCTTCACATAGGCCACCGTCTGCCGGCCTCGGAAATAGCCAAAGCGGCACACCTCATCATTGTAGTAGTCGGGGTTGGACTTCCACAGGATAGCCTCTTCCACATTCCCTGCCCACACTGCCGGATTCTTGCCGTGCTTCTGTGCCAGGGCTATGGCATCGGCTATGTGGCCTATGCCCGAGTTGTAGGCGGCTATGATGAACTTGCGGCGCTCCACGGGGTCGGGCACTCGGCGTGAGAGCCATGCGTTGAGGTCCTTTATGGAGCGTGTGGCGATGCTCACGCTCTTCTCGGGGTCGGAGAGCTCGGAGGGATGTATGCCGTAGGCTCGTGCGGTGCCTGGCATAATCTGCATCAGTCCGCGTGCGCCAGCCCAAGAGGTGGCAGTGGTGTCGAAGCGCGACTCAATCCATGCCTGCGCTGCGAGCAGCTTCCAGTCCCAGCCGATTGTCTCGGCATAGTGGCGGAAGATGTGGTCGTAAGGCGAGATGCTATTGCGGTGCTTTGACGGGCGCAGGAACTCTGCATCGGAGTATGCCTCATCGCGCTTGCCCAGCTCGAAGTAGCGCTTTAGCACATTCTTGTATTCCTTGCGGCTCCTTGCGAGCGTGCTCCAGGCATCCACCGAGTCGGCAAGTGGCGCGTCGGTGTGGCGCACGGCCCACGATGCACGCTGCTGGAAGCTCACGGCGAGCGAGATGTCGATGTTGCTGTAGTAGGTGCGGTTGAGTAGTGCGATGTCGCTATCGACGATGGTGAAGGGAATTTTGCCCCTCGACACCATCTCGATAAGGTCTTCGGTGATCAGCGAGTCCTCGCTTATTTTGTGAATGCGTATTCCTCCGCCAATCTCATTGTCGAGGTTGAGCAGCCGCGACTCATATTTCGAGCCGGCTTCCACATAGATGTCCTTTCCCACAAGCTGGGTCACATCGCCCACGAGGCTGTCCTTGGGCTGCTTGCGCTGCACAAGCACCTGGTGGGTCACATTCTGTGTGCCACAGTGCAGCACCTTGCCCTTATACTCGGCTGTGATGGGAATTTCGTAGGCGATAATGTCGATTTTGCCCGAGTCGAGCAGTTCGAGCATTGTCTCCATGTTGCGTGCCACCACCCACTCGGTGGCGATGTGCTTGTCGCGTGCGAAGTTGTTGACGCGGTCATACTCATAGCCCATGGTGTCGCCACGGAATATGAACAGCGATGTGGGGCTGTAGAGCGTGCCCACGCGCAATGTGTCGGGCAGGCGATAAGGCACATCGCTGCCAGCCGGGTGGCTGCGGCAGGCCGAGGCCGCCATTATCGCCGCCACGCACAGGGCTACTAAGGCCGGTAGTACTATGTGGTGGGCACGGATGTTCATAGTCAGTATTCAAAAGTGCCGTAGGGCGAGGTGATGGTGAGCTTGTTGGCGGGAGCATCCTCCACGCGGCCCACAATCTGTGCCTCTATGCCAAATGAGGCGGCGATGTCGATCACTGCCTGTGCATCCTCGGGAGCGAGGTAGATTTCCATGCGGTGTCCCATATTGAACACTTTGTACATCTCCTTCCAGTCGGTGCCCGACTGCTCCTGGATGAGCTTGAAGAGCGGTGGGATGGGGAATAGATTGTCTTTGATCACATGCTTGCCCTCCACGAAGTGCATAATCTTGGTCTGTGCACCGCCTGAGCAGTGCACCATGCCGTGTATTTTGTGACGCATGGCGTCGAGCAGTTTCTTTATTACCGGGGCGTAGGTGCGGGTGGGCGAGAGCACCAGTCGGCCGGCATCGCAAGGCACACCCTCCACTTTGTCGGTGAGGGCAACGTGTCCGGAGTACACCAGCTCGTCGGGTACATTCTTGTCGAAAGTCTCGGGATATTTCTCTGCGATATACTTTGCAAACACGTCGTGGCGTGCCGAGGTGAGGCCGTTGCTGCCCATACCGCCATTGTATTCCTTCTCGTAGGTGGCCTGTCCCGATGAGGCAAGACCCACTATGACGTCGCCTCCGCAGATGTTGGCGTTGTCAATCACATCGGCGCGGCGCATTCGGCAGGTCACCGTGCTGTCCACGATTATTGTGCGCACCAGGTCGCCCACATCGGCAGTCTCGCCGCCTGTGGAGATTATGTTCACGCCCAGCTCGCGCAGCTCGGCGAGGAGCTCCTCGGTGCCATTGATGATGGCCGCAATCACCTCACCCGGAATGAGCATCTTGTTGCGGCCTATGGTGGAGGAAAGGAGTATATTGTCGGTGGCGCCCACGCATAGCAGGTCGTCGATATTCATAATGAGCGCGTCCTGTGCGATGCCTTTCCACACGCCGAGGTCGCCTGTTTCGCGCCAGTAGGCGTAGGCCAGGGAGGATTTTGTGCCCGCTCCGTCGGCGTGCATTATGTTGCAATAGTCGGGGTCGCCGCCGAGCACATCGGGTATTATTTTGCAGAATGCCTTGGGGTAGAGGCCTTTGTCCACATTCTTTATGGCGTTGTGCACATCTTCTTTCGATGCCGAAACACCGCGTAGGTCGTAACGTTGATTACTCATAATATATATTTGATGTAGAAATAATTACTTGTTTATTCATAGACATTCCATTATAAGGAGATAGAGCAGGGTGGCGGGACCCACGAGCAGAAGGCTGTCGATGCGGTCGAGTATGCCGCCGTGGCCGGGCATGATGTTGCCCGAGTCCTTCACGCCAAGGGTGCGCTTAATGAGCGACTCTATGAGGTCGCCCCAGGTGGCAAACACCGACGTCACCACTGCAAAGCCCACAGCCTGCGGCAAGCTCCATCCCCCGGGGAAGAAGCACAGCCCGTGTAGCAGCCAGGCGGCGGCGATGCAGAATGCCATACCGCCCCAGAAACCCTCCCACGACTTCTTGGGCGAGATGCGCTCGAAGAGGCGGTGGCGGCCAATGATGCTGCCCACGCAGAAGGCTCCTGTGTCGTTGGTCCAGATGAATATGAACGTGGCGAGGAGCAGCATGGGGCTGTAGTCGAAGCAGATGAGGTTGAGCACGCTCAGAGGCATTGCCACATAGGCCATTGCAAGCATGGAGTGGGCAAGGCAGCGCAGGTGGTTGGCAGGACGGGCATAGAGCTGCGCCACAAGCCTCACGATGAAGTATGTGAGAATCGCAATAAGCAATATGTTGCCGGCTTGTGGCGTGAGGGTGGAGAAATGCGCGGCGGTGAATATCGCCGTAGCTCCCGCGATGTCGGTCAGGCGCATCAGCAGGTGGCTGTCGCCCATCAATCCGTCGTGATTTATGAGATTGTGGAACTCATTCACGCCAAGAATTGTGAAAAGTGCAAAGAGTGTGAGAAAAGCCCAGTGACAGCCCGAGGTGAGGGCGGCCACAATGAGAGCCACATATATGCTGCCCGAGAGGGCACGAGTGAATAGCTTTTTCATTTTTTGAGTTGAGAAAAATTCCGCACAAAATTACCGAAAAAAAATGAACGATACAATAATAAAGCCACACTTTAATGCTGGCACGGAGGGGAAATGGCGGCATATAGGTGAAAAATGGTTATAAATTGGGCGAAAGAGGATGAAAATTTTGTAGTTAGCAGGATTTTCTGTAATTTTGTGCGGCTTTTTGTGTAATAGCCACAAATAGAGGAAATAAAATAAATCATTTTTTGAAACATATCTATATTCTACACAGATGAATGTAACAATGGAGAAAGTCGATAATGTGAATGGAATTATCACAATATCGCTTGCAGAAACTGACTATCAAGGCAAAGTAAAGAAGGAATTGAAGCAAATAGGCATGCGCTATCCCGAGAAGGGCTTCCGCCCTGGCCATGTGCCTGCCGGGCTGCTCCAGAAAAAATATGGCAAGGAAGTGCTCGTGGAGGTTGTGAACCGCGAGATCTACGACGCCCTCATGGCTCACATCCGCGACAACAAGCTCAATGTGCTTGGCGAGCCTATGATTGTCAACGCCGAGGAGGTGAACTTCGACACTCAGAAGGACTTCACATTCAAGTTTGAGATTGGCATGGCCCCCGAGATTAACCTCACTATCGACAAGAGCGTGAACGTGCCTTATTACAATATTGAGGTCGATGACAACATGGTAAACGAGAACGACCACCAGCTGCGCAAGAGCTTTGGCAAGCAGGTGAACGGCGAGGAAGTGACCGACGAGGCTCTCGTGAAGGGCTCCATGGTGGAACTCAATGAGGACGGCTCGGTGAAGGAAGGCGGCATCGTGGTGGAGAGTACCGTGCTTTCACCCAAGTATTTCAAGAGCGATGAGCAGAAGGCTCTCTTTGCCGGCAAGAAGGTGGGCGATGAGATTGTGTTCAATCCCTCGGCTACTTGCAACGGCAACGTCACTGAGCTGGCTGCAATGCTCAATGTTGACAAGGACCAGGCCGACGTGACAAGCAACTTCAAGCTCACCGTGAAGGAAGTCCTCGTGGTGAAGGAGGCTGAGCACGATCAGGAGTTCTTCGATGCCGTGTTTGGCAAGGACACTGTGAAGAGCGAGGAGGGGTATGTTGCCAAGCTCAAGGAGCAGATTGCAATGCGCCTGAAGAACGACAGCAACTACCGCTTCACAATCGACACCGAGAATGTGCTGCGCGGAATCGTGGGCGAGCTCGAGCTCCCCGAGGGATTCCTCAAGAAATGGCTCGTGAAGCAGGACAAGGAAGGCAAGCACACACCCGAGAACATAGATGACAACTTCGCCAAGATGCGCCCCGACCTGGTATGGCAGCTCATCAAGGAGCATGCAGTGAAGCAGCTCGAGGTGAAGGTGGAGGATGCCGACCTCATGGCTATGGCAAGCATGCTCGCACGCCAGCAGTTTGCACAGTATGGCATGGGCAATATGCCCGATGACGTGATTGCCAAGTATGCCAAGGAGATACTCGACAACGAGCAGTATCGCCAGAGCATAGTGGAGCGTGCAGTGGAGGAGAAGCTCTTCGGCAAGATTCACGCTGCTGTGAACGTGGAGGAGCGCACTGTGCCCGTGGCAGAGTTTAATGCTCTTTTCACAAGCGAGAAATAATTCAGTAATAGATATATTCCTGCATATAAAGGAAAATTTGGTGGAGGCTGTGCCGCGGTTGCGGAGCAGTCTCCACCTTGTGTTGCATAGCACCGGGGTGCGTCCCTACATCAAAATATTATCAAACCGAATTTTGATACTCCCTCGTGCATTCTCCACGGTGGCTGTGTGAAAAAAATTCATGGGAAATAGTGGATATTGCAGGATTTTTTGTAACTTTGGAAATAAATATCAACAAGCAGACTGATAATGATGAAAAATAACGACTTCAGAAATTTTGCCGTGAAGCATTGCGGCCTCAACGGGCTTGCGCTCGACCAGTATGCCGGCGCAATCACAAGCAGCTACATTTCGCCTACAATCATCGAGGAGCGCCAGCTTAATGTGGCGCAGATGGATGTGTTTTCGCGCCTCATGATGGACCGTATCATATTCCTCGGCACTCAAATCGACGACTACACCGCCAATGTGATACAGGCACAGCTGCTGTATCTCGACTCGGCCGACCCCGGAAAGGACATTTCGATATACCTCAACTCGCCGGGCGGCTCTGTGTATGCCGGACTTGGAATCTACGACACCATGCAATATATCTCGAGCGACGTGTCAACCATCTGCACCGGAATGGCTGCTTCCATGGCTGCCGTGCTGCTCGTGGCCGGACAGAAGGGAAAGCGCTTCGCCTTGCAGCACTCGCGCGTGATGATTCACCAGCCTATGGGTGGGGCACAGGGCCAGGCGTCCGACATTGAGATTACCGCACGCGAGATACAGAAACTAAAGAAAGAGCTCTACACCATCATAGCCAACCACTCGGGGCAGGCCTACGACAAGGTGTATGCCGACAGCGACCGCGACTACTGGATGACTTCGGCCGAGGCTGCCGAATATGGAATGATTGACAAAGTGCTGACCAAGAGCGTTTAATGGCTGAGTGTGCCTGTTGCACACACAGTCCAGTGCGAGTAGCGGCCATGGAAGTGGGTTTTTGCTTCTATGGTGGGCAGATGCGCGTGTGTGGCCGGCACCGGCAAAAAAAACAACAAGAAATAATATATGGCAAAAAAGAAGGACGAAACGATGCATTGCAGCTTCTGCGGACGCTCGGCTCAAGAGGTGCAGCTGCTCATGCCCGGCATGAACGGCTGCATCTGCAACGACTGCGCCGAGCAGGCTCACCTGCTCGCCAGGGAATATCTTGGAAATGAGAAGAAGCAAGCTGCCGGCGACTTAAATCTGGCTGAAATACCCAAGCCTCACGAAATAAAGGCTTATCTCGATGAATATGTGATAGGGCAGGACACTGCCAAGCGCTATCTCTCCGTGGCAGTCTATAACCACTACAAGCGCCTCGGGCAGAGCGACGACGATGTGGATATTGAGAAATCGAATATAATAATGGTGGGACCCACCGGCACGGGAAAGACTTTGATAGCAAAGACCATCGCACGCTTGCTCAAGGTGCCCTTCACCATTGTGGATGCCACGGTGCTCACCGAGGCCGGATATGTGGGCGAGGACATTGAGAGCCTGCTCACACGCTTGTTGCAGGTGTGCGACTACAACGTGGCCGAGGCCGAGCGCGGAATTGTGTTTATCGACGAAATCGACAAGATTGCACGCAAGGGCGACAATCCCTCAATCACTCGCGATGTGAGCGGCGAGGGTGTGCAGCAGGGCCTGCTGAAGCTGCTCGAGGGGTCGGTGGTGAATGTGCCGCCACAAGGCGGACGAAAGCACCCCGAGCAGAAGATGATACCGGTCAACACCAAGAATATCCTGTTTATTTGCGGTGGCGCATTCGAGGGCATTGAGCGTAAGATTGCCTTGCGCCTCAACACCCATGTGGTGGGCTATGGCAACGACAGCGCCGCCAAGCGCGTGCAGCGCGAGAAGCTGCTGCACTATGTGGCTCCCCAGGACCTCAAGTCGTTTGGCCTCATTCCTGAGATTATCGGACGCTTGCCGGTGCTCACCAACCTTGAGCCTCTCGACCGCGACGCCCTGCGCCGCATTCTCACTGAGCCCAAGAATGCCATTGTGCGCCAGTATGCCAAGCTCATGAAGATGGATGGCGTGGATGTGGAATTTACCTATGAGGTGCTCGACTACATAGTGGATAAGGCCATAGAGTTCAAGCTGGGAGCACGAGGACTGCGCTCGATAGTGGAAACGATAATGATCGATGCAATGTATGATATCCCTTCGAGTGGCGAGAAGCAGTTTGTCGTGACCAAGGACTATGCAGAGAAGCAGCTGGATAAGGCCAACTTTAGTCAGGTGAGGAGTTAGGAGCAGGTGCCGGGAGCTGCGGGGCGGCAATGAGCCGGCACGCGGCTCCTCCCCAAGAAAATTATGCGACAAATATTTGGATAGAACCGAATATGTTTGTATATTTGTTTCACTGAAATATCGGGAATATACTTCTTAAATAATCATGGCAAACAAGCAGCTATTACACGCGGAACTGAAGCGTCATTTCGGTTTCGACACTTTTAAGGGGAATCAGGAGGCCATTATGGAAAACCTCCTCGATGAAAACGACACCTTTGTGCTTATGCCCACAGGTGGAGGAAAGTCGCTGTGCTATCAGCTCCCATCGCTCATCATGGAGGGGACGGCGATTGTTATTTCGCCACTCATTGCCCTTATGAAGAACCAGGTGGACGCAATGCGCAACTTCAGCGAGGACGATGGCATAGCTCATTTCCTCAATTCCTCGCTCAACAAGCAGGCCGTGGACCGCGTGAAGAAGGATATACTCGACGGAAAGACCAAGCTCCTATATGTGGCGCCCGAGTCGCTCACCAAGGAGGACAACATAGAGTTCCTGAAGACGATTCGCATTTCGTTCTATGCCGTGGATGAGGCTCACTGCATATCGGAGTGGGGTCACGACTTCCGCCCCGAATACCGCCGCATTCGCCCCATTATCAATGAGATAGGCACACGCCCCGTGATTGCCCTCACAGCCACGGCCACACCAAAGGTGCAGCACGACATACAGAAAAACCTGGGCATGGTCGATGCCCGTGTGTTCAAGTCGTCGTTCAATCGCCCTAATCTCTACTATGAGGTGCGCCCTAAGACGAAGAATATCGACAAGGACATCATCAAGTTCATCAAGGCCAATGAGGGCAAGTCGGGCATTATTTATTGCCTTAG
>JAQXTJ010000062.1 GCA_029219425.1 Bacteroidales bacterium
CACTTCGCCCTCTTTCCGCCCGTCGGGCCCGAGTCCGGGATATTGCAGCACGAGCAGCAGCTCTTCGCCCCACTTCTCGGAGGGGCGCGAGGTGACGAAGAATATTGCCTTGGGCAGTACGCGGGCTATTGCCTCCTCCACTTCTTCGGGAAACACTTTGAGACCACCCGTGTTGATTACGTTGTCGTGCCTGCCACGCCAGTAGAAGCGTTGTTCGTCGAGGAGATCCACTATGTCGTTGGTGACAATTGTTGGCTCAGAGAATTGCGGTGCATGAATCACGAGGCAACCGCGCTCGTCGAGCGAGAAGGTGACGTTGCCAATGGCTGAGAAAGGCTCGCGACTGCGGCTCACCGGGGCGAGAGCCACATGGCTGCAAGTCTCGGTCATACCGTAGGTCTTCAGGGCGTTCACGCCCTTGTCGGCGAGCCAGTGCTCAATGCGCTCTGGCAGAGTTCCGCCGCCAATGATGATGGTGTCAATGAGTTGCAGGTGTTCGGGGTGGTTGATGAGGTAGCCAAGTTGAGATGGCACCACGGCGAGGAGCGAAACGCGATGGTTGCTGTCGTAGCCCGCCATAGGCTCATTGCTCGGCTCCTGCTCCACAATCTCGGCTCCAGCCTCAATGGCACGCACTATCATCATCTTTCCGGCGATATAGTCGGGCGAGAGGCACAGGTAGAGCAGCGACTCGGAACTGATACCCAGGCGCTCGTTGGTGAGGCGAGCCGAGGCTCGCAGGTCGCACTTTGGCAGGTGTATTTCCTTGGGCTTCCCTGTGGAGCCTGATGTGTGGGCCACAATCGACTCGCCTGCCGAGAAGTATTCCTCAATGAATTGTGCCGCCTTGGGTGAGGCACACTCGCGCACTTGCTCAATGGTGGAGCAATGGTTGCCGTTAATTCTTATCTTCATCACGCGGTTATTCAGTTATCCAGTTGAAATCGGGTATATCCCAGCCCTTCGAGGGATTACAGCACAGGTAATCGGCGTGCTGCTCGAGGGGCGAGGCTATGTTGTTGTGGTAGAGGGTGCCGGTGCCAAGCCCCTGTGGAATGCGCACTTGCAGCGTGGTCACCCACTGGGCTATTGCGTTGAGGCCGACGTTTGACTCGAGAGCCGACGTAATCCATCCTCCGGTGCCGAATTGAGCCGCCATCTTGAGCCACTCCGTGCTTCCGGCAAATCCGCCCATGAGCGATGGCTTGAGGATGATGTAGTGGGGGCGTATGGAGCGCAGGATGGTCATCATCATCATTGGGTTGGTGATGCCAATCAATTCCTCGTCGAGAGCCACGGGAATTGGCGACTTCTCGCACACGCGAGCCATTTCCTCCCACTGTCCGGCCTTGATTGGCTGCTCGATTGAGTGAATTGAGTATTCCGACAGCCGGCCGAGGCGTTCCATCACTGTGTCGGGAGAGAATGCTCCGTTGGCATCCACACGAATGGTGAGGTCGCGCTCGGAGTAGCGTCGGCGAATGTGGCTTATCATCTCCAGCTCCTGATTGAAGTCGATAGCGCCGATTTTCAGCTTTATCACATGGAATCCTGCCGCAACCTTCTCGTTGATGCGGGCAATCATCTCATCTTTTGTTCCCATCCACACCAAGCCGTTGATGGGAATGTGGCAGGTGCCGCGGGCAAAGTCGTTGTCGAAGCACACGCGGCGGCATCCATTGGCGAAGTCGAGAATTGCCGTTTCGAGGCCGAACTGAATAGAGGAGAACTCTGCGAGGTCGGTTTCCATGCCCAGTGCGATGTTGCAGCACAGTTCGCGGAGCTTTGGCTCGTATCGGTCGTTGTCTTCGGCCGAAAGTCCCTTGAACAAGGCACACTCGCCCAGTCCGAAGCGCTCGGGGCACTGTTCGTCCCATATTTTCAGGAAATAAGTGTCCTTTTGCAGCAGCACACCTCGCGAAGTGCCGGCAGGATTGATGAAATCGAGCGTGTATTTTGCAAATGCAGCCTTCATGATTTAGCCGGGGAACTTGGGGAACTGCTCGAAATTAGGGGCACGCTTTTCGAGGAATGCGTTTTTGCCCTCCTGAGCCTCCTCCATGAGATAATACATGAGTGTGGCATCGCCGGCAAACTCCATCAGTCCGCGCTGCCCGTCGAGCTCGGCATTGAGCGCACGCTTTATCATGCGAATTGCCATAGGGCTGCGCTGGAGTATGGTTTCACACCATTCCACGGTCTCGTCTTCGAGTCGCTCAAGGGGCACCACTTTGTTAATCAGTCCCATTTCGAGGGCTTCCCGGGCGGTGTACTGTCGGCAGAGGAACCAAATTTCGCGCACTTTCTTCTGTCCCACGCAGCGAGCCATATACGACGAGCCGAAACCTGCATCGAAGCTGCCGACTTTGGGGCCAGTCTGTCCGAATCGTGCATTCTCGGATGCAATCGAGAGGTCGCACACAGTGTTGAGCACATTGCCACCGCCAATCGAGTAGCCGTTGACCATGGCAATCACCGGCTTGGGAATGGAGCGTATGGCCTTTTGCAAGTCGAGCACATTGAGTCGCGGAGTGCCGTCGGCATCGCGGTATCCGCCGAAAGTCTTGTAGTTCTGGTCGCCGCCCGAGCAGAAAGCCTTGTCGCCTGTTCCGGTGAGAATCACCACGCCAATGTCCTCGCGGTCGCGGCAGATGTTGATGGCGTCGAGCATTTCGGTGTTGGTGAGCGGACGGAATGCGTTGTACACTTCGGGGCGGTTGATTGTGATTTTGGCAATGCCGCCGTGCTGCTCAAATAGAATGTCGGTGTATTCCTTAATGGTTGTCCATTCGCGTTTGTTTTCCATTGTCTGGGGTTGTTTTTGGTTGAAATAATAATGCAAAGGCCCGGCAATGTATGCTTCGGGCCTTCGGATTAATTATGAGAAGATTTGATTATTTCGAAAGGCTTGCAATCACCTTCTTCATGTCCTCGGCAAGACTTTCGGCTTTCTCCATAGTCGAAGCCTCGGAGTAGATGCGGATGATGGGCTCAGTGTTGCTCTTGCGCAGGTGCACCCAGCAGTCGGCGAAGTCGATTTTCACGCCGTCGATGTCGGTGATTTGCTCATTGGCGTAGTGCTCCTTCACGGCGCGGAGAATAGCGTCCACGTCGATGTCGGGGGTGAGCTGAATCTTGTTCTTGGCGATGCTGTATTGCGGATAGGTCTTCTTGAGCTCGCTCACCTTCTTGCCGCTCTTGGCGAGCAGTGTGAGGAAGAGAGCCACGCCCACGAGAGCGTCGCGGCCATAGTGCGACTCGGGATAGATTACTCCGCCATTGCCCTCGCCGCCAATCACTGCGCCTGTGCGTTTCATCTCGGTCACCACATTCACCTCGCCTACGGCAGCGGCAGTGTACTGGCAACCGTGGGCACGGGTCACGTCGCGCAGTGCACGCGAAGATGAGAGATTGGAAACCGTTGCGCCCGGAGTCTGCGACAGCACATAGTCGGCAATCGACACCAGCGTGTATTCCTCCACGAAGAACTCGCCGTTTTCCATGATGATGGCAAGGCGGTCCACATCGGGATCGACCACAAAGCCCACATCGGCCTTGCCCTCGGCCATGAGCGATGCAATGCCGGTGAGATTCTCGGGAATAGGCTCGGGAGTGTGTCCAAATTTGCCTGTAGGCTCGCAATAGAGTTCAATTACATTGTTCACGCCGAGCTTCTTGAGCAGGGCTGGAATCACCACTCCACCAATGGAGTTCACGGCATCCACAGCCACAGTGAAGTTGGCTTTCTTGATAGCCTCCACATCCACGAGCTTGAGCTTGAGCACGCTCTCGATGTGGCGCTGCATATAGGTGTTGTTCACATATACCTTTCCAAGATTATCCACGTCGGCATAGTCGAAGTCCTCACGCTCGGCTATAGAGAGCACCTCTTTGCCCTGGGCATCATTGAGGAACTCACCCTGCTCGTTGAGCAGCTTCAGCGCGTTCCACTGCTTGGGGTTGTGCGATGCTGTGATGATAATGCCGCCGCAGGCATTCTCGGCAACCACTGCAATCTCGGTGGTGGGTGTGGTGGCAAGGCCAATGTTGACTACATCGAAGCCCATACCGGTGAGCGTGCCCACAACCACGTCGTTGACCATAGGTCCCGACAGACGGGCATCGCGGCCCACTACAATCACATTCGATGTGCGCTTAGTGGTGCGGCGAATGAAAGTGGCGTAGGCCGAAGTGAATTTCACAATGTCGAGCGGTGTGAGGCCATCGCCGGCTGGGCCGCCGATAGTGCCTCTGATTCCTGAAATAGATTTAATGAGTGACATAATTGAAAATCGAATAATAATAGTTTCTTTTTTTGATATGAATTATGTTGTTTTATGAGATAATGTCGTCGTCAGTCGAGAGCGCTGGGGAAATAGCGCACATTGAAATGGTAGGGGGTGACATTGGATATCTCGCTCGAGAATCCGTATTGCGACTTGATGATAAGATTCACCTCGGAGTCGATTCCCACATATTGCAGGGGCATTTGCAGTCCGTAGCCCCACTGGTAGCTCACTTGCAGGTCGTAGTTGCCATAGATGAAGTAGGTGGACTGAATCTGAGAGTCGCCCACGTTGCCCATATAAGTGGGTTCCACGCCATGCTCCCACGAAAGCAGGCTGAAGTATTTCACGCGGAAGAAAATCTTTTGCTGTGCGGCCGGGCGGTTGTCGAGGCTGCCTGCCCTAACCACCTGCATGTACACGTTGCCGTCCTCATCGAGCCGGTAGTAGGGAGCGTTGGGGCCTGTCTCAAAGATTGTGTCGGCCGGAATGTCAAGTTCCACGCGCTGATAAGCGAGGTAGTTGTTCACAGCCTTTCGCTCATCGCGGAGCAGCTCGGCATAGCTTACGCCCGAGCTGCACGAGCCCAGTGCGAGCAGGGCCGCAACACCGGCCACAAAATATGCTACAAAGTTATTTCTCATCGTTCTTCGATTGTATTTTGTTATCTTGCTTGTTGTTATTGTTTGTGTTATTGTCGGCAAATTGTGGCAGCAGCGACATAAACACAGCCACTGCCTCATCGAGAGTGCCATAGAACTCACCTCCGGCGGCATTTTTGTGCCCGCCGCCATTGAAGTGCTTCTCACAGATAGTGTTCACGGCAAATTCGCCCTGAGAGCGCGAGGACACTTTTATGTAGTCCTCATCGTCGCGCAGGAACACCGACCATTGCACGTCGGGCACCTGGAGGGGCATGTTCACCAGGCTTTCGGTGTCGCCCTTCTTGTAGTTGTAGCGTATTAGCTCATCCTTGCTCAGAGTGATGAGCGCGGCATGACTCTCGGGAAACACCTGCATCTTTTCGGCGAGAGCAAAGCCAATGAGGCGCAGGCGGTCGGCCGAACTGGTGTTCATTGCCAGATTGTAGATGCGGTCCTTGTTGATGCCCCGGGCCACCAGCTCGGCGACAATGAGGTAGATGTCGGCGGTGTTGGAGTTGTAGGAGAAGTTGCCGGTGTCGGTCATCATTCCGCAATAAAGGCACTCGGCCACCTTGCGGTTGATTTGCTTCATAAGGCCAATGCCCATAAGTGCACGGAACACCAGCTCGCAGGTGGATGACATGCGGCTGTAGGAGATGGTGAGGTCGCAGAAGTTCTCGGGGTCGAGATGATGGTCGATCATGATTTTCTTTGCCTTTGCACGCTCTACGATTGGGCCGAGGTTGTCGATACGCTTCAGCGAGTTGTAGTCGAGGCAGAAAATCAGGTTGGCTCTCTCCAGGAGGCTTCTCACCGTGTCCTCGTGCTTGGTGAGCACATGGATGTCCTTTGCGCCGGGCAGGAATGCCAGTGAGCGTGGAGGCATGTCGGGGGTGACCACATGCACCGTCTTCCCGAGAGCCTCAAGGGCGTGCATCAGTCCCAGTGAGGCGCCCATGGCATCGCCATCGGGCGAGAGGTGGCAGGTGATTACTATGTTGTTGAGCCACGTCACATAGTCCTTCAGTTGCAGCAGCTCTTCGTTAGATATTACTTGGGAAATTCTCATTTTTCGTAATCGGTTGCAATCATTTAGCAAAAGTACAACAAAAACTTGAATTGCGAAAGCGAAAAATGCGAGTTATTGATTATTAAGCTACGAATCAAGGGTTGTAGAGGTCGTGACAATAGAAATTTAATATTTCTTTCACTTTTTTTTCGGCTTCTACAGCGGGCGACTGTGGATTGAGCTCTATTGCCTCGTGGTAGCTCGCAATTGCGTTGCGCCAGTCGGAGAGCCGGCAATAGGCGTTTCCCAGGAGGTAGTGGGCATGGTCGTCGGTGGGCTGGGATGCAATGGCGTTTTTCAGGGTGTCGATAGCCTCGGCCACGCGGCCTTCTCTCAACAAATTCTGTATTTTATCTGTTTCGTACATAGGGAAAATGGATGTAAATGTTAAAAAATGCAAAGCATATAGAAGTTTTTTGCTTTGTTTCTTGCATGGCTGACACAAAGAGTGTACTTTTGCACAAGTTTTTCATGGTATTAGATTTAAGGTAAAAAAATATTTGTCGTGATGACAAGTATTTTTTTTGTTTATACCCCACCGTGCAGGTTACGGTTGTTTAGGCATAATCGCCATTCGGTCGATGGCAAAGTAGGCAGGAGTGTTCATTCCCCACTTGCCGGAGTCGCTCGATTCCATCCTGAAGAACAGCATCTTCACCACCCCAAGCGATTCCATGTTGAAATAAGTCCAATTGCTTACAGGCAAGGAGTATTCATCTTCATAATTGGCGAGGAAGCACTCGGCAGGGCCCGTAATGGTTCCGTCGGCAGTGATGCCGTAGGCGAGCAGCTTCAGGTAGTCGCCAGCCTCAAATTTCTTGCTCCAGGCCGTTCCGGCAGCCATGGCATAGAATGCGTAGGACGAATTGGTGACGAAAGCCGAGAGAGGCTGGAACAGTGCTCCTTGGTTGCCATAGGCGACGTAGCATGAGGGAGTCACCGTAGTGGCCTCATCGAGCAGCTCGCTCGAGTTCCAGTAGGCTATGAGATAGGGAGTTCCTGTGCCCGAAAGGCCTCCGCCGGTTATGGCAGAGTACTGGTGGTCCAGCCAGTTGCCATCGGAGTGGTCGGCGGTGTCGCTGCTTCGCGATGCCACGAATCCATTCCATGAGTTCCAGTCGGCAACGTAGCTGTGTGAGAAAATCATATTGAGATAAGACACTTGAGCCTGGGCATCGTTGGCGCCAGTCCACACACCGTTGGCGTCGTAGCCAAGAGGTATTTGGTTGAGGATTGCTGTTACAGCTCCCTGTTCCTCGGGATTTTTGGAGCAGGCAGTGGCAAGCAAAGCGCAGAGAGCAATGAGTAAGGACTTCAGGGTTTTCATAAAAGAATTGGGATTTCGGTGGTGTAAATGCAAAATAAAAGACTAAGCGAGCGTGATGTGCTCGGCCTCGATATCATCGTTGTGGAGGAAGTAGGCAGCCATAGAGCGGAATTTATCAGCATTCTCGGTGGTGAGATACCGGCATGAGCCGCCCTTTGTGCAGCGCACCTCCATCTCGGGATGGCGGCAGAGGTAGTCGGCAAGGCTGTCGGCAATGATGGGGCCTTGTTCCACCACAGAGACACCTGCGGGCATATATTTTCTTATCTTAGGCAGCAGCAGCGGATAGTGGGTGCAGCCCAGAATTACGGTGTCGATACCGGCATTCATAGCCATGAGCGCCTCAATGTCCTTGCGTACGAAGTAGTCGGCGCCGTCGCTGTCGGCCTCGTGGTTTTCCACAAGAGGCACCCACAGTGGGCATCCGTGACCGTAGGTGGCAAGTCGGCCGCCGTACATTTTCTCTATCTCTATGTTGTAGCTCTCGCTCTGCACCGTTCCGGGAGTGCCGAGGATGCCGATGCAGCCATTTTGGGTGATTTCGCCCACTTTCTCCACCGTGGGGCGAATCACACCCAGCACGCGGCGCTGTGGGTCGATGTGTGGCAGGTCGTGCTGCTGAATGGTGCGCAGCGCCTTGGCTGAGGCGGTGTTGCAGGCGAGAATCACCAGCCGGCAGCCCTGCGCAAAGAGGTGGTGCACCGCCTCGAGGGTGAAGCGATACACGATGTCGAATGAGCGTGTGCCGTAGGGTGCACGGGCGTTGTCGCCGAGGTAGAGGTAGTCGTATTCGGGCAGCTTGCGGCGTATTTCTCGCAGAATGGTGAGGCCGCCATAGCCCGAGTCGAACACCCCGATGGGGCCGTTGGCCCTGATGTCGCTCACGGTTGCGCCGGTCACCTTCACGTCTTTTTCCATGTATTCAAAGTCTTGTGAGTCGGTGGCAAAGTATCCGGCTGCATTGAAGAATCGTCGTATTCCCATAGCATCTTGTGATTTTTTAAGAGGCTGTGTCGAAATTGGGAAGTATCCACTTATGTAGGGACGCACCCTGGTGCGTCAGCCCGCAGGCACTTTTGTTATAGCCTGATTATTAGGTGGTAGCGCTGACGCACCAGGGTGCGTCCCTACCTCAAAATATCATCAAGCCTAATTGTGACACACCCTCTTGGTTATTGCTATTTTATGTCATTGTCAACGAGGAATTTCTCCACGTCGAGGGCTGCCTTGCATCCCATTCCTGCGGCAGTGATGGCCTGGCGGTAGCGAGGGTCGGCAACGTCGCCGGCGGCAAACACACCCTCCATGCTGGTGGCTGTGGTGAAGCCATCGGTCTTTATGTAGCCTTGCTCATCGAGGGCAAGCTGGCCACCAAGGAAGTCGGTGTTGGGCTTGTGGCCAATGGCGAGGAAGAATCCGTCGATGTCGATATCGAGCGTCTTTTCCTCGGGAGTGCCCTTGAATTGCACGAGGTGGGCGCCCTCCACGGCAGGCGAGCCAAAGAGTCCCACGGTGTTGGTGTTGAAGAGAATCTCAATGTTGTCTTTCTCCATGACGCGCTGCTGCATCACCTTTGAGGCACGCAGATAGTCCTTGCGCACAATCATATACACTTTAGAGGCAAGGTTGCTCAGATAATGAGCTTCCTCGCAGGCGGTGTCGCCGCCTCCCACCACGGCCACAGTCTTCTTGCGGTAGAAGAAGCCGTCGCAGGTGGCGCAAGCCGATACGCCCATGCCGGCATATTTCTTCTCATCAGCCAGTCCGAGGTATTTTGCCGATGCTCCGGTGGAAACAATCACCGTCTCGGCCTCGATGGTGGTGTCGCCGTCGATGGTAGCGACAAACGGACGCTTTGAGAGGTCGATGTGTGTCACTTCGCCGGTGCGAAGGTCGGCACCGAAGCGTTTTGCCTGCTTGCGTAGGTCTTCCATCATCTCAAAACCATTGATGCCCTCGGGATAGCCGGGGAAGTTCTCAATGTCGGTGGTGGTGGTGAGCTGCCCGCCGGGCTGCATTCCCTCGTAGAGCACCGGGGCAATGTTGGCTCGCGAGGCGTAGATTGCGGCGGTGTATCCTGCCGGGCCCGAGCCTATAATCAAGCATTTTGTTCTTTCCATAATCGTATCTTGTATTAATTGTTTGACGTATTTTGAATTGAAGTCTATCGCAAATCCACCACCTCAGTGCCTGCCGGCACCAGCTTTTTATTGAAAACAAAAGTGGAGGCCGCAAAGTTGCGCTGTGTGGTGTAGTTGCTGATAGTGGTGGTGTAGCTCTGGCGGTCGCCGGTGCTTATCACCGCCTTTTGCACCTGATGGTTTTTCTTGCCTATTGTCACCACTGCCTGAGTTATCTGTCCTTTCTTTTTTGGCTTGAAAGTTACGATATATTGCGTGGCAGTGGATTTCATCGTGAGCGTGCATTGCTTGCTGAGGCTGCTTATGATGGCGTAAGGGTTCGACTGTGACACCTCGGCTGCCGTAGGGGTGGTGATGTTCACCTCGCCTGTCATGCTCGAGTAGGCCCACTGGGTCTTTCCGTCGAACCAGCACTTCATGTCTTTCGAGAGAATACGGAACTTCTGTCCCACCATGTCGATAGTGCCGGTCGAAGTGCCCTGGGCGGTTGCCACGCTGAATGTGGCGGTGATGCCGTTGCTGCTGTTATAGCTCCGAAGCACCTTATCGACCACCTGTTGTGCCGATTGTCCCCAGGCTGCGCCGCAGCCCGATGCAATCACTATTATTGAGAGGATGATTCTTTGTAGCATAAAAAATTGATGGGTGATTATTTGTTGTCGAGAATTGCAGCGAGCTGCACCGAATCCACGAGCACGCGACGAGGCTTGCCGCCCTGTGAGGGTCCCACGATGCCGGCAGCCTCGAGCTGGTCCATGATGCGTCCGGCGCGGTTGTAGCCTATCTGGTAGCGGCGTTGCAGCGATGAAGTGGAAGCAGTGTCGCTTGCCACGATGTAGGCAGCAGCCTCTTCGAAGAGGCTGTCGCGGTCGTTGAGGCTGGCTCCAGAGCCACTGCCGCCGCCTTCGCCGTCGTCGGTGTCGCCAACAAACTCAGGCAGCTCGTAGGGCTCGCTGTAGCCGATTTGCTCGCCAATGTACTCGCATATAGCCTCCACCTCGGGAGTATCGACGAATGCACACTGCACGCGGTCGAGCATTCCGCTCTGCTGGAATAGCATGTCGCCCTTTCCCACGAGCTGCTGCGCTCCCGAGCAGTCGAGAATTGTGCGGCTGTCCACCATCTGGCTCACGCGGAAGGCGATACGGCCAGGGAAGTTGGCCTTTATGATACCTGTGATTACGTTGGTCGATGGTCGCTGGGTGGCTATAATCATGTGAATGCCCACGGCACGGGCCTTTTGTGCTATGCGCACGATTGGGCGTTCCACCTCCTTTCCCGACACCATGATGAGGTCGCTGAACTCATCCACAATCACCACGATATAGGGCAGGAAGTGATGCCCTTTCTCGGGATTGAGGCGACGCTCGATAAACTTTCGGTTGTAGTCCTTGATGTTGCGCTCCTTGGCATCGCGGAGAAGCTGGTAGCGGTCTTCCATCTCCTGCACGAGCGAGTTGAGCGTAGCCACCACCTTGCGCGAGTCGGTGATGATGCACTCATCGCCACCCGCCATGCGGGCAAGGTAGTGGTGGTCGAGCTGCGCATAGAGGCTGAATTCCACCATCTTGGGATCGACGAGCACAAACTTGAGCTCGGCCGGGTGTTTTTTGTAGAGCAGGGAGGTGATGATGGCATTCAGTCCCACCGATTTTCCTTGACCGGTGGCTCCGGCCACGAGCAGGTGAGGCATCTTGGTGAGGTCGGCCATGAACACGCGGTTGTCGATGGTGCAGCCCAGTGCCATAGGAAGCTCCATGTGGCTCTCCTGGAATCGCTTCGAGCCAATAACCGAGCGCATCGACACCGTCTGCGGGTCGTGGTTTGGCACCTCAATGCCTATCGTGCCCTTGCCAGGGATTGGCGCTATGATGCGGATGCCCAAGGCGGCAAGACTCAGTGCAATGTCGCTCTCAAGGTTCTTGATTTTGGCGATGCGCACGCCGTCGGCGGGGATTATCTCAAAGAGTGTGATAGTGGGACCCACGCACACGTCGATTTTCTTGATGGGAATGTTGTAGTTGGCAAGCGTCTCGGTGATGCGGCGCTTGTTTTCCTCCTGCTCGTCGATATCCACATTGTTGCGGTTCACCTCGCGCTCGAGCAGCAGGTCGAGGGTGGGCATCTTGAAGTGCGACAGCTCCTTTGTGGGGTCGAAAGCCTCGAAAGTGGTCACCTCCGATTGCTGAATCTCGGGAGCAACCTCAATCTTGCCCTCTTCGGGCACCACGTCGTCAACAAACGGCTCGGGCAGAGGTTCGGGCTCCGGGTCTTGTGGCACGTCGAATGGGTCGGGTTCCTGAGTTTCCTCATCGGCCTGCATTTCGTCGGAGGCGAGCTTGGTGTCGTTGTCGTTGTCGTCGCTTTCGGTGATAGAGGAGTCGAGTGGTTCCTCATTTTCGTCTTCGTCGGTGTTTTTTAGTCGGGTGTGCTTTGGAATCAAAGCCTTGATTTTGAGCAACCACTTGGAGATTGTGTTGAGGCACACCAGCACCCAGACTCCCACGAGCAGCACATTGGCAACAAGCATACCGGGGTAGCCAGCCACCACGATGAGCAGATTGTTCACCTCATCGCCCATGCTTCCGCCAAGTGGGAAGAAAGTGATGTCTTGCCCCAGCGTGGCTGCGCTCACCACGAGGGAGCAGGTGGCGATGCTCAGTGCCGATACGAGTGTGTAGGACACAAACCTCACCGGCTTGCGTAGCAAGATGCGCATTCCCATCACAAAGCACCACAGCACCACGATGAAAGCTGCTACTCCTATGCCACGGGCAATCATTCCATTTGCCACATTAGCCCCGAGAATGCTGCCCCAGTTCTCGGCATTGGCTCCATGTGCCACCATGTCGGTTGTTCCATAGCTCTGCACAAGGCTTTGGTCAACAGCACCCGTGCGGAAGAAGGAGATGAACACCACAAGCAGATACACGCCAGTCAGCCCCAGCACCATGCCAATGGCTACGGTGAGGCGACGATCGGTGAGGGCTTTGGCAATGCGGGAGAAAAAGCCGGGCTTTTTTGGCTTGGACTTGTCGTCGGCAGTGTCGCTGCCGGGGGCTTCCGCATCGGTTTTCACCTCTTCTTGCTCTATCTTTTCAGGATTATAAATTTTCTTTGCCACTATATTTGCATTTTTGTAGTTTATAGAATGAAAATACATGTAATTTCTGCCACATAGTGGCCGAAACAATTTGCTTTTGCAAATTTACGCATAATCCACCAAATATCAATCACCACGGCAAGAAAAATATTATAGTATGGATGCCCTCACTATGGAATGGTGCTAAATGATGCCGCGATGATGCAATGGAGCGATGAAACGGTGATTCTGTGACGGGAAAACACTGGATGCAACAAAAACTTGCGTTTTTATTTGCTTTTGCGCTCGCCTTGCACTAATTTTGAATAAATTAGGCTTCGGCTCGGCATAAGCAAAACAAAAACTTGCGTTTTTATTTGCTTTTGCGCTCGCCTTGCACTAATTTTAGATAAATTAGGCTTCGGCTCGGCAAATGCAAAACAAAAACTTGCGTTTTTATTTGCTTTTGCGCTCGCCTTGCACTAATTTTGCATACTAATGGGGCGAAATGGCTGAGCCGCTGGCTTGCCGGCTTGCTCTGTTGCAAATTTTTTAACTCAAAAATCGTAAGAGGTAAAGTGTCGGACAACCAACATATATTAGAAGAATATCCGCTGCTGTCGCATATCGACAGCCCTGCCGACTTACGGCATCTGCCCCTGGAGCAACTTCCTGCGGTGTGTGCCGAACTTCGCAAGTTTATCATTGATGTGCTATCGCGCAATCCCGGTCATTTTGCATCGAGCATGGGCACGGTGGAAATCACCGTGGCTCTGCACTATGTGTTCAATACTCCCTACGACCGAATAGTGTGGGATGTGGGACATCAGGCTTACAGCCACAAAATTCTCACCGGACGCCGCGACCGCTTTGAGACCAACCGCACTCTGGGCGGCCTGAGCGGCTTCCCCAACCCAAAGGAAAGCGAATACGACACGTTCACTGCCGGCCATGCCTCCAATTCCATCTCGGCAGCTCTGGGCATGGCCATAGCCTCACAGGTGAATCACGATGCGGTGAAGCGCAATGTGGTGGCTGTGATTGGTGATGCGTCGATAAGCGGAGGGCTTGCCTTTGAGGGACTCAACAATGCCTCGATAAGCAACAGCAATATGCTCATCATCCTCAACGACAACGATATGGCTATTGATGAGAATGTGGGCGCACTGGGAGAATACATGGCTCACCTCAACACTTCGAAGCGCTACAACGACTTCCGCTACAAGGCATATAAATTCCTGCGCCTGCACAATCTCGTGAATGAGCGCAACAAGGGCGCAATACTCCGATTCAACAACAGCCTGAAGGCTCTTCTCTCGAGCCAGCAGAACATCTTTGAGGGACTGAACATTCGCTATTTCGGCCCTTTCGACGGGCACAACGTGGCCGAAATAGTGCGTGTGCTGAGCGACATAAAGGACATGAACGGGCCTCGCATCCTGCATTTGCGCACGCGCAAGGGCAAGGGCTTCAAGCCGGCCGAGGACGACCCCGCCACATGGCACGCGCCGGGCAAGTTCAATAAGGAAACCGGTGAGCGATATGTGAGCGACCCCACAGGCAAGCCGCCCAAGTGGCAGGATGTGTTTGGCCACACGCTGGTGGAGCTTGCCCATGCCAACGAGAAGATTGTGGGTAT
The DNA here is from genome assembly GCA_029219425.1 of Bacteroidales bacterium. Taxonomy (GTDB): domain Bacteria; phylum Bacteroidota; class Bacteroidia; order Bacteroidales; family Muribaculaceae; genus CALZFJ01. The sequence goes on from JAQXTJ010000062.1 coordinate 14,189, forward strand.
CACCGCCGCTATGCCCACCGGATGCTCCATGAGCTTCATGCTCAATGCTTTTCCTGAACGTGCATTCGATGTGGGAATTGCCGAGGGGCATGCCGTGACGCTCTCGGGAGGTATGGCAAAGGATGGACTCATGCCCTTCTGCTGCATCTACTCCACATTTTTGCAGCGAGCCTACGATGAGATAATCCACGATGTGGCCATACAGAACCTGCCTGTCACTTTCTGCATCGACCGTGCCGGGCTGGTGGGCGAGGATGGAGTGACTCACCACGGTGCTTTCGACATGGCTTACCTGCGAAGCATCCCCAACATGATTATTGCCTCACCTATGAATGAGCAGTGGCTGCGCGACCTTATGTACACCGCCCAACTGCGCACCGAGGGTCCCATGGCGATTCGCTACCCTCGTGGAAGCGGCGTTACGCCCGAGTGGCGCACCGAGATGCACAAGGTGGAAGTGGGACGCGGGCGGCAGCTTGCCACAGGCGACGCACCTGTGGCGGTGCTCACCATTGGCCCCATAGGCAACGATGTGGCAAATGCACTGAAGGAGCTTGAAGCTGAAGGACACCGCGTGGCACACTACGACATGGTGTTCCTGAAGCCAATCGACGAGGACATACTGCGCTGCGTGAGCGAAAGTTGCAGTCACATCGTCACCGTGGAAGATGGCACCAAGTGTGGAGGCCTTGGCTCGGCAGTGATGGAATGGCTCAACGACAACGGCCGCAACTCGGTGCAGGTGCACCGCATAGGCATCCCCGATGCCTTTGTGACGCAAGGCACCGTGCCGCAGCTACGCAAGCTGTGCAAGATGGACACAGAGAGCATTAAAGCCAAAATCAAAGAATTGCTTAATCAGAACGTATGAAAATTGTAATAGCCGGAGCAGGCGAAGTGGGATCACACCTGGCAAAGCTTCTATCGAAGGAGAACCAGGACATAATCGTGATCGACAACGATGAGCGCAAGCTCATGAACCTCGACAACTACAACCTGCTCACGCACACCGGTAGTCCAACCTCATTCGACACACTGCGCGACGCACAGGTGGGACAAGCCGACCTCTACATAGCCGTCACCCCCTTCGAGACACGCAACGTCACCTCGTGTGCCATGGCCAAGAGCCTTGGCGCAAAGAAGACCGTGGCGCGAATCGACAACTATGAGTTTCTGCGCAGCGAGAACCGCCCGTTTTTCGAGACGCATGGAGTGGACTTCCTCATCTATCCCGAGTATCTTGCCGCCGAGGAGATTATCACGGCACTCACGCGCACATGGGTGCGCAACTGGTTTGAGCTGTGCGACGGGCAGCTCATTGTGGTGGGAGTGAAGCTGCGCGACACGTCGAGCCTTGTGGGCAAGAAGCTCAAGGAGCTCTACACGCTATCGGCAAAGCTCCACATCTCGGCAATAAAGCGCAAATATGAGACTGTGATACCGGGAGGCAACGATGAGATTTGCTCGGGCGACATTGCCTACATTGCCACCACAGCCGAGCATGTGGATGAGCTGCGCACTATTTGCGGCAAGGCCGAGAACACCGTGAAGCGCGTGATGATAATGGGAGGCAGCCGCATAGCTTTGCAGCTTGCCCGCCTTGTGGGCGACCACTACAAGATAAAAATCATCGAGAGCGACCTTGAGAAATGCCAAAAGCTCGCCGAGTCGCTTCCCGACTGCAACATAGTGTATGGCGACGCACGCGACATCGACCTGCTGCACGATGAGGGAATAGAGGACCACAACGCCTTCATAGCGCTCACCGACAGCTCCGAGACCAATATTCTCGCCTGCCTCACAGCAAAGGAATATGGAATGAAGAAGACTATCGCCGAGGTGGAGAACATACAGTTCATTGCCGAGGCCGAGAGCCTGAATATTGGAAAGGTAATCAACAAGAAGCTGCTTGCATCGAGCCATATCTTCCAGATACTGCTCGACAGTGACCAGTCGAACGCCAAGTGCCTTGCCCTTGCCGATGCCGAGGTGGCCGAGCTTGTGGCGAAAGAAGGGTCGCGCATCACCCGTGCCGACGTGAAGGACCTGGGACTTTCGCACGACATGACCATAGCAGGGCTCGTGCGCAACGGCGTGGGACACCTTGTTCAAGGAAACACCCGAATACAGGCCGGAGATCATGTGGTGGTTTTCTGTCTGTCGGGGGCAATTCACAAAATTGAGAAACTCTTCAGCTGAACTATGATACGACACCGCTCAAACATCAACCTGCTGGTGGTGCTCCGCATGATGGGGTGGCTGCTCATGATTGAGGCTCTGTTTATGCTCCTTCCGCTCATAGTAGGCTTCATCTATCACGAACTGAACTCGGTGAAGGCTTTCGCACTGTCGGCGCTCATCACGGCCGGCTCGGGAGCACTGATGACCTTCGGGCTGCATCCTCGCAACACGGATATGCACCGCCGCGAAGGGCTTCTGCTCACTGCCAGCGTGTGGGTGTTCTTCACGGTGTTTGGCATGTTGCCATTTCTCTTCGACAACGCTCTCACCACCGTCACCGATGCATTCTTCGAGGCTATGTCGGGCTTCACCACCACAGGGGCTTCGGTGATGACCGATGTGGAGAGCGCATCCCACAGCATATTGATATGGCGGGCAATAATGAACTGGATAGGCGGAATGGGAATAATCCTCTTCACCCTTGCTGTGATACCTATGCTCAATCACCAGGGAGGCATACAGCTATTCAACGCCGAGGTTACGGGAATCACCCACGACAAGTTGCGCCCACGCATAAGCCAGACAGCCAAGAGCCTGTGGATGGTGTATGCGCTGCTCACCGTGCTGCTCACCGCGCTGCTGTGGCTCGGACCGATGAACGCCTTCGACGCCATCTGCCAGTCGCTAAGCACCGTTTCCACGGGTGGCTTCTCCACTCGCAACTCGAGCATAGCTTGGTGGGACTCCACCTATGTGGAGGTGGTGATAACCATATTCATGTTTATCGGCGGCATAAACGTGGCTCTCATCTACACTGCCCTCACGGGCAAGGTGAGGTCTTTGCTCACCAATGGCACCGTGCGTGCCTACGCCGGCGTGGTGCTGGTGTTTGTGGCTATATGCGCAAGCTACCAAATCTACAATGGCACTTTCGAGAACATTGGCGACACATTCTTCACCCTGATAGCGGCAATGACCTCCACCGGCTTTGGCGTGACCAACTATGATGCCTGGGGGCCATTCACCACCATGCTGCTCATGGTGCTGATGTTTTGCGGAGCCTGTGCCGGCTCCACCACCGGTGGCGTGAAAATCGACCGCATGATATTGCTTGTGAAAAACACATTCAATGAGTTCTACCGCGTGCTGCACCCCAACAGCATCACCACCGTGCGCGTGAATGGCAAGGTGGTGCCACACAGCTCGGTGATGAAGACTATAGCATTCCTGAGCATCTACCTCATGATATTCGTGATGGGCGGCATCATACTCACGGCACTCGACTTGCCCGTGCTCGACGCGATGTTTGCTTCGCTCACGGCAATAAGCAACATAGGCCTTGGTTCGGGAATCACCGGGCCCGAAGGCTCTTTTGCCGTGCTTCCCGATGCTGCCAAGTGGATAATGGCGGTGATGATGCTCATAGGCCGCCTTGAGCTTTTCACGGTGCTGATAGTGTTCACGCGCGACTTCTGGGTGAAATAATAGCTTCGTTTGCCCGGCGGCGACGAAGAAGTCGCCAAGCAACGAAGCTATCAATGATGGAGAGTGTGTGAGCGACGGGGAGTGGTGGCGCTACTTTTTCAGGTATTTCTTGTAGAGAGGGACAAACACGATTATCCCCGATGCCACGATGGTGAAAATCACCATGAAGTCGATTCTTGGTGATCGCGTGATGAGCAGCCAGCATAGCGCGAGCCATAATGCTGCAATGAAGCCAAATCTTATTTTGTTGCCAGTAGTCATAGTGAAACAAATCCGTTGGTTGGTGTGGTGAGAGGACGAATCAGAAAAAAATCTTTTTGTCACACTGCCGGGAGCGACATACCATTGAGCTTGCGGTAGAGGTCGAGGGCATACACGTCGGTCATGCCGCTGATGTGGTCGATCACAGCCTGAATCTTCTCGAAGAGAGTGGGGGCCTGCACATCGTACTGCTGCGGGAACTTGGAGAGCAGCAGTTGCGAATAGTTGCGCTCGGGGTGGAGCACGGCGTCGGTGAGGCGCTTGAGCAGCTCGTTGATAATCCGGTTTCCTGCAAGGTCGATATCCACCACATCGCTGGCCCGGTAGATTTTGTCGTAGGCCACTGCCGAGCACGCCTCGTAGGCACGGTGGGGCGTGTCGCTTATGTGGTCGATGAGGCAGCCTTCGAACAGGCCTTGCATTATTGCATCCTCATTTTCCACAAAGGTGCGTGCGCACTCCTTCACCAGCTCACCAATGATGCACGAGCGCAGATACACCACTTTCTCGTTCACATCATCGACGCAGTCCATCACGCGGCGTATGTGCTGCTGCCGCTGCTCATCGAAGAAGCCCAGCAGCAGGCTTATCACCTCGCGGGTGCCAAGCGTCTTGAGCTTGTGAGCGTCCTCAATGTCCATCACCTGATAGCAGATGTCGTCGGCAGCCTCCACGAGATAGACCAGTGGGTGGCGGCTATACACATCGTCGCCCTTGCGAATCAATCCCACCTCGTCGGCGATGCGGATGAAGAGGTCGCGCTCGGTGGTGAAGAATCCAAATTTGCCCTTGTCGTTGGCATGGAGCGAGGAGTAGGGGTACTTCACAATGGAGGCGAGCATGGAGTAGGTCATGGCAAATCCGCCCGGGCGCCGGCCCTTGAACTGATGCACGAGCAGGCGGAAGGAATTGGCATTGCCCTCGAAGTGAATCAGGTCGGCCCACTGCCGCTCGGTGAGATGGCTGCGCAGTGCCTGCCCCTCGCCCTCGCTGAAGAATGCACCTATGGTCTTCTCGCCCGAGTGGCCGAAAGGCGGGTTGCCCAGGTCGTGGGCAAGGCAGGCGGCAGCCACAATCTCGCCTATGTCGTAGAACTTGTCGGTCCACGACTCGCCGGCATATTTCTCGCGCAGCGCACGAGCCACCTCGCAGGCAAGCGACTTTCCCACGCTTGCCACCTCGAGGCTATGGGTGAGGCGGTTGTGCACGAAGATGCTGCCCGGCAAGGGGAACACCTGCGTCTTGTTTTGCAAGCGGCGGAACGGCGATGAGAAGATGAGGCGGTCGTAGTCGCGCTGAAAATCGCTGCGTATGCCGCCTTTGCTGTCGGTGTAGTGCTCAAGCCCCAGCCGCTTGTCGCAGATGAGGCGGTCCCAGTGCATTTGTTGCATCATAACCATTGCTTTTGTTAGGAGCAGAGAGCGGAGAATGGAGAGCGCTGGTGACCACCTGGTGTGATTCACTGTCGCTCGCCTCTCCGCTCCCAAATATATCGATTACTTATTCTGTTATTACTTCAGTCCACGGTTCTTGAGTAGTGGCTCAACGCTTGGCTCCTGTCCACGGAAACGCTTGTAGAGCACCATGGGGTCCTCGCTGTCGCCCGGCTCAAGGATGTTCTCGCGATAAGCCTTTGCGGTGGCAGGGTCGAAGATACCTTTCTCCTTGAAAAGCTCAAAGCCGTCGGCATCGAGCACCTCGGCCCACAGATAGGTGTAGTAGCCGCAAGCATACTGAGTGCTGCCGAAGATGTGCTTGAAGTAGGGGCTGCGATAGCGGAACTG
>JAQXTJ010000063.1 GCA_029219425.1 Bacteroidales bacterium
GGATAGACGCTATTTTTCACTCACAAAGATAGTATCGGTCTTATACTTTCTTAGAGGAAATTTACGAAAAATCTGCGAGATTTTACACAGGAAGGATAAAGAATAATTTTTCTTTAGCGGGAAAGGTAAGAAAATCCATACGAGCGAAACGCCTGACTGCCTGAAAAAAGTGTGTATTTTGAAATATTAGTGTCCGGTAAATATATATAAATAGCTGATTATCAATAATGTTCATTAGGATAAGCCTTAGTGTGAAGATTGATATATAATTAGCTGTGAATCATAGTTTTATCGATGAAATGATTTTTTAGCGGACAGCAATAATTTTGGAAATATTCGGGCAAAAAAGGGCGATTTTTTGTGAAATGTGCAGCAGCTCAATGCTGCACAGAAGAAAAATAGCGGTGGAGGGCTTGCATATTGCCCTCCACCGCTATGGTGATTACCGGTGCGACAGCCTTATTTGGCAGCGTCCCAGGTGCAGTCGATAAACTCAAATTTTCCCGGAGCCACCACTTTGTAGCGGATGGTCTCGGTGACGTTGCTGCCTGTGTAGGTTCCGAAGTTGATGGTGTAAATCACATCGAGTCCCTCGATAGGTGCTGCCTCGGGGTGGAGTGCTGCGAGAGCGCCGGGCATTACCTCGGTGGCGAAGCGGGTCTTCATAAGGTCGAGAATCTGGTCGTCGGTCATTCCCTCATAGCCGGCAGGATATTGCTCCTTGGCCTTGGCGGGACGCAAATCCACATTGCCCTGATATGCCGAAGTACCGCAGTAATATTCGTTATTGCCGTAGCTTGTCACATAGCCCTGGCCCTTGGTGCTTACGCCGAGCTTGGCCACGTCGATGTTTTCCCACACCCAATCGGTGCAAGCCTGGAAGTAGAGCGTGCTAAGTTCCTGACCCTTTCCGGCAGGGAGAGTGATTGTCACGTTGGGGTCGTACATCCACTTGCCACCGGTCTTCACAAACTGGGCAGTCTCGGCTACAACGCCATTGTCCTTGTTCCAAGCAGAGCCGTCGAATACGTATTTGTCGCAGGCAAGCGAAGTCTTGCCGCCGGCATAGAGCTTGTAACCAACGAGCTGAATGTCGTCGGCCTTGGCATAGGGGAAGTTGTTCTTGAGATAGATGGGCAGGTAGAAATCGGGTTCTGTGAGGTTGTGATACTTCTGTCCCATCTCATCGTAGTCGTCGCTCTGGAGGACAGCCACATCGTAGTTGGCCTTCCACTTCGAGCCGTCGAAGACGTAAAGCGCGGTGATGTCGGAGTAGGGTACCTGGAACTCCGAGGCCTTCAGTGCCGGAGCAAGCGACACTACATTCACGGGAATGAAGTTCACAAACTTGGCAGCTCCACTTTTCTTGCTCACCGAGAGGAAGTAGCCATAGATGTCGTAGGTGTCGCCATCGGCAAACATGGCTTTTTGGTCGGCTGTGGCTTGATAGAGCGAGCCTACAGCCGTTTCGGCACCATCGACGTAGAAATTGTAGTAGGTTCCATCAATGGTGACTGTAGCCTTGAAATTCACGAATTGAGCGAGGAAGTTCTCGGAAGTGCCGAGAAGAGCGTCGAATGCTGCGCCATCAAGCTTCGTTGCAGCAGGATAGGTGTAGCTGATGTTGGCTACTACTTCCTCGCTGCTGTTGCCGGTGATTTGCAGTCCAAAGTTGTAGGCCGACACGGCGCCATCGGTGAGAGTGACGACGTTGCCCACCTGCCAAGCCGTAGCGTCGAAACCTGAAGCGTAGTAAACGAGAATGCTGCCGCTATTGTCGGTGAGGACATAACCGCGATTGCAGATAGCTGTGATAACGCCGGTTACGTTCACGTTGTCGCCAACGTTGGCGGTGCCAAGCACGCTTGTCAGTTCTACGGCGGGTTCCTCGGGCTCATCAGTGCCGAATACAGGCTCTTGCTCCGACTCCTTGTAGTTTACAACCACCATATCACCAGCCTTAGCCTCGGGATATTCCGCAGCGAGAAATCCCGGAACGAACTTGCTTGCAGGATTCTCGGGGGTGAAAGCCTCCACATATTTCTCCTCATCGCCCCACACGGCCTTGTAGGCTGCCTCGTCGATAGTGAACTCCTCGGCAGCGGCAAAGCTCGCAACCTCAGAGGGCAACTCGCCGGCCACATTGAAGGTGAGCTTAATCGATGAGCCGTTGTCGAGGGTGAAATATACAAAATCGGGGTCGCTGAGGAAATTGGGCACATATTCCTTGGCAGTGATTTCGTTGGTGAAATAGTGCTGAGTGCCCACGGCCTTCAGAGCCTTGGCGAGAGCGTCGCCAGCCTTGGCCACGTTGTCGGAGTTGGCGGCAAGGTTGGCATAGTCGGCATCGGTGAGAGTGTATTCGATAGCCTGAGCATCTACGATAGTCTGTCCGCCCTCAAAGCCATCGAGCTTGTCGTTCCAGCTATTGACGTCGCAGCTTGCCAAGGAGGCAACGGCTGCGCCGGCAATAATTGAATATAATAGATTCTTTTTCATATTTCTGTGACGATTAGTAGATTAGAAATTAACTTTTAGGCGAACTGAGTAAGTGCGGCCAAACGAGTAGAACACACGGTAGGCATTTTGCCAAGTGCCGGTCTCGGATGTCGAGGTGTAGGCATCCATCACGTAGAAGTGGTTGAAGAGGTTGTTCACGTTGCCCGAGAGCGTAGCGCGGAGGCCGCCCATCTTGAATGAGTAGCTTGCGTGCAAATCGAGCTGGTTGCCCCAAGGAATACGCCATGGGTCGGCCACGTTGATGTCGGAATTGGCAGTGTAGTTGCTCGACGACACAGTGTAGTCGCTGTAGTTCTTGGCATTGAACACCCAGTCGGCACCAATGCGGAAGCCCTGGAACGGACGGAAGTTAACGCCGAGCGAGCCGGTGATTTGAGCCGAGCCACCCACTTTCACGCCCTTTTGGTTGAGGCGGGCAAATGCGTGGTCTTCGGCGAGGATGCCCGATGCTACGTTACCGCGAAGGTCGGCAAGAGGCTGACCGAGCTGGTTGTAGAAGTAACCTACGGCATCGCTTGCCCACTCATAGTCGCCAAACGAAATCATGCCTTCGAAATCAACCCAGCGTGCCGGACGATAGCGGAAGTTTGCCTCAACGCCCATGTGGCGCGAGTCCACACCCTGCATGTTGAGGAAATAGCGGTCGCCGGCATGGTCGCCCGAAGTGATTTCGCCACCACGGGTTGTGGTCTTGTCCATCCACTTGGTGAAGTAGGCGTTGACATCGGCAGAGAAAACTGTGCTCTTGAATCCGTAGCCCACCTCAAACGACATGATTTTCTCATTCACTGCGTTGGGGTTGGTGGCGTTGCTGACGGTAGAAGAAAGGAATGCACCGCCTGAGAAGAAAGGCGCACGGCTGATGAAACCGGCATTGAAGAACACGTTGTTGTGGCGGTCGATGTTATAGTTTGCACCGCCCTTGATAGTACCTCCAAGCGCATTGACGGTGGCCGACTTTCCATGAGCTTCGTCGTAGTAGAAGCGGTCGACACGCCAGTAGCTTGTGTTGTTGATAGAGCCGGCCAGCACAAGGTTGAGCTTTTTGTCGAGCATATTGTACTCAGCCTGTGCAAAGGCACCCTCTTGCAGCACGTGACCGTCGTAGTCGCGATATACTACGTCGCCCACGCCGAGTTTCTCATATTTCCACATCGGGTCGGCGGCAACAGCATTGTTGGCTGCCGATACATTTTTGCGGCTTGAGTCGTCCATGTAGTATTCACCATCGTAGAGGTCGATGATTTTGTTCGTGTGAGTACCGATATAGTAGCGGAAGTCGATACCGCCGGTGAAGGTGAGGCGCTGAGGAATGAACTCGTTGCGATAGGTCGAAACGAGGCCATACCACCTGTGAGAGTTGATCGACTCCGACATAATCATATTAGAACCCGTGGTGCTTGCAGCGTTCATCTCCTGAACCTGATCGTAGGCAAAAGTGCCGTCGGGGTTGCGGAAGAGAGTGTTGATTACGCCATTCGAAGCGCCATACCACGAAGAGTAGCTGATGGTGTTTCCATTCCATGTGCCGCGGCCTTGGCCGCTGTAACCGCCACCACTTGCAAGCGACACGTATGCAGCAGTAGAGAGCGACGACTTGTGGTCGATTTGCCAGATGTGATTGAGCGAGATTTGAGGCTTGTGATACTTGTTGCGGGTGGAAGTGCGCACCTGGCCATTCTTGTCGTAACCGAAAGTGGGATTATACTTGTAGCGGTTGTCGCCATCCATGTAGTTAAGAGCCTCATTCTGATAGGCCTCTATGGTGAGACCATCCTGCGAGCTGCGCTTGTTGTGGGTTTGCGGAGCGCCGAAAGCGGTCAGCGAGAGCTGGTGAGCATCGTTGATGCGCTTTGATACGTTGATAAAGTAGTTGTAGGCATTGAAGTTGGTTCCCTGCACATAGCCGTCGCCTTGGCGGTGAGAGAGGAGAGCGGTCATTGCCCAGCCGTTATTCATAAGGCCGGTAGAAACCGAAACACCTTCCTGGTGCATACCGTCGTTGCCCATTCCGTACCACACGGTTCCACCCTTCTTGGCATCGAGAGAGCGAGTGGTGATGTTGATGGTTCCGCCCACAGAAGGAGAGGAGATGATGGCTGCGCCAAGACCGCGCTGAGTCTGCATCGACGAAGTAACGTCGCTCAGACCGGCCCAGTTGCTCCAGTACACGCCACCCCATTCCATATCGTTGACCGGCACACCATTGATGAGCACAGCCACGTTGGCAGCCTGGAATCCGCGCATATTGATTTTGGAGTCGCCATAACCACCACCGTCTTTGGTGGCCCATACACCCGGAGTTGTCTTGAGCACCTCGGGGAACTCCTGGTTGCCGAGCTTCATGTCGATGGTTGCGGCAGTAACCTCGGAGATGGCCACCGGGGTGACACGGGTCTTAGCCACCGATGAGGTGATAACCACGTCGTTGAGCATAGTCGACTCCACTTCGAGCTTGATATCACCCATCTGCGAGTTGGCTTTGAGTTTAACGGGCTTGTAGCCCACCGATTGGATTGTGATTTCCTTAGTTCCTTCTTTCACTTTTAGCTGGAACATACCATCGATGTTGGTAGAAGTACCTTCGGTAGTTCCCGGAACTAACACTGTGGCTCCGATGACAGGTTCTCCCTTTTCGTCGAGCACACGACCGCGGCAATTAATCACACCCGATGCTGCGAGCATCTGCGATGCAACCATAACAATTGCGGCAGCCAAGAGAAGTAGTCTCTTCATACTGATAGAATTAGTTAAAAAATAGAAATATATGAGTTTGCTAAATTTATGAATAATCAAGCAAGAGTAAGTGCCACATATCCACTACGTCCACTAAGGCGGGTTGCAAATCTTGGCAGCCCCTCCACATAATATGATAGGCAGCAGCATGTGGTCATACTATTTCACGCTGCAAAGTTAGTGCAAAATCCCCTATTGTGCAAATTGTTGTAAACAAAGTTATTAAAATGTTATTTCCAGTGTTATTCCCAGCACCTCACTGGTATTAAATGGTGGAAATTGCGACCCGACACATCGCCTCGGCAATTACCCGGGGGCGTTTTTGCCTGATTTCCCTTCTGCAACCTGTTTTTAGAGGAAATTGCAAAGGTCTGAAAATGAGCATTATGAATTGTTGCTCGCCGTGTGCCCTGTTAATTATTCTTAATAGCAAGCATTTTTATTGCTTAGAAATTATGTTGTATAACATAAAAACACTACCTTTGCATCAGTTTTTTCATGGTATTAGTTTTTAGGTAACTTGAATACGATGTCGCGACGACAGCGATTCACAGTTTTAGGTTTATGTTAATGGTATTAGAAGGTTAATTTGATTACGCGATCCCAGGCAGCGATGCCGGGGATTATTTTTTTATGCCCCCTGGTGTAGCAAACCGGTGGGTGTGTGAGTAAAATGAATAAACGACACTACAAAACAACACAAAGGATAAACTAAACGATGAACAGCAACGAACAGAAATTCGCCTCAATGGTGAAGGAGAAC
>JAQXTJ010000064.1 GCA_029219425.1 Bacteroidales bacterium
CACTCGCTTACCCACAATTGTATCGGGCAGCGCATTTACACCGGCGAAGCGCACCGCCCACTTGGCAATGTGCATCGTCACATAGTGCTCAACGTGAAATTTCAGTACTCCAAGCTTGTATCTCAGCGACATATTTCTCTCCTTTTATCTCTTGCCATCAGGCTGAGCGGGCGGCTTCACCGCCCCTGGTACATCTCCTCGTAGTAGCGCTGGTAGTCGCCGCTGGTGATGTGGTCCATCCAGTCCTGGTTGTCGAGGTACCACCGCACGGTCTTCTCGATGCCCTCCTCAAACTGGAGCGACGGCTCCCAGCCGAGCTCGCGCTGCAACTTGGTGCTGTCGATAGCGTAGCGGGCGTCGTGGCCCAGGCGGTCAGTCACATAGGTGATAAGGTCCATGTCCTCGTCTTCCTTGCGGCCAAGCAGACGGTCAACCGTGCGAATCACCACCTTTATGATGTCGATGTTCTTCCACTCGTTGAATCCACCGATGTTGTAGGTCTCGGCAATAGTGCCTTTGTGGAAAATCAGGTCGATGGCGCGGGCGTGGTCCTCAACGAAGAGCCAGTCGCGCACGTTCTCGCCCTTGCCATACACGGGCAGCGGACGGCGGTGGCGTATATTGTTGATAAAGAGCGGAATCAGCTTCTCGGGGAACTGGTAGGGCCCGTAGTTGTTGGAGCAGTTGGTGACGATAGTGGGCATGCCGTAGGTGTCGTGGAATGCGCGCACAAAGTGGTCGCTGCTTGCCTTGCTCGCCGAGTAGGGCGAGTGAGGGTTGTACTTGGTGGTCTCGTAGAAGAAATCATCGCCGTAGGCAAGATGATGCTCGCCCGACGACGCAGTAGTCGAGAATGGCGGCTTCACACCCTCGGGGTGGTTCATCTCGAGCGCGCCATACACCTCATCGGTCGAGATGTGGTAGAAGCGCTTGCCCTCGTAGCCCTCGGGCAGCGACTCCCAGTAGAGCTTCGCGGCCTGGAGCAGCGCGAGCGTGCCCATCACGTTGGTTCGGGCAAAGGTGAAGGGGTCCTTGATGCTGCGGTCCACATGGCTCTCGGCAGCGAGGTGAATAATGCCATCCACCTGCTCCTCCTGCATCAGACGGTAGAAAGCGTCGAAGTCGCAGATGTCCATCTTCACAAACTTATAGTTGGCCTTGCCCTCAAGGTCTTTCAAGTTGGCGAGATTGCCCGCATAAGTGAGCTTATCGAGGCAAATTATGTTATACTCGGGATATTTGTTCACAAAAAGGCGCACCACATGGCTGCCAATAAACCCGGCACCGCCGGTAATCACAATATTTCTTTTTGCCATAATTGTTTTCAGTGTTTTAGATTATTGATGCACTGCTTCAGGCTCTCAGTCCAGTAAGGGACAGAAATGCTGAATGTTTGCTTGATTTTAGTTTTGTCGAGCACTGAGTAGGCCGGGCGAGTCACCGGGCTGGGGAACTCGTCGCTGTGGCAGGGCTGCACGTCGCATTCGGCCAATGGCTCACCGCTCTTTGCCCGCAGCTCATTGCCAAAGAAAAGAATCATCTTCGTGAAGTCGTACCACGAGCACACGCCCTCGTTGGAGTAGTGATACACACCGCCCTTGGCATACTCCGGCTCGGCGGCGTGCGGCGCATAGTCGGCAAGCACGGCGGCTATGGCGCGGGCAAGGTCGAGCGCGTAGGTGGGAGTGCCCACCTGGTCAAACACCACATTCAGCCTCGGCTTCGTAGCCGTGAGCTGGAGCATCGTCTTGCAGAAGTTCTTGCCAAACTCGCTGTAAAGCCACGCCGTGCGTATTATCACGTGTTTGCAGCCGGTGGCCGCGATGCGCTGCTCGCCGTGGAGCTTCGTCAGTCCATACACGCCGGTGGGCGTACCCTTCTGCTCCTCGCGGCACGGCACGTTATAGGGCTCTTTGCCAAACACATAGTCGGTGGAAATCTGCACCAGCAGCCCATTCACCTCCTTCATCGCCGTGGCCAAGTTCTCTGGCGCGGCGGCGTTGAGTTTCTCGGCGAGAGCCTCGTTGGTCTCGGCCGCATCCACGTTGGTGTAGGCGGCGCAATTCACAATCGCATCAATGCCGTTCTCGCGCACCATTGCCATCACGGCATCACGGTCGGTGATGTCGAGCATCGTGGTTTCCACGCCCTCCACCCGGCATACGTCGGTGAAGATATATCTGTCGCCACTCTCGCGCGCCACAATGCGCATCTCATTGCCAAGCTGTCCGTTGGCACCCGTAACGAGTATATTCATAGCTTATTCAAATTCGGGATATAAATTCATGTCGTACGAAAATGGTGAGTCGAAGTCCTTCAGCAAGGCATGCTTCGTGTCTTTCTCGGAGAGGATGGCCTTGTCAACGGGTATGCGCCAGTCAATTCCGAGGCTACCATCTACTATCGATATGCCGCCATCGGCCTGCGGAGCATAGAAATTGTCGCATTTATACTGGAACACAGCCACATCGCTCAGCACGGCAAAGCCATGGGCAAAGCCGCGCGGCACGAAAAACTGGCGGTGATTGTCCTCGGTCAGCTCCACAGCCACATGACGGCCGTA
>JAQXTJ010000065.1 GCA_029219425.1 Bacteroidales bacterium
GTTCCATAAACCGACCGAAAACACTCATCACGCAGTTGTCGTCAATGCGGATTTTGTCGCTGTTCTTCCAATCTACGAGCAAGTCTCGAAGCTCATTGGCAGAGAGAGTATCGAGGTCGTACTTCTCGGCTACCTCCGACAAGACAACCTTGTATTCCAGCAGTTTTGCTGAAATAGCATCATTCAGACTTTTTCTTTTGGGGTGTTGGGTTACTTTGCAGCCTTTTGCGTCCCACTGTGAGGGTTTGAGGCTTATTTCCAACGGAATATAAGCCGTTTTTGAGAGGTGAGACACTGCAACCTTTAAGGCTGCTTCGCTCGTTTTCACACTAACATGCCGAGCGTCGAGGAAAATTTTCAATTTTGCCATAGCTTAAAAGGGTTGCCTTTTATCACTACAATTTTGACTTTCAATGACTTACCTTTGAAAAATTGTCCGAAAAATTTTCAAGTTTTTTTCAAGTTTTTTTTCGGCAACAATCGCAAAAGGTAGTCAATCAATCGGCATAAATCGTAATTTTGGGGCTTTTTTTTAAACTCTTGGCAGGAAATCTACCTTAAAAAAGAAACACGCTAACTTGTTGATAGTCAGCGTGTTTTGGCGGAGTGAGCGAGATTCGAACTCGCGAACCGCTTTTGACGGTTACACGCTTTCCAGGCGTGCCTCTTCAGCCACTCGAGCATCACTCCTCAACGGTATTTTCGGCAAAGTTAGTAAATTTTTCACTGTCCTCAAAGCCGACGACGTTTTTTTTATCCTTTGCATGTGAATTTTCCTGATTTTCCTGTTTTCCTGTCACACCCTGCCGGCAACAGGCACGAAAAAATCAGTGCAGCGTGAATTTGCGCCACGTTTCCTCCACATCGGGCGAAGGAACCACCGTGGGTGTCTGCAACTTGCGGTTTTTCGACGACTGGCGGCTCACGTTGCCTATTATATAGTCGCTTAAGTCGCCCAGCGTGACGTTGCCGCCACTCTGCTGCAACTTGAGCAGCAGATAGTAGGTGAACATTCCGTGGCGCTTTTCGGTGTAGGGATACGCCGTCTGGTCGCCGGTGGTGGCGGTGATAGCCACCATGCTGCCGCTTGGCTCATCGTCGCGAGGCTTAATCACCGTGCCTCGGGCCGACTCGAGCATCCCCTCGCCGCGCAGCGAGCCGCTGAAGCAGGCATCGAGCAGCACGGTGACGGAACGCGCGCCAAGGCCACTCAGCTCCGAATAAAGCTTCTCTATGGAATAGCTGGTATTGAACTGATTGGCGCGTGAATCCACCGGGAGCAAGAAGGCATTGCGGCTCGACGCGCTCGGCACGCCATGGCCGGCATAGTAGAATATCACCGAAATGTCGCCGCTGTAGGCGCGGGCTATAGTCTTAATGTCGTCGATAGCATCGAGCAGGTCGGCGTAGGTGGCATTAGTGTAAAGGCGCACGTTGTCGTCGGGCATTCCCAGTGTCACACGACAGTATTTGGCAAATATCTCGGCATCGCGTCGGGCGAAGGTCACGGGAGCCACATATTTGTAGTCCTCATTGCCTATCACCACGGCAAAAGTGTTCTCGCGCAGTGCGGTGGCCTGTGGCAAGTTCACATCCACCGGGTCGAGATTCTCCTCCACGGGCTGCGGCTTCACCACAGGCTGCGGTGTGGTGGCTGCGGAAAGCGAGCACCAGGCAGTGGTGAGCGAGGCGATGTAGTCGTCGGTGAGCGCACGCATGGCGGCAATGTCGCACAAGTCGGTGGCATCGGCAGCCTTGAACCGCGGCGTTTTGATGCGGTTTTTCAGGTTGAGCGGCTCACTGGAGCCATTGGGATAGGCATTCAGGCCGACGGTGAGCGAAGTGGTGCCGCCCGAGGCAGAGGCAGCCACATCGGCCATAATAATCACCTGAGCGTCGCTCTGAGCCACCACATCAGCCTCGGCGGCGGCAGTGTTCTGCTTGTAGCAGCGTTCAAAATCCACCACCTTAAATCCGCGCTTTGCGAGGCGCGAGGCAAGGCTCTCGATTGCAGTGCGCAGCAGCGGGTCGGCAGTGAGGGCACGGTGCCACGAGGTGTAGCGTGCATTTTGCTCAATATTGGGCAATATCATCACCGTGGGCTTTGTCGTGGCGGCCGACATCACCGGTTGTGACGCGGGCTGCGGCTGTGAGCCATATTGAGGCAGCTTGCTCGTGGCAATATCGCGTTGCAAGGCCTTGAAGCTAATCGACACCTCTACTGTGGTGCCAAATTTCCCGTCGGAGAGCTTCTCCACTTTTGGCTTCTCGGTGAGCACGCGGGCAAACACGCTATATCGCCCCTCGCGGTATAGGCGCTCAAAGTAGCCCGGCTTCAGCTCACGCGCACTCTCGGCAAGCAGGGGTTTGCCACCATTCACGCCCTCAATTCCATTGAATAAGTAGGCATCGAGAGCACCCATGGCGGCATTCTCCACCGCCTTCTTCTTATCGGCAGAGTGCCCCGACGAGCGCACCACGAAGGCCGAAGCGCGATTCTCCACCAGCACGGCATCGTGCTCAAAGTCATACTGCTGCCCAAGAGCCACAAGAGCAATCACAGCCATAACAGCAACGACAGCAACCTTTCTCATAGTTTCAAGTGTGGTAATGGTGTATTAGAAAAGAGAGGTATCCACCTTTGTGATGATAGTGAGCGTCTTGCCCTCGTCGATAGCAGCCTGAATGGCCTTTCCGTTCTTGGTGACCTTGCACAGCGATATGTCGCCGGCCTCCACTGCCTCCACCTTCAATTCACCAATCACCTTTTTGATTTTGCGACCGGCAATCTCGCGCTCCTCGCGCACATCCAGTTTCTGCCCCTTAGCCATGCCAAGGTCGGAGCCAAGGTCGATATACACCTTCTTGGCCTCATCTTTCTTTGCTTCGGCAACCTCAAGAATGGTACCCTCCACGGGGAAATAGGCATTCACGAAGTCGTCGAGATTGATTGCGGCATATTTAATAGCCTCCGAGCGAGCATCGTCGGCATTAGAGTGGCTGGAAAGGAAGCTCGACGAGGATTCGCGAGTGTCGTTGCAAATCACCTCACCATCGGCCACGTTGAACACTTTAATCTGGAATGTGGCCTTAGAGGTGTACCACGTTGATTTCTCAGAGGTCTTCTTGGTGGCAGTGAGCGATGCCAAGTGACCCGTCATGATATACTTCGCGCCAAGCGTCTTTATCGACTCAATGAGTGCATTCTCCTCATTGATTGCGCTCTCCTGCATGCGGCGTTTAATCTCGGCACGCACCAGCTCATCATTATTCACGTCAATGATTTTGAGGCGGCCCATCTTGTTGATACCATCCACCACGGTGTTGCGCAGCATCTCAGCATAGTTGCTGCCCACGCTCGACGAATAGGTGAAATCATACACACAAAGCACATCCTTCTTAACCTGAGCCATCACTACAACAGCACACAGCACGGTCACAAACGACAGAATCACACGTTTCATACCTTCACAATGTCAATGGTTATAAAAAAAATTACAATGTTTTTCTGCAAATATAGTGATTTTCCCTGAAACAATGCAAATATTAGCGTCTCAAATTGCTTCGCGATTCCACCGTAACAGCAATTGTGCTCGAGGCTTGCACACTCCACACTCCGTAGCCGCCTGCCACATTGGATGGCAATTGTGCATATCCACTCACGAAACGGTTTTCGCCAAATATGGCATTGTTGTCAAAAGCTACCCAAAAGTCGTAGATTTCTTTCGACACACGACACAGTTTCACGGCAATCTGCTCACCCTCTATAAAATTCAACGACAGATTCTCAGAGACAACGGAATAAAGCTGGTCGATGTCGGATTCTGCACGATACACCTGCATGCGGAAGTGAGTTCTTGGAGACTCGGCCACGAAAGTGCCCAGCATACTTGGGCGGAAGGCTGTGCCTCGGGTGACCGACCGCGACTGAATAACATAATAAGCCGGCACATCTGCTGCGGTAGTGAAGTGAAGAAATGTGGCACAAAGAGAGTCGGAGTGTATGATAGGAGCAAACTCGATGCTGTCGATTGGCGTTGGGCTAAGCATTGTGGCCGTGGATTCTACACTCATATTCCTATACTCGGCTGTTATAGTGTAGCGCTTGCCCGGACACCCGGTCATCTCGTAGGTACGATACACGAAAGGTGGAAACACATCGTAGTCGGGAGCACCTGTGAGGATTATTGCGGTGTCACCATCGCTCACGGTCACCTTTCCCCAGCGTATGAAGCTGTCGGTGATGGGCTGCTTATGCTGCGACGGTGTCACAGAGGCGGTGATATGCACATGTGGGTATCCGCCTGAGTCGAGATACCCCTCCACCACCATCAAGGGAGTAGATTCCACATCGTCTATGCCATCGTTGCAAGAGGCGAGCAGCGCGGTGGCTGCGATGGCAAGTGGCACTGTTAGTTTAGAAAGATATTGCATAACTTAACGATGGCAAGAAGCGATAAAGCGATTTAGGACTCTTTAGGTGGTAGTTGCCCGTGGGTGGATCTACCACAAACGTCTGCATCTCCACGTTCTTCCTCCCATAAGCATTGAATATGGTGAAAGAAAGTTGGTGCTGAAGTGGCAAGTGTCCGTGCTGTGAAGACGTGAAGTGATAGTTGAGCGAGAGGTCGAGGCGGTGATAGACCGGCAGGTGTGCCCCGTTGCGTCCACCATGCTCCATCATCACCTTGTCAGCGATGATGTAGATTTGTGTGATGGGTGTGATGCGCCGTCCGGATGCGATGTGCCATGAAGCCGAGGTGTCGAGCCGCCTGGAGAGGCGATAGCGACCAAAGATGGTAAGTGAGTGACCGGGATCGAACGATGACGGACACATTTTGTGCGACAGCGTATTGAATTGCAGCCGCGACACACCAAATGAATAGCTTGCCCAGCCCGTCAGGCGGCCACTCTCGCGCGCGAGCATTGCACCAGCACCCCACGCATAGCCTTTACCCGTGATGATATGGTCGGTGGCTCTATAGTCGCTGGATATGAGCGACAAGAGGTCGCCGGAGTATTCGTGGGCATTGGTGAGGAGGCGGCAATAGGCATGTGCCGAGAGCTTGAAGCGTCCCATTCGCCCTATCGACAGAGGGCGAATCCACTGTGCAGTAGTGCTCCATGCCCTTTGCGGATTGATGCCTGTGGTTGAGGGTATCCAGAAATTGGACGCCATACCAATCTCTGAGAGCCCCACTTGGTGCAAGTGCTGCACCACTCGGCCCATCGAGAGTGTGAAGAAATTCTCGTTGCTTATTATGCTGAGTTTTGCACCGGGCAGCAAATCCACAGCATCGCAGTTGCCTTGATGGTAGGCCGCCACCTTACACCATGGCGAGAGACGGAATGCGTGGGAGAACTTTATCTCACACTCGGCCGACATGGTTAAATGAGTCGAGCGATAAGAAATAGAGCTGGAGGACAAGGACTCGCCAGTGTCGCTTCCGTAGCCACTCACAAGCACATTTTGCGGAGCGGCACTCGTGTAACCTGCATCGTATGCAAAGAGCCACTTTGCAGAACGCCATAGGGTGAGCTGGCCGGTGGAACCAGCTTGGGTTATGGTTGAAGGCATTTGCATACCAAATTCTATTATGTCCATGTCGAGGCGACTGCCAAACGACGACACAAAGGCATTTTGCCGCCACTGCCAAGAAGGAGCAGTGTGAATCCACTGCAATGTTGCAAGACGGTTGTGCCAGCGTAAGGCAACGTTCATATCGGTGGCAAGCTCGTCATATTTCAGGTGGTCGCGACTCTCAAAGAGGTTGAGCTGAAGGCAATCGGAGGTTGTGGGAGCGTAGGTGGCGGTGAGGTTGAGGTCGTGAAAGCCATAGTTTGTAGCCGATTCATCGTTCTTGAGCAACTTGGAATAAAGCATGTTGAAGTATGAGAGTCGGCCCGATGCACGCACCGAGAGTTGCCTGGTCACTGGCAGTTTCAGCGACACTCCCGAATTGATGAGGCCGGCGCTCACCGTACCCGATAGCACAGAGTCGGGGGTAAGAGGCACACCAAAATCCACCATTGCCCCTATTCGGCATGTTCCCGCCGCGCCACCGCAGTTGCGCTGAAGCCGCGTGGAGGAGAAGTGTCGTGAGTTGAAGGCAGAAAAGATGCCTCCAAAGTGGTAAGGGAAAAACACAGGTGCGTCGCCAATGCGGCACACGCTCTGCGAGAAGTCGGCCCCATCCACCGAGAACCCCGAGGAGTAGTCTCCGTTGCCTTCAATGCCGGGCATCATTTTAAGGTGGCGCATCACATCGTCCTCTCCAAAAGCCTGCATCATTCCAGCAAGCCGGGCATTGGCAAGATCAATGCTGCCATCGGTGCGCACCCTGACACCGGTACCGGAGTCGCCACTCACAGTGATTTCGTGCAACTGCATGTGGGTTGCCGATGTGTCGGGAAGAGTGCACGCTATGGCGGCAAGGCACGAAACAGCGTAGGCTGCCACAACTGCTGGCAGCCTACGCCGGGATTCTTTGCTGTGTGTCGAATTTATTTCCAAAGAGCCTCGTAGGAATCAAGAAGGTTCTCAAAAATATTTTCCACGCTGCCAAACTTGCCATTGCCGAAGTAGTCTTCGAAAGCGTAGGAAGTACCATCATTGAACTTGAGGACAGGCTCCACAGCCCACCATTTCTCGCCATTCCACGATGATTCCCAACTGAGGCAGGACTGCCACCCTATGGTGCCGCTCGCATTGGCGGAGCCATTAAAATAGAAAGTGCCCTTGAGTTTCTGGTTGAGCAGTGCGGCTGCATTCTTTGCACCATTTTGGTCGGTATCGTCGTAATCAATTGCTTCCGCAACATCTTTGAGCTGCGAGATTGAGCCTTTCACCTGCAAGCGGCCAAGCACATCAGCAGTGGCATTTCCGCTGGTAATGAGGTTAAACAGGCCATCTTCGTCCTCATTTTCAATTAACGACTGGATATAGTCCTGCTTGCACAGGTTCTGCCCGTTCACTTCGGCCACGCCAGTGGTAATCACACTGCCTCCCACAGCAAGCTTAGTGGATGATTTCAGGGTAGTGTTGGTAGCATTCATCTCAGTGTTCACCTCCAGATTGGCAGCCTTGGTGTTGACGGCGACACTTAGCTTAGAGTTCTTCACATAGCTTGTCTCAACCGTGGCAGTGAGCATCGTGACAGACCCTTGCTTCACCACGATGCTGATTGTCTTAGGCACGTCGGCTGAGTAAGTGTCGCCCTCCAGGCCTATACTTCCGCTCCAAGTCTCCTGAGAAGCCTTGGCTGTGATAGAGCACTCCTTGCCCGAGCGGTCGGTGTACTGAAACACAATATCGCTTGAGTTGCCATTGCGGTACCAGCTGTATTTGCCGGGCTTGTAGATGCCGGTGTACTTCGAGAAAGCATAGTAATAGGACTCATAGGAGCGGGAGAGCCCTGCGAAGTCATTGCTCTCTAAAGAACGCGCAAGAGACTGCATCATAAAGTTGGCAGGAGCCATTGTGAACTCATCGGGCATATCGAGATTGCCATAGTCGTTCACAAAGTCGTTGGCCATTTTTATCACAGCCTGCTGGTCGGCAGCCTTGAATTTATGGAGGAAAATGGTGGCAGTTTCCTCGAAGAACTCCTTGGGGTCAGTGTCGGGGTCGAGTCCGGGATTGAGGCCTGCCTCATCTTCATCGCTGCCACATCCGGCAAGTGCCATCATCATTGCTGCAATGATAAAATAGCTCATAGCTTTAACTGAAAATCTCATAATGTAATATCATTTAATAAATTAGCGCCCTATCGACTCACCTTGACCGGGCAAATACACGTATTAACAAATAAAAAATGCGCAGGAGTCATTGCAAGACACTGAGGTAAAGCGAAAAGCACAGCGAGCTACTCGTGTAACAGCACCAAAGCAAGCGCATTTATTCTCACAAGAACACAATAACAATGGTTCTGTTGGCAAAATTATGCCTTTTAGCCCAATGCGCCAAGAAAAGTGCAAGGATTATCACTATTTGTAGCGAAAAATGCCACAAATATGCGGTGGGATGATGGAGGTTTTGTCTGGTGGATGGTGGGAAATTCTATCTTAGCCGAAGAAGAAGTAAGCCACGAGGATTGCCGACAGGGAGCCAACCACGTCGGCCAGCAGGGCGTATGGCACCGCATAGCGCGTCTTTTTCACGCCCACGCTGCCAAAGTACACGGCGAGGATATAGAAAGTGGTGTCGGTGCTGCCCTGTAGGCACGATGCCACGCGCGACACGAAAGCGTCGGCCCCATAGGTGTTCATCACATCCACCATCATTCCGCGCGAGCCGCTGCCGCTCAGTGGCTTCATCAAGGCAGTGGGCAACGCACCCACCCACTCAGCATCGATGCCCAGGGCCGACACGCCGGCGGTAATCCAGTCGGTGACCACTCCCATAGCTCCCGAGGCGCGGAACATGCCTATTGCCACCAGCACCGCCACAAGATAGGGAATAATCATCACGGCAGTCTTGAAGCCGTCCTTAGCGCCCTCGATGAAAGTATCATATACATTCACGCGCCGGCGCACACCTGCAACAAGGAAGCCGATGATAAGTGCAAAAAGCATGAAATTGGCGGCAAAACTCGAGTATTCGGCCACCTTGTCCTCGGGGAGAGTGGAGAGGTAGCCAATTACGCTGCCTATGAAGAGGGTGAGGCCGCCAATCCACGAGATTATCACGCGGTCGAGCAGGTTGATGCGCTGCTTTATGCACAGCGCGATGATGCCCACGAGCGTGGCAAGGAAGGTGGCTATCATGATGGGGATAAACACATCGGTGGGGTTGGCTGCGCCACACTGCGAGCGATACATCATCACGCCAATGGGGATGAGGCACAGTCCCGACGCATTGAGCACCAGGAACATGAGCATCGCATCGGTGGCGGTGTCCTTCTTGTCGTTGAGCGACTGTAGCTCCTGCATCGCCTTCAGTCCCAGCGGAGTAGCAGCATTGTCGAGCCCCAGCATATTGGCCGACACATTCATGAAAATCGACCCCATGGCAGGATGCCCCTTGGGAATACCCGGAAAAAGACGCGAGAAAAGCGGACTGATGAGCCGCCCGAAGAACTGAATCACCCCGCCGCGCTCACCAATCTTCATCAAGCCCATCCACAGCGAGAGAATGCCCGTGAGGCCTATCGAAATCTTAAATGCCTGTTCGGCCGAGGTGAACGAAGCCTCCATAATCTGCGACCATACCGCAATGTTGCCATTAAAGACCGTTTCGCCCAGCGCAACCAGGAACGCAACCGCAAAGAAAGTAATCCAAATATAGTTAAGTGCCATAAATAATCATTTCAGGTTGCAAAGTTACAACAAACGAGCGCAGAAACAAAAAAGAAAATCGCAGATTTTGTTTTTTGGTTATGCCGAGTGCAGTGTAAACTTATTCAAAGTTACAACAAACGAGCGCAGAAACAAAAAAGAAAATCGCAGATTTTATTTTTTGGTTATGCCGAGTGCCGCCGAAATAAACTTAATCAAAAAGATTTGAATTTTTTCTTACGCCATAGCTAAACAGGAAATACCGAGCTTATCTTCAATATTAGCAATGCTCTTGAAACTTAGGTTTTCCGTCCCCGAGAGGAGTTTACTTACGTATTGTTTGTAATCACTTTGATGTGTTGTTGTTCTTGAGCCATTGGAGCCTTCGCATATCGGGGAGGTGCTTGATGGTGAAGCCTTCAAACTTGGCTTTGAACCCGTTGCCATCAGGACTGGCTGCCATCACTCCAACCATCACAGGGCAGTTGTCTTGCAGCCAGGCATTGCGCATCATGGTATAATCCTTGTCGTCGAACGAATAGAAGATTTCCACGGCATCGAGTCGGCGGACAGCCTTTATCCACACCGATGGCACGGGTTTGTCGAGTGTAATCACACTCCAGTCGCTTGTGTGATGCGTCACCACTGTGCTGAGATTGTATTTTCCATCTACAAATTCTATCCCGGCTTTTATGTAATTCTCGTGGTCGATACGTAGCATCAATCCCGACTGGTCGAACCTTGTGGTGTAGTTGCCTGATATTTTCACTTTCACTTCAAACTCTCCACCGCGCAAGGTGTAAAGGAATGGGGCATCATCAACGGTAAAACCATAATGAGATATACGCCAATAGTCGCTTTGGGGTGTCACGTTCATCGAGAGTGTATTGTTTTCTATTTTCCATTGCTCTGGTTCATTAAACCATTGCATACTTTCCAGTTTCTGTGCGTTGCCCGACAGTGTCGCAACAATCATTATTCCACAAATTATTATTTTTTTCATTTTCTTGAATTATTTATACCTATGCAAATTTACATAAAAACCGCGAGATTCTACACCGGCAGGATAAAAAAAATTTTTTCTTTAGAGGAAAGATACAAAAAATCTGCGAGATTCTACACCGGCTAAATAATCAAAAAAATAAAAGCCCCGTCGAGGCTTTTATTTTTGATTATGTTGGTGGTGGTTAGCGGCCGGGAGGTGGTCCCATGGGAGGACGGCCTCCGCCGAAATGGCGGCCGCGGCCCATGAACTCACCATCCAACTTCGGGTTGTTCTTCTGTCCGCCGAAAGTGGTGAACTTGTAGGTGAATGTGAACATCACATAGCGCGACAGGGTGTTGTACTCCATATCGCGGATATAGTTGGCAGTCACGCTGCGGCTGATGCTCTGTCGCTGTCCCAGAATGTCGAACACCTTGGCGGTGATTGTGGCCGACTTGTCGCGGAGGAACTGGTAGCTGAGCGAGGCATTCCACAGCCACTGTGTGCTGTTGTAGCCGTCGGTGTAGCCGCTCGACGAGCTGTATCTCACATCGGTGGCGATGACGAAGCCCAGCGGGGCGTAGTAGGTGCCGTTCATCATCGCACCGTAGGTGTGAATGTCGCGATTGGCCGATGTCTGAGTGCTGTTGTGTGTCGTCTGGTAGTTGTAGGTGGGGCGCAGCTCCAGCTCCAAGCCGTCGGGGCGGAACGAGATGCCCGGGGCAAAATGCCACGAGAAAGTGCCGCTGCGATTGTAGGTGGAGTTGTTATAGCCCACGGTGCTCGAGTAGCTGAGGCGCGTCATGGTGGAGTAGTACCAGCTCTTGCGCTTGAATGGGAAGCTAAACATGCACATTCCGAAGGCGTTCCACACGCCGTTCACGTTCTCGTAGGTGGTGGTCTGTCCGCCGGTTGCCTGGTCGTAGGTCACCTTCGAGATGATGCTGTTGAGCGAATACTGGCCGCCAATCATAGCCATGATGCTGCGCTGTGCCTCCTGGTTGAAGTCGTTGAATCGCAGGTTCACATTCTGCGTGAAAGTGGATTTCAGGTCGGGATTACCGATTACCACGCGCAGAGGGTTCGACACGTCGGCCACGGGCTGCAACTGGCTGACCGAAGGCTCATTGTAGCGCGAGCGGTAGTCGAAAGCGAGGTTGCGCGTCTTGGAGAACTTCATGCGAATGCGAGCGTAGGGCGAGATGTGCCACGTCCAGCGCTCGGGCACGTTGCGTGCGGGGTCGAGGAGGTCGTCGCTGCGCATCATCGAGGAGTTGAGCTGAAGTCCGGCATCGAGGTTATATTCCTTGCGCACCTGCTTGAAGCCAAGCTGGAAGCTCTGTGTGAACATATCGTTGCGCATTGAGCTGCTCAGCTGCTCATTGAAGTCGGTGCCTTGCAGCTCACTCTCGAGCACGTCGGCAAGCAGGCGGTAGTCGAGCAGCACAAGAGGAGAGTATTTGGTGGCAATCGCACGGCAAAAGGCTACATCATTCAGCGCAGCCTCGAGCAGTGGGGAATAGGTGCGCGGCGCAGGCATGGGACTGGTGCCACCAGTTGCCACATCATACACAAATTTGTCGGCATTGTTGAATTTATAGTTGCCACGATAGGCCGCAGTGAGGAAGCGGGCGTTCTTCACGTCGCCAAGTGGCTCAGTCCAGGTGAGGCGCCAGTGAATGGTGTTGCTCCAGCGGTGGCTGTTGTAGATTTGGTTGATGTCGTCGTCCTCGGCGTCGTCACTTGCAAAAGTGTTGTGAGTGACGGTGGTGCCGTTCTCGCGCACGTTGCTGAAGTTGTAGCGAAGCTGTGCGCTGTAGCTGCGGCCGGGGTGGCTGCGGAACTTGTGGTTATACACCAGTTGTCCGCCAAATTCATAGCTCTTGCCGTCGTTCACGTATGAGCTTATGCTCTTCGATTGCAGCTCAAAGTCCTTGTTGCGCATCATGGAGCTGTCGGTCTTCCACGAGTCGCTGAAGTTGAGCGAGAAATTGGGGCGGAACTCAAGGGTGTTGAATGAATCCACCTCCCACTTCAGGCGGAAGTCGCCGCGAATGTTGTGTCCCTTGTCGCGCGAGGTGGAGTAGGAATCGTCGTAGGTGTTGCCCTCGTCGAGCAGATACTGGTAGCTGCTCTTGTTGCGGCTGTCGCGGTCGGTGTGGGAGTAGAGCAGCGAGCCGCCGGCGCGGAACGTTTCCTCCTTGCCCACATTGAAGTTGAAGCCCGCGCTCTGGGTGGTGTTAATGCCATTGTTGCCGCCAAAGCGGCTGAAGCGCGATGCACCGCCGTCGGTGAATGCCGGCTCATTGGTGTTGTTGGCGCCACCGAGAATGGTAAACTGGTTTCCGTCGCGGAAGTGGTTGATGATGAGGCTTCCCGAGTAGCGGTCGTCGGTTCCGTATCCACCGGTCACCGAGCCAAACCAGCCATTGTTCATGCCACGCTTCACGGTGAGGTTGATTACCGTTTCTTCCTCGCCGTCGTCAACGCCGGTGAGGCGGGCAAGGTCGCTCTTGCGATCCACCACCTGTAGCTTATCCACCATCTCCACAGGTATGTTCTTTGAAGCCACTTTGGGGTCGTCGGCAAAAAACTCCTTGCCGTCGATGAGTATTTTCTTCACCTCCTTGCCTTGAGCAGTGATTTTGCCGTCGCTGCCCACCTCCACGCCCGGCAGGCGCTTCAGCAGGTCTTCGACCACGGCGTTGGGCTGGGTCTTGTAGGAGTCGGCGTTATATTCCACCGTGTCCTCCTTCACGGTTATCTCGGTCTTCACGCCCACCACGGTAGCCTCGCGGAGCATGACAGAGCTTTCACTTAGCGCAATGTCGCCGAGCCGCAGGTCGGCCTGCCCCACAGTCACCGGCTTGGTGACCGTGGCATAGCCAATGTAGCTCACCGAGAGCAAGTATTTGCCCTCGCGCACGCCGGTGAGCCTGAAGCGTCCCTCGGCGTCGGCCGCCACTCCTGCCACATAGGCACTGTCCTTCGAAGCCTTCACGAGCCGCACGGTGGCCTCGGCAAGAGGCGACTTGTCGGCAGCATCCACAATACGTCCTCTGATGTTGGCGGCCAGGGCATCCATTCCGGCAAAGCCCATCACTGCCACCACGAGCAATAACAACAATTTTTTCATTATCTACTTTGAATTTTCTTTACTCAATTTGAAATGCAAATTTACAAAACATTACCCGACTTCTCGTCGTAACGTCTGCCATTAAGATGCGCATTAATCCCGAAAGTTAAATTCACTCTACAAAAAATTGCAAATTTGCTTTTTTTCACCATCCAAGGCGAGGATGCGTCAGCGCACCGACTGCATATCCACCAGACGCTTGTAGTAGCCGCCCATGGCGATAAGCTCATCGTGGGTGCCGCGCTCCACAATGCGGCCCTCGTGCATCACGCAGATTAGCGAGGCATTGCGAATGGTGGAGAGGCGGTGGGCGATGACCAGGGTGGTGCGGTCGCGCATAAGGCGGTCGAGAGCCTCCTGCACCAGCCGCTCGCTCTCGGTGTCGAGAGCCGAGGTGGCCTCATCGAGAATAAGCACAGAGGGGTTCTTGAGTATGGCACGGGCAATGCTGATGCGCTGTCGCTGGCCGCCCGAGAGCTTGCAGCCACGGTCGCCAATGTTGGTGTCGAAGCCATGCTCCGAGGCCATGATGAAGTCGTAGGCATTGGCCACGCGGGCAGCATTCTCCACCTGCTCCATTGTGGCGCCCTCCACGCCGAAGGTGATGTTGTTGTAGAAAGTGTCGTTGAAGAGAATGGCCTCCTGGTTCACGTTGCCCATGAGCGAGCGCAGGTCGCGCACACGGAAGTCGCGAATGTCGGTGCCGCCAATGGTGATTTCTCCCTCCTCCACGTCGTAGAAGCGCGGCAACAGGTCGGCCAGCGTGGATTTCCCCGAGCCCGACTGGCCCACGAGAGCCACGGTGCTGCCAAAGGGTATGTCAATCGAAACATCATCAATCACCCACTCCTGGCCGTAGCGGAAGCGCACGTTGCGGTAGCTGATGTCGCTCTTGAAATCCACTAAGGGCTTGGGGCTGGCCGGATCTTTGATGGGGTTGTCGGCACTGAGAATCTTGTCAACGCGCTCCATCGAGGCAAGGCCCTTCTGTATGGAATATGTAGCCTTCGACAACTCCTTGGCCGGATTGATTATGCTGTAGAAAATCACCATGTAGTAGATGAACGAGGCTGCATTTATCGAGCTGTTGCCGGTGAGGATGAGCGTTCCGCCAAACCACAGCACAATGGCAATGGTCACCGTGCCGAGAAACTCGCTCATGGGATGGGCAAGCTCGTGGCGGCGGTTGATGCGGCAGGAAATCTTGAAAAACTTCTGATTCTCGGCATTGAAGCGGCGACGCACCTTCTCCTCGGCATTAAAAGCCTTGATTATGCGCAGTCCGCCAAGCGTTTCCTCAATGTTGGAGAGCAGCACGCCCCACTGCGTCTGCCCCTCGAGCGAGACGCGCTTCAGCCGCTTGCCCACCTTGCCCATCACCGTGCCGGCAACGGGCAGCAGGATGAACACAAACACCGTGAGCTGCCAGCTCACCACTATCATCATGGTGAGGCACACGATTATCATAATCGGGTTCTTGAACATCATGTCGAGCGACGCCATGATGGAGTTCTCAATCTCGGTGACGTCGCCGCTCATGCGTGCCATCACATCGCCCTTGCGCTCGCTCGAGAAGAAGCCCATGGGAAGGTTGGTGATTTTGTCGTAGATAAAGTTGCGGATGTCGCGCACTATGCCGGCACGGATGGGAATGATGAAGTAGGCACTCAGGTAGGCCGACCCGGTCTTGAGCAGCGTGAGCACTATGAGCAGCACCGCCAGGGCCGCCAGTGCCACCGACTGGCCATAATCGTCGATTACCACCTGCGTGTAGTAGTAGAAATTGTTGATTACCACATCCTTCACCGAAGCTGCGCCCCACGGCATAAGCGAGTAAGCCCCCTCACGAATCTTGAAGAGCATCTCGAGGATAGGAATGATAATGGCAAAGGAAAACAGCGTGAGAAACGCCGCCAGCATATTAAAAGCAATGTTAAGAAACAGATATTTCTTGTAGGGCGGCACAAAACGCCTCAAAATCTTCAGGAATTCCTTCATAATCTTTACCGATGCTAATTTTTTTGCAAAGATAGTGCAAATCGAGCGCAATAACAACAAGCCCGGCTTGATTGTTATTGCCGAGATGCAGCCTGTCTTATCCAAAGATAGTGCAAATCGAGCGCAATAACAACAAGCCCGGCTTGATTGTTATTGCCGAGATGCAGCCTGTCTTATTCAAAGATAGTGCAAATCGAGCGAGGGTGTGTCAAAATTCGGTTTGATGATAATCTCATGTAGGAGGGTGTATCAAAATTCGGTTTGATAATATTTTGATGTAGGGACGCACCCCGGTGCGTCCGCGTAGCAGCCTCATAATCAAGAGGTAGCCAAAGCGCGTGTGGGCGGACGCACCGGGGTGCGTCCCTACATAAG
>JAQXTJ010000066.1 GCA_029219425.1 Bacteroidales bacterium
CCGTCGAGCCACGATTTCGCTATTGCTTCCTCTCTCCCAAGCGTCACCGCTTGAAACTTGCAAGTCGCTCTGGGGTTCGTCGGCAACTACGCCCCTTGTGGACTTTCACCACAGATGTATGACGTGCCCGTCATACCAAAATAATCCCCGGCATCACTGCCAGGAATCGCTTACTTAATTAACCTTCTAATACCATTAAACATAAACCTAAAAACTAACTAACCGATTGTCGTCACGACAACTCTTTCTTTTAACCTAAAAATCATTTACCATGAAAACTGATGCAAAGGTAATCAATTTATGCTATACAACATAATTTTTACCAAGAATTTTCTTTGGATTTACAATAATTAATATGTGGCATGCTACATACTTAACGTATGTTAAGCAAATTCACTCTATTCCGGATAAATCATAACCCTACTACAGCCCATTCTCAGGCTTTCTTCAGCCGCAGCTCGCGCAGCAGGGCTTTCTGCCCGGCGGTGATGCGGAAGCTCTCGATGGCTTTCTGTATCGTCTTGTTGTGAGTCCACGCATCAAGCTCACGGCGTTGCAGCAGGGGCAATGTGGCCTCCCACTGCTTGGCCAGCGCGGTGGCAAAATACCACGCCTGCATCATCTTCACATAGTAGTGCTCCGACCGCACCGCCGCCACCCACTGCAAATATTCAGGCCTGAAATCCTCGTCAAGATAGTGCCGCATGAGCATCTCCATGCCAAATCGCTTGGTGAATGGAGCCTCGGCAGCAATCCACCGCCCTATGTCGCCAAGTAGCCGCTCCCGCACCGCTTTCCGGCCAAATGCCTTTGGCGATAGCAAGTCGCAAGTAGCCCAGTTATCCACCCACGGCAGGAAAGCGTCGATGCGCCTCACGCACTCCTCATAGTCCTTCTCCTCCATTATCAACAGTGCGTGCAAGTTGCGCTCGTCGTAGTATTCATGCCCTGTAGCATCGAGCACTGCCGCCACACCGCATTGCCTCACCAGTTCCTTGGCAAGCGCACGCAATGCCGGCAAGCGCACACCTATCACCGCCTCGCGCTCCACTCCCGGCATCAGCCCGAGCTGAAACTCTCGGTAACACTCATCGCCCAGTTCCCACAGCCGCATCACAATCTCCTCGTGCGTCATAGCAGCTCTCTCGCTATCCACGCACACGCTTCAGCGTCGGCAAGCGCATGGTGATGATTCTTCATGTCGAAGCCACAGGCTGCCGCCACCGTGTGGAGCTGGTGGTTGGGCAGATTCTTCAGCAGCCGCCGCGCCGCTCGCAGCGTGTCGTGAAATTCATAGTCGGGATAGTCCATCCCGTAGGTGTGGAACACCGCACGCAGGCATCCCTCGTCGAATGTCTTGTTGTGTGCCACCAGCGGCAGCCCCTCTATCATCGGCTCAATCTTATCCCACACTCGTGGAAACACCGGAGCATCGTCAGTGTCGGCGCAGCACAGCCCGTGCACCCGCGAACACCAATAGTTGTAGTAGTTTGGCTCGGGCTGAATGAGCGAGTAGAACGAATCCACTATCTCGCCGTCCCTCACTATCACCACTCCCACCGAGCATACCGACGACCGCTCGCCATTGGCCGTCTCAAAGTCGATTGCAGCAAAGTCCTTCATCTCCGTTATTCTCTTTTTTCTTATAAAAATACGCTAAGCATTCACAGCAAAACCCTATGAAAACAGGCTTCGAAATCCACCTTTTATGCAGCATTTCAACGCGGCACAATCTCATCTTGCGCATTCCACTGGCGTTCAACACATTAAGCTCAGCACCCCGGTATTTGCCGCACGAATCTTAGATTTTTCAACTGCCGTTTTTGCTCGTTTCTTAGATTTTTACACCTGCAAATTTACTCGTTTCTTAGATTTTTCACAACCCACACACCCCTATTTTCCCACTTTTTCACTACTTTTGCATCACGAAATTTTTATAAAAACTCAAAGAAATGAACATTATCGAAGCTATCCACGCACGCCACTCCGTGCGCTCATATATCAACCGCCCGCTGGCTGCCAACCTCGTGGCTCGCCTTCAGGCACTTATTGCCGAATATAATGCCGAAAGCGGCCTCAATATGCAGCTCGTCACGGGCGACCCCGAAACTTTCAATTGCTTCTGGGCACACTATGGCAAATTCTCAGGCGTAGAGAACTACATCGCCCTCATCGGTGCCCCCGATGCCGCCGAGCTTTGCGGCTACTATGGCGAGAAACTCGTGCTCGAAGCCCAGATAATGGGGCTCAACACCTGCTGGATTGGTCTATCCTACAAGAAACTGCCCGGCCGCTACGTCATCGCCCCGGGCGAGAAGCTCCACCTCATCATCTCCATTGGCTACGGCACCACGCAGGGCGTGCAGAGCAAGTCGAAGTCGGTCGAGAAAGTGTCGAAGTGCAAGGGCGATATGCCCGAGTGGTTCCGCCGCGGTGTGGAGGCTGCCCTGCTCGCCCCCTCGGCCGTCAATCAGCAGAAGTTCCGCTTCGAGCTGGTGGGCGACCGCGTGCGTGCCACCACCGGCTGGGGATTCTACTCCCATGTGGATCTCGGCATCGCCAAGCTCCACTTTGAGCTCGGTTCAGGCAAGCCATCCTCAATCTGGCTCTAACCCCCACATAAATTTTATCTACACTTTTTGCAAAAAAAATTGCAAATTCAAAAATTTGCTTTTATCTTTGCAACCGAAAATGGTTCTCTGCTTTTGCAGAGCTAAGAAGGGAATGCAGTGTAATTCTGCAACTATGCCCGTAGCTGTAAGTCCGTTTATGCGACTATTCACCTATGTCACTGGAAGTAATGCGAGTCATACGCTTTACATCAATCCCGGGAAGACGTAATAGTTAGCGACGAAGTCAGAAGACCTGCCATTTTGAGTAATATTTGCCTGCGGGGACACAGGCATTTGATATTATTACTTTTATATGACAAAATGCGTAATTCTTTTATTGCTTTTGTGGCATGTGCTTTAACGCACAGTGCCGCGTTGCCGATGCAAGCCGCAGCTCCTACTTCTAAGTCAATCACCGATTCCATCTTCGAAATCAAGGAGGTATCGGTTGTTGCCACTCGCAATCTCACGCCTCAGCAAACCATCAGCCGGGTTCAAATCGAGAACCTCGCATCAAGCTCTGTGGCCGACGCCCTCAAGTATATGTCGGGTGTGCAGATTAAGGACTACGGTGGTCTTGGCGGTCAAAAAACCGTCAATGTGCGCTCGCTCGGCTCGCAACATGTGGGAATCTATCTCGATGGCGTGCGCATCACAAATGCTCAAAATGGCACTGTCGATTTGGGTAAATACTCTTTGACCACACTCGAATCGGTTTCGCTGTTCAATGCCAACAAAGTGGAGCAACTAATGGTTGCAAGCGAATTTGCCTCGGCTTCTACCGTCTATCTCAAGACTAAACGTCCCGAAAAGACATCTTTTCTCGCTTCCTACTCAATTGGCTCTTTTGGCACGCACAAGCTTAATGCCACTTATAGCTTCAAAAAATATGGTTTCATCGACGCAGCCTACACTCACAGCGACGGCGACTATCCTTTTCGTTACAAAACCGAGTATGAAGACACCACCGGCACACGCCGAAACAGCGACATCGACATGATGCGCATCGAAAGCTGCTTCTTTTTCAAGAATTTCGAGTGGCACACCTATTTTTTCAATTCTCAGCGTGGTCTCCCAGGTGGCGTTGTGCGTAGGCTGTCCGACAAATATACCGACGTGGGGCGCGAATGGGACCGTAACTTCTTCAGCCAGCTCTCCTATCGCAACAACAATAAGGCGTTGGGCTACAGGGCCATCCTAAAATACACCAACGATAAGATGCACTATCGCTCCGATTACCCCGAAAACATGAGCGTGCACAGCAACAACCAGTACCACCAGCAAGACATCTATGGCGCTGCCGCTTTCTCCTATAGCTTCAAAGGCCTGAGCGTCTCGGCTTCAAGCGACCTTCGATGGTCCGACCTTACCACCGATGTAAAAAGATTCCACTATGTGTGGCGTCTCGACAACAAGAACTCCCTCTCGGCCATTTTTAATTTCCGTGGGTTTACACTCAACGCAAGTGCCTTATACACAAGCGTCACCGACCACACTCACAATGGCGCAAAACCGCTCGACAAGTTCACCTACGACGCTCTCGCTTCCTACAAGCTCAACAAGCATTTCTCTTTCCGGTCTTTCTATAAATCGGTGTTCCGTGCCCCTACCCTCAACGACCTCTACTACACCCTCGTTGGCAACCGCAACCTCAAGCCCGAGTACACAAAGCAGTGGGACGTGGGATTGTGCTACAACAATAGCTTCCTTGCCCTGCAAGTCGATGCCTACTACAACAAGGTCACCGACCGCATAGTGTGCCTACCTCTCAAAGGATCTTTCCAATGGACAATGCTCAACTATGGCTACACCCGCTGCATGGGCATAGATTGGAGTGCCAATATCAATTACCGCAACCATTCCCTATTCCTCAGTGGTGCATTCCAGGACGACCGAAACCTCACTAACCCCGATGGCGACGACTATCGCGATTACATTGCTTATTCCCCCAAGTGGACTTTCAGTGCCATTTATTCTCTAAACTGGAAAGCCCTATCTGGATCCATTTCCTATATGTTTGTCGATAAACGCTTCTGGACCGCCGAGAACGACATCGAAGACCCACTTAACGCCTACATGTGCGTTGATGCTAAAGTCGCTTACCGTTTCTGGAGGTTCACCGCCGAGCTCGAGTGTCAGAACATCTTCAACAAGCCCTACGAGATGATTCAGCGTTGGCCTATGCCCGGCCGTCGTTTCATGGCTACTTTCAAATTCACACTTTAATAATTTATTCTTTATTTTATGAAAAAAATCTTTCTTTTCATGGCAGCAATGCTATGTTGCTGTTGCGCCATGGCTCAATCTAATGACGTTAAAGACAATCTTATCATCTGCAACGAAGGTAACTGGCAAAGCGACAATGGGCAATTGTCGTTCTACGATGCCACAACTGGCACTCTCACCAACAAGTGGTTCCGTACCGTAAATAACAAAAAACTCGGCGACACACCAAACGATATCATTCAAATCAACGACGATTTGTTTGCCATTTGCGTCAATTGGTCAAATATCATCCAGTATATCAATAGGAAAGGCGAGGACATGGGTGCTACAGAGAACGTCCCTAACAACCGCAGGATGTGCACCGATGGCAAATATCTCTACGTCACTTCTTATGCACACCAGTGTGGCTCTACCACTTTCACTAAAGGTTATGTTGCAAAAATCGATGTGGACACGAAGAATATTGTGGCAACTTGTGAGGTCGGGTGGGAACCCGAAGGCATTCGTTTCTATAATGGCAAGCTCTACGTTGCAAATACCGGCGGATACGCATTCTCCGAGTCTCACGACTACGAAACTACAATTCAGATTCTCGATGCCAAATCCATGACCTCAATTAAGACCATCGACACGGGTTGCATAAATCTCTATGGCGAAATGTCGCAAGCCGGCCAATATCTTTGCATTAACTCTTGTGGCGACTACTACGAAGTGGAACCGAAAACCATAATCTTCGACTGCAAAACCGAAACGTGTCACATCTTCAACTTCCCATGCACATACAATACCACCGATGGTCAGCTTTTCTACACCGTAGGTAGCTACTTCTCCTACAACACTTACGATTATGTTTACTACATAAACACAATCGACCCCTCTACTATGACTTACTCTGAGGGTATCTATAATGATGTAGTAACAAATGAAATAAGAGACCTTACATCTCCTTACGAGATTTATGTGTCGCCCTATACTAAAAACATTTATTTCACCGATGCCGGATCCTATGCAAGTGCCGGTTACCTCTATGGCTACACCCCCGATGGTTCTCCCGTGTTCGAGCGTCAGAAGGTTTACATCAATCCGGCACACATAATCGCATTCCCCACCGGTTCTACTCCCACAGCAGTCGATGCCACATTTGGCAACAAATACCGGGACAATGGCATCACCTACGACCTGCTTGGTCGTCCTGTCGATGACAATTATCGTGGAATAGTCATAAAGAACGGCAAAAAATTCATCAAAAAATAAAATATAGCTTTTTTGTAATTTGAGTTAGAGGATTGTGTATTTCTGCCACAATCCTCTTTTTTTATCTTCATTCATCTCATCAATGCCTCGTCATAAAAGTACACAGGAACTCCAAAGTTTCGTTTTTTCATTCCCCATAGCAGGTTTTTGCGGCAAATCGTTCGCTATTCCACTACAAATTCGTATATTTGCAAATTATTTTTGTTAAGCATAATTTTTGCAATTAGGCATAATGGAAAAATCTACAAATATTGGCGACACAAGGCTGTTCTTCACCGTCGAGGGCGAGGGGCTGCCGGTGATTCTCATGCACGGCTGGGGCTGCAACCACTCCACCCTCAAGAGCATCGAGGCTCAGCTTTTGCCCGGCTTCAAGGTCTATAATGTCGATTTTCCCGGCTTCGGCAACAGCGACGAGCCTGCCTCGGTGTGGGGCGTGGAGGAATACACCCGGCTCATCGAGGAGTTTGCACGCCGCGAGCATATTGAGAATCCCATCCTCCTCGGTCACTCTTTCGGCGGCCGCGTGGGCATACTCTTTGCCTCGCGCAACAAGGTGCGAAAGCTCATCCTCGTCGATGCCGCAGGCGTGAAGCCAAAGCGCTCACTGCGCTACTACTGCAAGGTGTATTCCTACAAGGCCGTGAAGCGCCTCCTGCTCTTCTCCCTTGGCAAGCAGCGTGGCGAGGCTGCTCTCAACCGCTACCGCGCAAAGGTGGGATCGAGCGACTACTCCAGTGCTTCCCCAATGATGCGTGCCATTCTCAGCAAGGTGGTGAATGAGGACCTCACCGGCGTAATGCCCCACATCTCCTGCCCCACTCTCCTCATCTGGGGTGCCAACGACACCGCAACACCTCTCAGCGACGCAAAGACAATGGAACGGCTCATTCCCGATGCCGGGCTGGTGAGCTTCGATGGCGTGGGGCACTACAGTTTCCTTGAGAACCCTTTCCAGTTTGCAGCCGTGCTGAAAAGTTTCCTTAGCAACGATATGACTAAAAAATAAACTCTGCTTATGGATATGATAATCGACATAACTATCATTGCTGCCGCCGTGGCCTTGTTCCTCACCGAAGTGAAGTGGGACATGCAGATGATGCAGCAAAATTCCTACCGCAACGAACGCTTCATCAAGTGGCTCAAGGGTAGCAGCGAATATGCAGGCGTGAGCCGCCTTGCCGACCTCGCCATGCTCGTGCTCGCACTCTCCACTTTCATGCAGTCGTGGCCGGTGAAGCTAATTCTCGCCCTCGCCATGGCTGTGAAGTGCGTTATTGCTCTCCGCAAAAAGTACAAGAAGCCACTCGTGTTCACCAAGCGTGTGCTGCGCCTCTACATCACCGAGTGCACAGTGCTCCTCGGCGTGGCAGCTCTCGCTGCCGTGATGCGCGGGCTTGCTTTCGAGGCGGGTCTGGCAGCACTTTTCTTCGCCACTTTCTCCTGGGCGTTCACCCTTGCCTTCAACTGGCTGCTAAAACCCATTGAGCAGGCTATCAACAACAGCTTCGTGCGCGATGCCAAGCGAATACTCGCCGAGATGCCCCACATCACCATCGTGGGAATCACAGGCAGCTATGGCAAGACGAGCACCAAGCACTACCTCTACCGCATTCTCTCCGAGAAATTCTCAGTGCTTATGACGCCCGGCAGCTTCAACACTCCTATGGGCGTGGTGCGCACCGTGCGCGAGATGCTTCAGCCCTACAACGACCTCTTCATCGT
Organism: Bacteroidales bacterium; assembly: GCA_029219425.1. Lineage (GTDB taxonomy): Bacteria > Bacteroidota > Bacteroidia > Bacteroidales > Muribaculaceae > CALZFJ01. Next base: position 7,818 of record JAQXTJ010000066.1, read on the forward strand.
GGAGATGGGTGCCAAGAATGTGGGCGACATCAAGGAGATTTGCGACATCGTGCACCCTCACATGGGCATAGTCACCGCCGTGGGTGAGCAGCACCTTGAGTCGTTCAAGTCAATCGAGAATGTGCAGCGCACCAAGTTTGAGCTTATCGACGCACTGCCGGCCGATGGCTTCGCCGTGCTCAACGACGATTTCCCTTTCGTTGCCTCTCGCAAGGTCGATAACGTGCCTGTGCGCCGCTACTCCGTAGCCGACAAGCCCACCAGCGACTTCCATGTGGAGAACATCTCTTATAGTGCCGCCGGCACTCGGTTCACTCTTGTGGGCGAGGGCCGCCGCTTGGAGCTTAGCACCCGCCTCGTGGGTGAATGCAACATCTCCAATCTCATGGCTGCCGTCATCATGGCTCTGCACCTCGGCGTAGAGGAGGATAAGATAAAGTATGCCGTGAGCCGCATTGAGCAGGTGGAGCACCGTCTCAACGTGAAGCGCACCGCCTCTGGTATCACTATCATCGACGACGCATTCAACTCCAACCCCGACGGCTCCCGCATGGCTCTCGACGTGCTCGCAGGCATGAATGGCGGAAAGCGCATCGTCATCACCCCGGGAATGATTGAGCTTGGCTCAAAGCAGGAGTATTTCAACGAGTTGTTTGGCGAGCATATCGCCGAAACTGCCGACGTGGCTATCATCGTGGGTCAGTACAACCGCGACGCTATCCTCAAAGGCATCGGCCACAAGAAGAGTATGGACGCTAAGAGTGTACACACCGTGGCCACATTTGCCGAGGCGCAGAAGCTGATGCTCTCATTCGCCAAAGCCGGCGACACCGTGCTCTACGAGAACGACCTCCCCGACTCTTTTAAGTAATTGATATTCAAAAAAAAGAACGATAATATAAGGCATTAAAGAAAAGATGAAGACCAACATTGGAGTATTTTTCGGCGGACGTTCCACCGAACATGAGATTTCAGTGATTTCGGCATCGCAGGCCATGCATGCCATAAACCGCGATAAATACGACGTTACACCCATATACATTTCAAAACAGGGTAAGTGGTACACCGGCGACGCCCTTTTCGACGTGGCCAACTACCGCGACATCACAGCCCTCCTCGCGAAGTGCCAAGAGGTATATATGCGCCCTATCTACGACGACTACAACCTCTACCGCACCCGCAAGCCCCTTTTCGGCAGCGATGTGGTCACTCGCCTCGATGTGGTGATTCCAGTGCTCCACGGCTCCAACGTGGAAGATGGCATTTTCGAGGGTGTGCTACAGACGATAGGAATCCCCTATGCCGGCTGCGATGTGCTCTCAAGTGCCAATGGCATGGACAAGATTACAATGAAGATGATTCTCGCGGCCTGCAACATTCCTGTGGTCGATTATGTGTGGTTCACCGACAAGCAATGGTTTGCACAGCGTGAGCAACTTATTGCCCAAATAGAGTCGAAGCTGGGCTACCCGGTAATCGTGAAGCCCGCCAACCTCGGCTCATCGGTGGGCATTGGCTGCGCCCACAACCGCGAGGAGCTTATCGACAAGGTCGATGCTGCCGAGCAATATTCCACACGCCTCATCGTGGAATATATGGTGAAAGACCTTCAGGAAATCAACTGCTCGGTGATAGGCGACTGCAACGAATACCGCACTTCGGTCCTCGAGCAGCCCCTCACTTCGCAGGACATCCTCACCTACACCGATAAGTACATGGGCGGCACAAAGGGTGCCAAGGGCATGGCTGCATCGCAGAAGAAATTCCCCGCCGACCTCCCCGATGCCGAAACCAAGCGTATTCAGTTCCTCGCCGGCGAGACTTTCCGCGCCCTCTCATGCCACGGTGTGAGCCGAGTGGATGTGATGATTGAGGGCAAGAGCGACAGCGATGCGCAGGGTTGCCGCCGAATCTTCGTCAATGAAATCAACACCATTCCCGGCTCGCTCTCTTTCTACCTGTGGGAAGGCTCGGGAATGAAATTCGATGAGGAAATGGACTTCCTCGTGCAGCTCGCACTCAAGCGCAAGCGCGAGCAAGGCATGAAAACAGTGAGCTACGACCAGAACATTTTCTCCCTCGGAGGCGGAATTAAGGGCGGAAAAATGGGTAAGTTAGGAAAATAGCAGAATTTTTTGTAAGTTTGCAATGTTTTTTTGATAAAAATATTTTTATGAATCGCAAATTCAACGAATATAGCAAGTTCAATCTTTCAGAAATCAACAAGGAGATTCTGGAGAAGTGGGACGAGGAAAATGTGTTTGAGAGCAGCATCAAAGAGCGCGAGGGAGCACCTTCGTTTGTCTTTTTCGAAGGCCCGCCATCGGCCAATGGTATGCCGGGAATTCACCATGTGATGGCTCGCACCATCAAGGATATCATCTGCCGCTACAAGACCATGAAAGGCTTCCAGGTGATGCGCAAGGCCGGCTGGGACACTCACGGCCTCCCCGTGGAGCTGGGCGTGGAAAAAGCCCTCGGCATCACAAAGGAGGACATCGGTTCGAAAATCTCGGTCGATGACTACAATGCTGCCTGCCGAAAGGAGGTTATGAAATACACCCGCGAGTGGGAGGACCTCACTCACCGCATGGGCTACTGGGTGGATATGCAGCATCCCTATATCACCTACGAGAACAGCTACATCGAAACCCTCTGGTGGCTCCTCAAGCAGCTTCACGGAAAGGGCTTGCTCTACAAAGGCTACACCATTCAGCCCTATTCTCCCGCTGCCGGCACCGGCCTCAGCTCTCACGAGCTCAACCAGCCGGGCTGCTACCGCGACGTGAAGGACACCACCGTCACAGCCCAGTTCCGCGTGAAGGACAATGGCAACTCCGTGGTTGAGGCTATCAAGGCCGTGGCCGCCGATGGCTTCAGGCAGAACATCTGTATCATCGCATGGACCACAACACCCTGGACTCTGCCTTCCAACACCGCTCTCTGCGTTGGCCCGAAGATTCAGTACGTTGCCGTTGAGACATTCAACCCCTATAATGGCTCGCCTATGGTGTGCATCTTGGCCAAGGAGCGCGTAAGTGCCTATTTTGCCGCCGATGCCGCCACAAAGCCTTTTGCCGAATACCAGCCCGGCGATAAGGTGGTTCCCTACCGCGTCATTGCCGAGTTCTCCGGCTCCGACCTCGTTGGCATCGCCTACGAGCAGCTCTTCCCATGGGTGAAGCCTGTGGACAAAATCGACGACAAGATTGTGGTCAATGAAAATGGCTTCCGCGTTATCCCCGGCGACTATGTAACCACCGAGGATGGTACGGGAATCGTGCACATTGCCCCCACATTTGGTGCCGATGATGCTTTTGTTGCCAAGGCTGCGGGCATCCCATCGCTCTTCATGATCAACAAAAAGATGGAAACCCGCCCCATGGTCGATTTCACCGGCAAGTACTGGCTCATGGACGAGCTCGACCCCGATTTCGTTGAAAATTGCATCAATAAAGAGCTTTACAAGGACTATGAAGGCGAGTTTGTGAAGAATGCCTACTCTCCAAAATACAACGTCGATGGAAAATACGACGAGAAGGCTGCCACAAAGGACGAGGATCTCAATGTGGTTATCTGCATTCGCATGAAGCAGGCCGGTTCGGCCTTCAAGATTGAGAAGCATGTGCACAACTATCCTCACTGCTGGCGCACCGACAAGCCCGTGCTCTACTATCCCCTCGACAGCTGGTTTATCCGCTCCACTGCCTGCAAGGACCGCATGGTTGAGCTCAACAAGACCATCAAGTGGAAACCCGAGCACACCGGCACCGGCCGTTTTGGCAAGTGGCTTGAGAACCTCAACGACTGGAACCTTAGCCGCAGCCGCTACTGGGGCACTCCACTCCCCATCTGGCGCAGCGACGACAAGGAGGAAATCTGCATTGGCAGCGTAGAGGAGCTTTACGACGAGATTGAGAAATCGGTGGCTGCCGGTATTATGAAGTCCAACCCATGGAAGGAAAAGGGCTTCGTTCCCGGTGATTACAGCAAGGAGAACTACGACAAAATCGACCTCCACCGCCCCTATGTGGATGACATCGTTCTCGTCTCGCCCACCGGCAAGCCAATGAAGCGTGAGCTCGACCTTATCGACGTGTGGTTCGACTCCGGCTCCATGCCCTACGCCCAAATCCACTATCCCTTTGAGAACAAGGAGGCTCTCGACAGCCGCACTGCATATCCTGCCGACTTCATCGCCGAGGGCGTTGACCAGACTCGAGGCTGGTTCTTCACACTCCATGCCATCGCCACCATGGTCTTCGACAGCGTGGCCTATAAGTCGGTAATATCCAATGGTCTTGTGCTCGACAAGAATGGCAACAAAATGAGCAAGCGTCTCGGCAATGCCGTCGATCCATTCAGCACCATTGAGAAATATGGCACCGACCCCTTGCGATGGTATATGATTTCCAATTCTTCGCCTTGGGACAACCTTAAGTTCGACCCTGCCGGAGTTGAGGAGGTGAGCCGCAAGTTCTTCGGTACTCTCTACAACACCTACTCTTTCTTCGCACTCTATGCCAATGTCGATGGCTTCGACAACTCGCTGCCACAAGTGCCCATGAGCGAACGTCCCGAAATCGACCGCTGGATTATCTCTCTCCTCAATTCCCTTGTGGCCGAGGTGGGTCGTCAGCTCGACGACTATGAGCCAACAAAGGCTGCCCGCGCCATTTCCGACTTCGTAGGCGACAACCTTAGCAACTGGTATGTGCGCCTCAACCGCAAGCGTTTCTGGGCCGGCGAGATGACCACCGACAAGCTATCGGCTTATCAGACTCTCTACACCTGCCTCGAAACAGTGGCTCTGCTCATCGCGCCTGTGTCGCCCTTCTTCGCCGACAGGCTCTACCGCGACCTCACCGCCGTGACCAAGGGCTGCGACAAGTCGGTGCACCTCGCCAAGTTCCCCTCTGTCGATGAGAGCGTAATCAACCCCGCTCTCGAAGAGCAGATGCAGGTGGCTCAGGATGCAACATCCATGGTGCTTGCCCTGCGCCGCAAGGCCAACCTCAAGGTGCGCCAGCCTCTCAGCACCATCATGGTGCCTGTGATGAGCGACACTCAGAAGGCCGACATCGAAGCTATGGGCGACTTGATTCTCAACGAAGTGAACGTGAAAAGCATCAAGTTCGTTGGCAATGAGGATGGCGTGCTCGTGAAGCGAGTGAAACCCGACTTCCGCAAGCTCGGCCCGAAGCACGGAAAGGTGATGAAACAGCTCGGAAAGATGATTGCCGAAATGAGCCAGGCCGACATTATAGAGTTTGAGAAGAATGGTTCGTTCACTTTCCTTATCAATGGCACTCCTGCCACCGTGGAGGCCTGCGATGTGGAGATTATCTCCGAGGACATCCCCGGATGGCTCGTGGCCAATGAGGGCAACCTCACCGTAGCTCTCGACATCACAGTAACCGAGGAACTCAAGCGCGAGGGTATCGCACGCGAGATTGTGAACCGAATCCAGAATATCCGTAAGGACAAGAATTTCGAAATCACCGACCGCATCAATGTTACCATCTCATCTTGCGCGACATCCAACGAAGCTATTAATGAGTATGCCGACTACATTTCCAAGCAGGTGCTGGCCGACTCGCTTGTGGTGGCCTCTTCTCTCGAAGGTGATGAATGTATTGAGCTCGACATGGATGGCTACTCTCTTTCGGTTATCGTAGCTAAATCTTGATTTCAACCATAAAAAACTAATTGTCATGAGCGAAAAAACACGTTATTCCGATGAGGAATTGCAGGAGTTCAAAGAGCTTATCCTTGCTAAGCTCGAGAAGGCCAACAGGGATTACGACCTCCTGCGCTCGAATGTGATGAACACCGACGGAAACGACACTGCCGACACCAGCCCCACTTTCAAAGTGCTTGAAGAGGGTGCCAACACTCTCGGCAAGGAGGAGGCCGGACAGCTCGCACAGCGTCAGCTAAAGTTCATCCAGAAGCTCCAGGCCGCACTGGTGCGAATTGAGAACAAGACCTACGGCGTGTGCCGCGCTACCGGGAAACTCATTCCCAAAGAGCGACTCCGGGCTGTGCCTCACGCCACGCTTGCGATTGAAGTTAAGAACAATGATAACCGACGTAATTAAAGAATGAAGTTATCTCGAGGATGGCTTGCCACGATTATTATCGTGGCAGTCATATTAATCGACCAGATTGTGAAAATATGGGTTAAGACCAGTTTCTTCTATGGTGAGGAACTGGTCATAACCGATTGGTTCCGACTCTATTTCATCGAAAATAATGGTATGGCATTCGGCTTTGAGTTTGGAAGCAAGCTCATCCTCACATGGTTCCGTATCATTGCCGTGGGATTGTTCATCTACTACATCGTGCGCATTCGGTGCCGCACCGACATTCCTCGCGGTTTCCTCGTGTGCATCTCGCTCATCACTGCCGGTGCCGCCGGCAATGTGATCGACTGCATCTTCTATGGCCTCATATTCGATGCTCCGGCATTCCCTCACACCGCCACGCTCTTCCCGCCCGATGGTGGCTATGGCACCATCTTCAATGGCCGTGTGGTCGATATGCTCTATTTCCCTCTCGTGGAGTGGAACTGGCCCGTGTGGATGCCTTGGTTGGGTGGCAATCACTTCGTGTTCTTCCAGCCAATCTTCAACATCGCCGATGCCGCACTCAGCGTGGGCGTGATTGTCCTCATCCTATTCTATTCGCGACACCTCTCGGGCAATGCACTGAAGATTACCGACCACAACGAGGAGAATGAGGCTGCCGAAAAATGATTCAAAGTTTGTTTTCAACTCACCTGCATTAACGATGACTCTGCTCTCACGCATTTCCTTGTTTGCCCTCTCTTTTGCGGTGCTGCTCCTCCCGGCTTGCAGCTCCAAGCCCGATATGGTGCTCGATGAGGACGAAATGATAGACCTGCTCACCGACATTCACAAGAGCGAGGCTATCATCGAGACCAATCCTCAGAAGTTCATGGGCGACTCGCTGAAGGCTGTCGTCCGCCAGTCGGTGTTTGCCAAGCATGGCGTCACGCAAGAAGAGTACGATTCATCTATTGTGTGGTATGGACACAATGTCGGCAAGTACATCAAGGTATATGATGGTGTGATTGCCGCTCTCGAGGATGAGGAGCTTGAGCTTGCTCAGGCCGAAAGTCCAAAGGGTGTGAAGGTGAAGCGCGTGAAGAAGCGCTACCCATCGGCAGGCGACAGTGCCGACATCTGGGACAAGGAACGCTCCTGGATTCTCATGCCTCAGTATCACCGCAGTATCATTCGATTCGATATCTCTCAGAAGCCCGACGACCGAAGTGGCGACTTCTACACTTTCACCTACCGTCTGCGCAACTCGGCCACTTCTGTTAAGGCTTTCATCGGCGCCGACTACTACGATGGGACCACATCCTTTGCCTATCGCACATCGGGCGTGGAGGGTGAGTCGCAGCTCAAGCTGCAATGCGACTCCACAAAGCGCGTGAAGCGCGTGTATGGCTACATATCAGCCGAACCCGCAGCACGCGAGTGCATCTATGTGGACAGCATCATGCTGCTGCGCACACGTCTCAATGCCGACGCCTATCGCGTGTTCGATCTTCAGAAGTGGAGTGGGCCAAAGGCCATCAGCCCTGCCGCCCTCAAAAAGAAGGCTGCCGACAACGAAAAGCGTGCTGCCGAGGCTAAGGAGCGTGAAAGCATGGAGCATGAAAGGGGCGAGGCTGCCCCACCCTCCCACCGTCAGCGCCGCCTTGCGCCAAAACCACCCGGCAAATGAAACGCTACATCAGTAATTACATATTAATCAATTCCACACAGCACACCAACAGTGTGCTGTGTGTGGATAATAACGGCACTTGCTCCGTGCATCGCTTCGATGTGGAAACTGCCGCCACCCTCTATGTCGAGGGGGCAATTGTGGTGGCTCCCGCCTCTGCATTTGCCGCCATCGAGGCCGCCCTCCTATGCGCGTCTTCGCTCCGCAAGGCTCTTGATGCCATTCTTCCGCTCACTGCCGCATCTTCCACAGAAAGCACATTAATAGCTCAAGTTTCGTTTTCGCCCAAAATTGTGCGAAAATTGTAACATTCAGCGGCTGTTTTTTCATTATTCCACAGAATATCACTATCTTTGTGAATCAATATATCAGAAAAAAGCACATATATATGGAAATGGGAAATACTACGCCAAGTCACAATAATGCCGTCATTCTCATGCACTGCCCCGACCAGCCGGGCATTATCGCGGTGATCACTGAGTTTATCAACACCAATGGCGGCAACATTCTCTACCTCGACCAGTATGTCGATCGCGTGAACGGCATCTTCTACATGCGCGTGGAGTGGGACCTCGAAAAATTCATAATCCCCAAGGAGAAAATCAACGACTACTTCTTCACTCTCTATGCCCAGCGCTACAACATGGTCTATCGCCTCTCCTTCACCGACCGGCCTCAGCGCATGGCTCTATTTGTGTCGAAGATGTCGCACTGTCTCTACGACATCCTCGCCCGCTACACTGCCGGCGACTGGGAGGTGGAAATACCACTCATCGTGAGCAACCATCCCGACCTCGCCCATGTGGGTGAGCAATTCGGTATTCCTTTCGAGGTTATTCCCGTCAACCGCGACAATAAGGCCGAGATGGAGGCGCGTGAGTTTGAGCTTCTCGAGCGTTATGGCATCGATTTCATCGTGCTCGCCCGCTACATGCAGGTGCTCTCCGAGGAATTCATCAACCGCTACCCCAACCGCATCATCAACATTCACCACTCTTTCCTCCCTGCTTTCGTGGGCGCGAAGCCCTACCATGCCGCCTATGAGCGAGGCGTGAAACTCATCGGAGCCACCAGCCACTATGTCACCACCGAGCTCGACGCCGGCCCCATCATTGAGCAGGACATCGTGCGCATCACTCACAAGGACACCGTGGCCAATCTGGTGCACAAAGGGCGCGACCTCGAGAAAATCGTGCTCTCCCGTGCCGTGGAGAAGCACATACAGCGCAAAATACTCACCTACAAGAATAAGACCATCGTATTCAGCTAATCATGAAGGTTGCGATCCTCAAATATAATGCCGGCAATGTGTTCTCGGTGCTCCATGCACTGAAGCGCATCGGCGTGGAGGCTGTCGTCACCGACGACCCCGCCACCCTGCGCTCGGCCGACAGGGTGATTTTTCCCGGCGTGGGTGAGGCTTCGACCGCAATGGGCTATCTGCGCGAACATAGTCTCGACGCGCTCATCAAGTCGCTCACGCAGCCTGTGCTCGGAATTTGCATAGGCATGCAACTCCTTTGCCGGCACTCTGAGGAAGGCGACACCGACTGCCTCGGCATCTTCGATGTCCCGGTTTGCCGCTTCAACCACGCATCTGCACCCGAAATGAAGATTCCTCACATGGGATGGGACACCATCGAAGCCACCCCGGGCAAGCTCATCGACGCCCACAGCGCCGCCGGACACCTCTATTTCGTACACAGCTACTACGCGCCGGTGTGTGAGCACACCATTGCCACCTGCAACTACATCACGCCCTTCAGCGCAGCACTCCACAAAGACAATTTCTATGCCACACAGTTTCACCCCGAAAAGAGTGGCTCTGTGGGCGAAACCATACTTAAAAATTTCATTACGCTATGATTGAAGTGATTCCCGCCATCGACATTATCGATGGAAAATGCGTCCGCCTCACACGAGGGAACTACGAAGAGAAGCGCATCTACAATGAGTCGCCTCTCGATGTGGCACGCGCCTTTGAGGACGCCGGCTGCCGTCGCCTACACGTCGTTGACCTCGACGGCGCTCGCTCCCAGCACATCACCAACTACAAGGTACTCGAAGCAATCGCCTCTCACACCGAACTCAAGGTTGACTTTGGGGGCGGCTTAAAGAGCGACGACGATGTGCGCATCGCATTTGAGTGTGGAGCAGAGAAAGTGACCGGCGGCAGCATCGCAGTGAAGAGTCCCACTACCTTCGAGCGCTGGCTCGCCACCTACGGCTCGCGACGCGTGATTCTCGGCGCCGACACCCGCGACGGCAAGATTCTCACCGACGGCTGGCAGCAGGGCAGCAACCAGAGCATCATTCCTTTCATCGAGGAATATGTGCAGAAGGGAATCACACAGGTTATCAGCACCGACGTGAGCTGCGACGGCACGCTCACCGGCCCATCGGTGAAGCTCTATGTGGAAATTCTCAAGAAGTTCCCACGCCTGTTCCTCATAGCAAGCGGTGGCGTGGGTCGCCTGTCCGACCTCGCCGACCTGGAGCGAAGTGGCATTCCTGCCGTTATTGTGGGCAAGGCTATCTATGAGAATTGCATCACTCTAAAAGATTTAGAACGAATTAATCTCACCGGAACATGCTTGCCCGACGCATAATCCCCTGCCTCGACGTGAAGGACGGAACAACCGTGAAAGGCGTGAATTTCGTCAACTTCAAGGATGCCGGCGACCCTGTGGCCCTCGGCAAGCGATATTGCGACGAAGGCGCCGACGAACTGGTGTTTCTCGACATCACCGCATCGCACGAGGGACGCGGCACTTTCATCGACATGGTGCGCCGCGTGGCCGAGAATGTGAGCATTCCTTTCACCGTGGGTGGAGGAATTTCCTCGGTGCACGATGTGGGCCGATTGCTCGAAGCCGGTGCCGACAAGGTTTCAGTCAACTCTGCCGCCCTGCGCCGTCCCGGGCTTATCGACGAGATTGCACACCACTTCGGCAACCAGGTGTGCGTGCTGGCTATCGACGCTCGCTGCACCAATGGCGAGTGGACCTGCTACCTCAATGGTGGTCGCATTGCAACCAATCGCCGGCTCATCGAGTGGGCACACGAAGGCCAAGAGCGTGGTGCCGGCGAAATTCTCTTCACCAGCATGGACCATGATGGCGTGAAGCAAGGCTTCGCATGCGAAGCCCTCAGCAAGCTCTCGTCGCAAATCCACATTCCGCTCATCGCCTCGGGCGGCTGCGGAGCAAGAGAGCATTTCCTCGATGTATTCTCCCTGGGTCACGCCGATGCCGCACTTGCCGCAAGTGTGTTTCACTTCAATGAAATTCAGATTCCTGCCCTAAAGCAATATCTTCACCAGGCCGGTATCCCGGTGCGGCTTTAGTCTTTCCATCAAAAAATTTCACCCTCTAAAGTTTATTCTCATGCAACTCGATTTCGATAAACTCGGCGGCTTAATCCCCGCCATCATACAAGATGCCCGCACAAAGAATGTGCTTATGCTCGGCTTCATGAATCCCGAAGCCTATGCCAAGACTCTGGAGCTGAAAAAAGTCACTTTCTTCAGCCGCACCAGAAACCGGCTCTGGACCAAGGGCGAGGAAAGCGGCAACTTCCTCAATGTGGTATCAATCGACGTGGATTGCGACCGCGACACCCTTCTCATAAAGGCCATCCCCGAAGGCCCCGTGTGCCACACCGGCTCTGCCACCTGTTTTTCTCCGTACAACAGCCTTGGCATTCAGTTCCTCTCCGAGCTGCAAGACTTCATCGAGCAGCGCCACCGTGAGATGCCCAAGGGCTCCTACACCACTTCTCTTTTCGAAAGCGGCATCAACCGCATGGCGCAGAAGGTGGGCGAAGAAGCGGTGGAAACCGTAATCGAAGCCACAAATGGCACCGACGGCCGTATGATGTATGAGGCTTCCGACCTCCTCTACCACCTCATCGTGCTGCTCACAGCCAAGGGGCGCCGCATCGAGGAGCTTGCCGAGGCACTGGAAAACCGACACAACAAGAAGAAAGCCGACTATGACACCGATTGTTGACTACCGCAACGTGCTCGTCACGCGCAACGACCTTATCGTCCTTAAAGACGTCACTTTCACTCTCGATAAGGGAGAATTTGCCTATCTCATTGGCAAGGTGGGCAGCGGCAAGAGCAGCCTTATGAAGACGATGTATGCCGAAGTGTCAGTCGAAGAGGGTGAGGCTCTCGTGCTCGACTTCGATGTTGCCCGCCTCAAGCGACGACAGATTCCCTCCCTACGGCGACAGATAGGCATCGTCTTTCAGGACTTCCAGCTACTCACCGACCGCTCCGCTCACGACAATCTGGAGTTTGTGCTACGGGCTACCGGCTGGACCGACAAGGCAGCTATCGCCGAGCGCATCGAGGAGGTGCTCACCCGTGTGGGCATGGTGAAAAAGTCCTACAAGATGCCTCACGAGCTTTCGGGCGGCGAGCAGCAGCGCATTGTCATTGCCCGTGCTCTGCTCAATAAGCCACAGCTAATCCTGGCCGACGAGCCTACGGGCAATCTTGACCCCGACACAAGCCACCAGATTGTGGCTCTCCTCCACAACATCGCCTCAAAGGGCACCACCGTGCTGATGGCCACCCACAACCTGCAACTCATCAGCGACTTTCCCGGTCGTGTGCTCAAGTGCGAGGCCAAGCGCCTCGTGCAATGCTGATTTTCAGCTATCTTTCAAGGCATTTTGGGCAAAGCGCTAAAATAATTTTTGGCACTTTGCTTTCATTTTGCACATTTTTTTGTAATTTTGCACTTTCACTTTATTATTGTAAATAATCTGTAAAAAACTAATATAAATTTTGTATCCGATGAAGGTCTTGAAATTTGGAGGAACTTCGGTTGGCTCCGCCGAAAGAATTAAGAATGTGGCTAAACTGGTCGTGGAGCGCGGCAAGAATATCGTCGTGCTTTCGGCTATGTCGGGAACTACAAATACGCTCGTAGAAATATCCGACTATCTCTACAAGCACAACATAGATGGTGCCAAGGAAACCATCAACATCCTGGAAAACAAATATTTCGCCACCATTCACGACCTCTTCTCCGCCGAGGCCGACCGCGAGGCTGCCACCACCGAGATTAAGGCGTGCTTCAACTACATCCGCTCTTTCACCAAGGATCTCTTCACAATCTTCGAGGAAAAGGAGATTCTTGCACAGGGTGAGCTAATGTCAACCGCCCTCATGAATATCTACATGCACTCTATCGGCGTGAAGTCGGTAATAATCCCGGCTCTCGACTATGTGCGCACCGACAAGAATGGCGAGCCCGACACCCAGTACATCAAGCAGAAGCTCACCGCTCTGCTCGAGAAATATGCCGATGCCGAGGTGTTTATCACTCAGGGCTACATCTGCCGAAATGCCTACGGCGAAATCGACAACCTGCAACGCGGCGGAAGCGACTACAGTGCCTCTCTCATTGGCGCAGCCATCTGCGCCGAGGAAATTGAAATATGGACCGACATCGACGGCATGCACAACAACGACCCTCGATTCGTGGAAGGCACCACGCCCGTCGATGAGCTGCACTTTGAGGAAGCTGCCGAGCTGGCCTACTTCGGAGCGAAGATTCTCCACCCCACTTGCGTGCTTCCGGCAAAGCTCAACAATATCCCCGTGCGACTGCTCAACACCATGTGTCCCGAGGCAAAGGGCACGCTAATCCACAACACCAGTGGCAAGGGCACCATCAAGGCTATCGCCGCAAAGGACAACATCACCGCCATCAAAATCAAGTCGGGACGTATGCTCCTCGCCTACGGTTTTCTCCGCAAGGTGTTCGAGATTTTCGAAACCTACAAGACTCCTATCGACATGATTGCCACCTCGGAGGTGGGCGTGTCGGTCACTATCGACAGCGAGAAGAACCTCGACCCCATCCTCGACGACCTCAAGAAATTCGGCACCGTCACCATCGACCGCGACATGGTTATCATCTGCGTCGTGGGCGACCTCGAGTGGCACAACACCGGCATCGAGGCTCTTGCTCTCGAGGCTATCAAGGAAGTGCCTGTTCGCATGATTTCCTATGGAGGCAGCAACTATAATGTGTCGTTTCTCGTGAAGAAGGAGGACAAGGTGCGCACCCTCAATCTTCTCAGCGACCATATTTTCAAAAAGACTAAATAAACGTTTATGAATTTTCCAATTGATAAATTCAGCCACATCTCCACACCTTTCTATTACTACGACACCGAGCTGCTCCGTGCCACGCTTGCCGAAATCAACCGCTGCACGGCGGGCTTCCCATTCAAGGTGCACTATGCCGTGAAGGCTAATGCAAATGCCTCAATCCTCGCAATGGTGCGCGAGGCCGGCCTTGGAATCGACTGCGTGAGCGGAGGCGAGATGGCCGCTGCCCTCAATGCTGGCTTCACTGGCAGCCAGATTGCATTTGCAGGTGTGGGTAAGACCGACGACGAAATATCGGCCGGTATCGACAGCGACATCTTCTGCTTCAATGTGGAGTCGCTGCCCGAGATGGAAGTTATCAATGCCATAGCAGCCTCTAAGGGAAAGGTTGCCCGCATCGCCATTCGCGTCAATCCCAATATCGACGCTCACACTCACAAGTATATCACCACAGGCCTCAATGAGAACAAGTTCGGAATCAGCATCCCGCAGCTCAGTGAGGTTATCGACGCCGTTCTTGTAATGCCCAATGTGCAGCTCATCGGCCTACACTTCCACATCGGCTCACAGATCACAGAGAGCGAGCCTTTCGTGATGCTCTGCCACAAGGCCAATGAGCTTCAGAACCAGCTCGAAGCCCGCGGCCTGAACCTATCAATCATAAATGTAGGCGGCGGCCTGGGCATCGACTACTCCAACCCCGACGGAGCTCCCATCGCCGGTTTCGAGCAATACTTCGGCATCTTCAAGCAGCACCTAAAGCTGCGCCCGGGTCAGGAGCTACACTTCGAGCTCGGACGCGCTGTGGTAGCCCAGTGTGGCTCACTCATCACACGCGTCACCTACGTTAAGACGGGCATTGCTAAGAAATTCATCATTGTGGATGCCGGAATGAGCGACCTCATTCGCCCTGCTCTCTATCAGGCTCACCACAAGATTGAGAACATCTCGGCTCCTGCCGGCACTCCAACCGAAACCTACGACGTGGTTGGCCCCATCTGTGAGTCGAGCGACTGCTTCGGCACCGACGAGGTTCTCCCCACCACCCGACGCGGCGACCTCATCGCACTGCGCTCGGCAGGTGCCTACGGCGAGATTATGGCTTCGCGCTACAATTGCCGTAAGTTCCCCGCTTCGGTCACACAGCTGTGAATAATGTAAGTGTTTTCCCAATGATTTTTTACTCATCTTAAAGCAATATTTTATGGCTGAGATTCAAGAGAACAATCCAACCGAGAAAAAATCGCTGAATTTCATTCAGCAAATCATAACCGATGACCTGAGAGATGGCAAGAACGCCGGACGCGTGCAGACACGTTTCCCACCCGAGCCTAATGGCTATCTCCACATCGGTCACGCCAAGGCTATTGCCATCGACTTCGGAGCAGCCGATATGTTTGGTGGCACATGCAACCTGCGTTTCGACGACACCAACCCAACAAAGGAGGACATTGAGTTTGTCAAGTCAATTGAAGAAGACATAAAGTGGCTTGGATTCAAGTGGGACAAGGTACTCTATGCCTCCGATTACTTCCAGCAGCTCTGGGACCTCGCCGTTGCTCTTATCAAGAAGGGTAAGGCCTATGTCGATGAGCAGACTGCCGAGGAGATTGCCGCTCAAAAAGGCACACCCACTCAGCCCGGCACAGAGTCGCCCTACCGCAACCGCCCCGTGGAGGAAAGCCTGCGTCTTTTCGAAGAAATGAACTCCGGAAACATTGAGCCGGGACGCATGGTGCTCCGCGCCAAGATTGATATGGCTTCCGACAATATGCACTTCCGCGACCCTATCATGTATCGCGTGCTCAATATCCCTCACTGGCGCACAGGCAACAAGTGGAACGCTTATCCTATGTACGACTACACTCACGGCCAGTGCGACTACTGGGAGGGCGTGACCCACTCTATCTGCACTCTCGAGTTTGTTCCTCACCGTCCGCTCTACGACCTGTTCGTAGATTGGGCTAAGGAGGTGGCCGGCGACGACAAGCCTCTCGATGACAACCGCCCGCGCCAATATGAGTTCAACAAGCTCAATCTCACACACATCCTGCTGTCGAAGCGCAACCTGCTAATCCTTGTGAAAGAAGGCGTGGTGAATGGCTGGGACGACCCACGAATGCCTACCATCTGTGGATATCGTCGCCGCGGATATTCGCCCGAGGGTATTCTTGCCTTTATCAACAAGATTGGCTACACTACCTTCGACGCACTCAACCAGATGTCGCTCTTCGAGAGTGCCGTGCGCGACGACCTCAATAAGCGCGCCCTGCGCGTGAGTGCCGTGGTCGATCCCGTGAAGCTCGTCATCACCAATTTCCCCGAGGGCGAAGTGGAGACCTACGAGGTAATAAACAACCCCGAGAATGAGGCCGACGGCACTCACTCCATCGAGTTCAGCCGTGAGCTATGGATTGAGCGCGACGACTTCATGGAGGATGCTCCCAAGAAGTTCTTCCGCCTCGGTCCCGGCAAGGAGGTGCGCCTCAAGAACTCCTACATCATTCGCTGCCCCGAGGAGAATTTCTGCAAGAAAGACGAGAATGGCCGTATAGTGGAAATCTACGCCGAGCTCGTACCCGACACCAAGACCGGTCAGGCCAACTCCAACATGAAGATAAAGGGCAAGACCATTCACTGGGTGTCGTGCAACCACTGCCTCGAAGCCGAGGTGCGCAACTACGACAAGCTCTGGCTCGTGGAAAATCCCCGCGACGCCGTGGCCAACTACTCCAAGGAGAATGGCGACGTGCGCGGCATCGAAGCTATGCGCCCGTTCCTCAACCCCGACTCGCTCGAAGTGAAAAGGGCTTTTGTCGAGAAGTGGTGCGCCACACGCAAGCCGCTCGACTATCTCCAGTTCCAGCGCATAGGCTATTACACTGTGGATTACGATTCCACTCCCGACCACCTCGTCTTCAACCGCACTGTTACCCTCAAGGACGGTTGGGCAAAGGCTCAGAATAAATAGTGCGGTCTTAGCACATTTCAATGATAAATTGGCCAATTTAGCGTATTTACTGCTAAATTGGCTTTTTATTGCAAACAAAATTTTTCCATTTCTCGTTTTTATAGTATATTTGTGCAAACTATATCAACTGTTATGCTTTCGCCGCTGAGGTCTCTCATACTATCCTTTGGTCTGTGGGTCGTGATGTCGCTCACTGTATCGGCTGGCGTCATAGGCGAGCCGGGATCACCTGCGCCTGCCAATGAGTGCGAGCTCAGCGATAATGTATTGCACACGGGAGCTATCCTTTTCACGGGCATCGATGGTAACACTCCTCTCGGGCAGTTGCCTCGCTCCGAGTATGGCACATCTCACCTTCAGCTCGGAAAGATTCTCACCGCCTGCCGCCATTTCCCCTCGTTTTGCCGCAGAATTGCTCTTGCTCGTATAGAATATCGCATTAAGATAGCATCGCAAGCCACAGGCAGGCTAAATGCCGCCGACTACTATGTATTCACCCTGCGACGTATCATCATTTAAGCACGCGTGCGCCGTGATGATGCTTTGTGCCTATCCACTACTGTGCTATCTCACTACTGAAAACTCTTATTCTTGCACAACTAATTTAATCTACAATGAACAACACATCCAACGATGACAACGATACAAATCAAATCGAGCACAACAAACGGGCTATAAGCTAATCCATAAAGATTCTTCAAGGCAGTCATTCAACTCAGATGGCTGCCTTTTTCTTGCATTTCATTGCCCATTTGCCGCCAAATGTTGTAAATTTGCACCATCAAAAAAATCTTTCTTCAACGCTCATTCAGCATCCAAGAAAGATTTATTTTCAAGACGTGCGCCCGGCAGCCGAAAACATAGAGCAATATAATTAAGAACAAAAAATATGAAAGAGATTCTGCAATTCGTGCGCGACCTCGCGCAAAACAATAATCGTGAGTGGTTTGCCGCCAACAAGCCTCGCTATCAGGCCATACTGAAACAGTGGCAAAACTTCTGCCAGGAACTTATTGCTGAGATTGGACTCTTCGACAGCGACATCGCCAAGCTCTCAATAAGCGACTGCACCTACCGCATTTACCGCGACACCCGTTTTTCGACCGACAAGACACCCTACAAGACACACTTCGGTGTGTTCCTCTGCCCGGGCGGAAAGAAGTCGATGCACGCCGGCTACTACTTCCACCTCGGAACAGGCGAGAGCGACACCTATCCTCACGCCCACATGCTCGCCTCGGGCAACTACTGCTACGACCCAGCCGTGATTCCGGTCATCAGGGAGGACATAAGCGACGGATGGGAAGAGTTTTCCTCTCAGGTGCTTGCCGCAGCCGACAGACGCTTCACAATCGACATGGACGGAGCTTTGAAGAAAGTCCCAAAAGGCTACCCCTCCGACGCTCCTTTTTCCCACTTACTGCGACTCAAAAACT
Source organism: Bacteroidales bacterium (assembly GCA_029219425.1). Lineage (GTDB taxonomy): Bacteria > Bacteroidota > Bacteroidia > Bacteroidales > Muribaculaceae > CALZFJ01. Next base: position 26,116 of record JAQXTJ010000066.1, read on the forward strand.
ACTGCCTCGTGGCTACGGTTGATGACGCATTCGTCACAGCTCCTGACTTGCCTAAGCGACTCGCCGAAATCTTCCGCACCACAAAGCCTTTCAACGACTACATCAACCGCGCCGTAGATTTTGTGAATCAAAATCCTTGATTCTTGTTTCGTTCCCTCTCCACTGCTACTCTTAACCGTTTCATAACCTCCATTTACCGCAGTTTTCACATCACAAGCAGCCTCTCGCTACCATTACGAAAGCACTGTATTTCGGCACGACACAACTTATTTCGCAAAGTATCCAAAAAAATTTAATTTTTATTTTGTCAAATGCAAAAAAAGGAGTAACTTTGTTGCGTTATGAAAGCCAAAATTTTAGTTTGCGAAAGATTTTACTTCTATCCTCAATCATTCAACAAGCTATCCTATTGTGGCACAACAATTTGAAACAAACCGAAAGAATACAACAAAACCATTAATATACTGACATGAAAATAAATGGTGAAACTCAATTCGACGTCATCATAGTGGGCGGTGGAGCTACTGGAGCCGGAACCGCACGCGACTGTGCCATGCGTGAACTGAAAGTGCTGCTTGTGGAGCGACACGACTTCGCCTCGGGTGCCACCGGCCGAAACCACGGTCTGCTGCACAGCGGAGCACGCTATGCCGTTACCGACCGCGAGTCGGCCGAAGAATGTATCAAGGAGAACATGACACTGCGCCGCATCGCCGCGCATTGCGTGGAAGAAAACGATGGCCTGTTTATCACTCTGCCCGAGGACGACCTCGCTTACCAGGCAAAATTTGTGGAGTCGTGCAATGCTGCCGGCATTCGCGCCGATATCATCGACCCAGCGCTTGCTCGCCGGTTAGAGCCTTCGGTCAATCCCGAGCTAATTGGCGCCGTGCGCGTGCCCGACGGCTCTGTTGACCCTTTCCGCCTGGCTACTGCCAACGTAATCGACGCCAAGATTCACGGTGCCGAAGTGCTTACTATGCACGAGCTCACCGGTTTCGTAATCGAAAATGGCCGAATGAAGGGCGTGAAGCTGCTCGACCATCGCACCAAGCAGACCAAGACTTTCTATTCTAAGCTCGTGGTCAACGCAGGTGGTATATGGGGACACAACATTGCCAAGATGGCTGGCGTCAACGTGAACATGTTCCCGGCCAAGGGCGCACTGCTTGTGTTTGGCCACCGTGTGAACAACATGGTCATCAACCGCTGCCGAAAACCTGCCAATGCCGACATCCTTGTGCCCGGCGACCTCATTTGCGTGATTGGAACCACCTCAAGCCGCGTGCCTTTCGAGGAGTGCGACAATATGCTTGTGACGCGTGATGAGGTCGACCTGCTGCTCAGTGAGGGCGAGAAGCTCGCTCCTTCGCTGCGTAGCACCCGCATTCTCCGTGCCTACGCAGGCGTGCGACCTCTCGTGGCAAGCGACAGCGACCCTTCTGGCCGCAGCATCAGCCGCGGAATCGTGCTTCTCGACCACGAGACACGCGACGGACTCGCCGGATTCATAACCATCACCGGAGGAAAGCTCATGACCTACCGCCTGATGGCCGAGTGGTGTGCCGACCTGGTGTGCCAAAAGCTAAATATCGACCGCAAGTGCCAGACTGCCGAAATTCCTCTGCCGGGTTCGCGCAAGGAAGAGGCTCCTGCAAAGAAATACTACGACATCCACGCCGCAGCAAAGGCTTCCGACAAGCAATCCTATTCCACTGCGGCAAAGCAGCAAGAGCTTGCCGAAAAATCGGCAGAGTGGCGACACGGCTCAATGAATGACGCAATAGCCGATGCCGATGCTCAATCGCGTGCCTTGGTGTGTGAGTGCGAGGAAGTGACTGTGGCCGAGGTGGAATATGCCATCCGCGACCTCCACATCGACAATCTGGTGAATCTCCGCCGTCGCACACGTGTGGGTATGGGCACCTGTCAGGGCGAGCTTTGCGCATGCCGCGCCGCCGGACAGCTCGCAAAAGCCGGACGCTGCGCCCGCGATGCTCAGGACAACCTCTCACAGTTCCTTCAAGAGCGTTGGAAAGGCATGTACCCCGTAACCTGGGGCGATGCCCTAAGCGAGATTCAGTTCACTTCGTGGATCTATGAGGGTGTGTATGGCCTTCCTGTCACCGAAATTAAATAACACTAAATCACAGTCTCACTACAATGAAATTCGACGCAATAATTATAGGAGGTGGTCTTAGCGGTCTGGCTTGCGGAATATCGCTCGCCGAACGCGGCAAGCGTTGCGCCATCATCTCCACCGGGCAAAGCGCCCTGCACTTCTGCTCGGGCTCTTTCGACTTCCTTGGCTATGTGAAAGGTTTCGATGTGGAAACACCCGCCACCACTCTTGCCAAGGTGATTCCGGCCGAGCACCCCTACGCTCGCATCGGCGCCGACCGTGCAATTGCCATTGCACGAGAGGTGCCCGAGTTCTTCGCCCGTATGGGAGTGAAAGTGAATGGCTCCATAGAGCGCAATCACTACCGTATCACTCCGCTCGGAATCATGAAGCCCACTTGGCTGTCGCTCGACGACTTCAACTCCATCTCCGAGAAAGACAAGTTGCCTTGGTCAAAGGTCTCAATTCAAAACATCGTGGGTTTCCTCGACTTCCACACAGCTTTTGTAGCCGACAACCTCGAGCGAATCGGCACTCAGTGCACAATAGCCGCTATTAACATGCCGGAATTTGAGCACCTGCGCACCAGCCCGTCAGAGATGCGATCGGCCAATATTGCAAAGGTTTTCGAGGGCAACGACGACGCCCTGCTGCGCTTTGCGGCCATCGTGGAGCGTAACGCAGGAGATGCCCAGGCTGTAGTGCTGCCGGCAGTGTTTGGCCTCTACGACTCTCATGCCGTGGAGGTGCTGAAGAAGGCCGTGAAGCGTCCCATCTGCTTCATTCCCGTGCTTCCTCCATCGGTGCCGGGCATCCGCACTCAGATTACCATGCGACGCCGTTTCGAGCAACTCGGCGGCACTTATTTCCTTGGCGACACAGTCACCTCTGCACGCATCGAGAATGGCAAAGTGATTGCCGTGAGCACCCGCAACCTTGCCGACGATGAGCTGATTGCCGACAACTTCGTGCTCGCCACCGGAAGTTTCTTCGGCCACGGACTGGAGGCTCGCCCCGACAAAGTGGTGGAAACTCTGCTGGATGCCGATGTGAATGCTGCCGACAACCGCGACGACTGGTATAACCACGAGATATTCACCGAACAGCCATATATGAGCTTCGGCGTTGCTACCGACCTCAATTTTCACCCCACAAAGGGCGGAAAAGCAATTTCCAACCTCTACGCCGCTGGAGCGGTGCTGAGCAATTTCAATCCCATTAAGGAGGCAAGCGGTGCAGGCGTTTCGCTAATCTCCGCCCTCCATGTTGCCGACCTAATAACCAACAGCAAGCAATGACTGATCCTACAATGAACATAAGCGAAAACAACTTTGAGCAGTGCCTCAAGTGCACGGTGTGCACGGTGTATTGCCCCGTGGCTGCCGTGAAGCCCGAATATCCCGGCCCAAAGCAGGCCGGCCCCGACGGTGAGCGCCTCCGCCTCAAGAAGCCGGGATTCTTCGATGAGTCGCTCAAGTATTGCCTCAACTGCAAGCGATGCGAAGTGGCCTGCCCTCACGACGTGCGCATTGGCGACATCATCCAGGCTGCACGAATAAAATACAGCAAGAAGAAACCTGGTCTGCGTGAGATGATGCTCGCCAACACCGACTTCATGGGCACCATGGCCACTACCATGGCTCCGGTGGTGAATATGTCGCTCGGGCTGAAACCCGTAAAGGCTATTCTCGATGGCGTGATGAAAATCGACGCCCACCGCACCTTCCCCAAATATGCCTCGCAGAAGTTTGTAACCTGGTTCAAGCGCCACGCTCAGGCCCAACAGGCTCAATATCAGAAGCAGGTGAGCTTCTTCCACGGATGCTACATCAATTACAATTATCCGCAGCTCGGCAAGGACTTCGTGCGCGTGATGAATGCTCTGGGCTATGGCGTGCAGCTGCTCGACCGCGAGAAGTGCTGTGGCGTGGCCCTAATCTCCAATGGGCTTATCGATCAGGCCAAGAAGCAAGCTCAACTCAACATCGACTCTGTGCGCGCGTCAGTGAAAGCCGGGCGTCAGGTAATCGGAGCTTCGTCAACGTGCGTGTTCACTATGCGCGATGAGTATCCGCACCTCCTCGGTATCGACAATGCCGACGTGCGCGACAGCATCAACCTTGCAACTCGATTCGTGCAGATGATTCTTGAGAGCGGTAAAGCCAGGCTCAAGTTCCGCAAGGACTACAAGCTGCGTGTGGCCTACCACACTGCATGCCACATGGAAAAAATGGGATGGGCAGCCTACTCCATACAGTTGCTACGGCAGATTCCGGGCGTGGAAGTCACCGTGCTTCCTTCACAATGCTGCGGTATTGCCGGAACCTACGGATTCAAGAAGGAGAACTACCCCACTTCGCAAGCTATTGGCAACTCTCTCTTCGAGAAAATCGAGGCTCTGAAGCCCGACTTTGTTGTAACCGATTGCGAAACCTGCAAGTGGCAGATTGAGATGTCAACATCAGTGCCCGTGCAGCATCCCATAAGCATTCTCGCCGCGGCTCTCGAGTAATTAAGGTAATAAAAAAAGATTGCGTAAGTAATGTAGGTTAATGGTTGAAAAAACGCTGTTTTCGCCAAAATGAGCGTTTTTTCAACTTTTGGCAAAACATTCTTCGCGTTTTTTATCGCCAAATAGCAAATTTATGCTAATTTTGTATTAACTAAAATAAACCTAATAAACTTAACATTCAACAAAACAACTATGGCAAATTTATTAGCACCTCCAGCCCACAAGCCCGAACAGACGGGCCCAGAGGCTGACCGTCGTTACAAATCACTGCGTCTGCAAGTATTCATGGGAGCATTCATCGGTTATGCAGCGTTCTATATCGTGCGCAAGAACTTCTCCATGGCAATTCCAATGCTCGCTCCTTTCGGATTCGAGAAAGGTGAGCTGGGTACAGTCCTCGCCATGAATGCCGTTGCCTATGCACTCTCAAAATTCCTCATGGGCAGTGTGAGCGACCGCAGCGATGCCCGCAAGTTCCTCCCATTAGGATTGGTTCTTGCTTCTCTCTCTATGATGTTCATGATTGTGCCAATCACTGCATTCGGCAACAACCACTCTCTCGCAATCATCCTCATGGGTGTGCTCAACTTCCTTGTAGGATGGTTTAATGGAATGGGATGGCCTCCGTGCGGACGCGTGATGACTCACTGGTTCTCGCAGAGCGAGCGTGGCACTATGATGTCGATATGGAACTGTGCCCACAATGTGGGTGGCGCACTCGTTGGACCGATGTCGGTATATGGCGCCACCTGGTTCGGCTCCTGGTTCTACGCCAACCAGCCCGACCACTACTTCCTCATAGGCACATTCGTATTCCCCGCCGCTACGGCAATTCTCATTGCCATCCTCGCCTACTGCCTGCTGCGCGACACACCACAATCGTGCGGACTGCCTTCGGTTGAGAAATGGCGCAACGACTACCCCAAGAACTACAGCGAGAAGTCGGAGCAAGTGCTCTCCACAAAGGATATCTTCTTCAAGTACGTTCTCAACAACAAGTTCCTCTGGTACATTGCAATCGCCAATGCTTTCGTTTACATGGTACGCTACGGATGCCTCGACTGGGCGCCAACAATCCTCACCGAGAAGGGCGTAAACCTCAAGGATGCCGGCTGGGCCTATTTCGCCTACGAATTTGCGGCAATCCCCGGCACACTCATCTGTGGATGGCTCTCCGATAAGCTCTTCAATGGACGCCGCGCACTGCCCACAATCATCTTTATGGCTCTCGTAGCAGTGTTCATCATCACCTACTGGCTCTTCATGGACAACCTCACAATAGTGATTATTTCACTCATTGGCATTGGTTTCTTCATCTACGGCCCCGTGATGCTCATCGGCGTTCAGGCTCTCGACCTCGCTCCAAAGAATGCTGCCGGAACTGCCGCCGGCCTCACAGGATTCTTCGGATACTTCTTCGGAACAGCAATCCTCGCAAACACAGTGATTGGCTACGTTGCCGAGAACTTCAGCTGGGACATGACATTCGTGCTCCTTATTGCAGCTTGCCTTCTCTCTGTGGTATTCATGGGCCTCACCTACCGTGAGGAGCAGTATCTCGCCAACAAGAAGTAAAACAGCTCCCCTGCCCACAGCAGGCACAATACATCATAGCGTGCACGCTCCATTGACAAGGTGAGCGTGCACGCCTTGTTTCTTTTGGCACACTTCACACTTGCCTCCTCACTTGCCTCCTCACATTCTTCACTGCAAAAAAACTCGGCAATTATTTGTCTGTTTCACAAAGTCGCCGTAACTTTATAGAAAATTTCAAAATCCTTAATTATTCATATTGCAATGAAAAAAACTATTCTGCTTTTCGCATCTTTGCTCTTAGGCTCGGCTGCCGCCCTCGCTCAGATGACCTGTGTGGTAGCTCACCGAGGCTACTGGGACACCGAAGGTTCTGCCCAAAACAGCATCAGAGCTCTCGTTAAAGCCGACTCCATCGACTGCTACGGCTCAGAATTCGACGTGTGGATGACTGCCGACAAGAAACTCGTGGTGAACCACGACCCCGACATCAACGGAATCCATATCGAAACGTCAAAAGCCCGCGATGTGCTTGCTCAAGTGCTGCAAAACGGCGAAACAGTGCCCACTCTCGAGCAATATCTCAACCGCTCTCTCTCGCTGCACACACGACTCATCCTCGAGCTAAAGCCTCACACCGACAAGAACCATGAGGAAGAGGCCGTGAAAGCCGTGGTGAAGCTCGTGAAAGACCGCGGACTCGAGGCCAACATCGAGTACATCACATTCTCGCGGGAGGCTTTTGCCAACCTCATAAAGTATGCACCCAAAGGCACCCCCGTATTCTTCCTCAATGGCGACCTCACTCCGCGCGAAATAAAGGCAATGGGCGGCGCAGGCATCGACTATCACTTTAGCGTGCTCAAGCGCAACCCTTGGTGGATTGCCGAGTGCCACGCCCTAAACCTCCGCGTAAATGCCTGGACCGTCAACAAGCCGGACGACATCAAGTGGTGCATCGACCATCAGGTTGACATCATCACCACCAACGCACCCAAGCTCGTGCAGCAAATGCTTATCGAACAATAGTCACGGCACTCACACAATATGCCAAAAGGCTGTGACAAAGGGAACTGCACCCCAAGTTTTGATTGCTCATAAAAGTGTACCTGACAGCAATAATACAGCACTTTTTTGAGTGACTAAGTCAGAAGTAAAGCAGCCGGACTCTCACAAGCTGAGAATCCGGCTGCAAATATTGTCGATGTGTCGTGTGATCAGAACATCTGATTAGGATATTGTCCCTGCTCGTGGAGCTTGGCGAGCTTGGCCACAACCTCCGGACGATCCTCGGGATAAGTCACGCCAAACCACTTCGAAGTCGTCGGCAGTACCTCGCAAGTAGCCTTGCCCTGCTTGATGAGGGTATCGACCATGAGCGGAATGAAGAACTCGCTCTTGAGGTTGGCCTGGTTCTTCGGGTCGGCAAGGAACTGCTTGAAGTATTCCTCGCTGTGTGCGAAGTAGTCGGGAGTGAAGCCCCAGAAGTTCATCGAGCACGGTGTGTTGTCGGGAATCGACACCCACTGGTCGTTCTCGTCGAGATATTGCACCACTCCGTCGCGACGCTCAATCTTTGTGCGCTCCACCACGCCGGTGAGCATGTGAGTCTTCTCATCGTTCTCGCAGATACCACGGCTCACGGTGCCGCTCTCCGAGAGAGTGTTGCTCACGCTGAAGCCCACCATTGCATAGCGGCCTGTGCTGCCCTCGGGAAGCTCTGAGAGGAACTTGCCCATCACCATGAATGCGTCACGGTCGTAGAAATCGTCGCAGTTGAGCACTGCAAATGGCTCCTTAATCACATCCTTACCCATCATCACAGCATGGTTGGTTCCCCATGGCTTCACACGGCCTTCGGGCACTGTGAATCCCTCTGGAAGTGCGTCGAGTGCCTGGAAGCAAAGCTCGCAAGGCACATGTCCCTCATATTTCGAAAGAATCTGCTCGCGGAACTGCTGTTCAAAATCACGGCGGATTACCCACACGATTTTGCCAAAACCAGCCTGAATAGCATCATAGATGCTATAGTCCATAATGCTCTGTCCTTGGGGGCCAAGGGTGTCGAGCTGTTTCAGTCCGCCATAGCGGCTGCCCATACCTGCTGCAAGAAGGAATAATGTAGGTTTCATAAAAAATTTTCAGTTTGTGTTTTGTTGTTGAGATTATAAAGTTTTGAATTTGAATACTATCTCGCGGTCATAACGCTCGCCGGCCTTGAGGAGCTGCGAGGGGAATTGTGGCTGGTTGGGAGCGTCGGGCACGCCCTGACACTCAATTGCCACTGCGTCGTAGTCGGCAAAGTCGCAGCCTCTCTTGCCCTTGGGCGCACCGGCAAGCCAGTTGCCGGTATATACCTGTGCGGCAGGCTGGTCGGTAGCCACTTCCACCACGCGGCCACTGTTCTCGTCGGTGAGCACTGCCACAGTCTTCATTGTGCCGTCCCAGCCATCCACGAGCCAGCAGTTGTCATAACCCTTGCCATACACAAGCGCAGGGAAATCGGCCTTGATTTCCTCGCCCAGCGTCTTGGCTGTGGTGAAGTCCATAGGCGTTCCTGCCACTGGAGCTATCTCGCCGGTTGGAATAAGGGTGTCGTCGGTCGGCACATAGTTGCTGCAAGCAAGCCACAGCTTGTGACCGAGTACCGACCCGCTTCCTTCGCCCGACAGGTTGAAGTAGGTGTGATTGGTGAGGTTCACGATTGTGTCGGCATCGCTCAATGCTCCGAGTTTCAGGCTCAGGGTGCAGTCGTCGCTCCAGGCGTAGATGGCGGTCACTATCATATTGCCGGGATAGTGCTCATCACCATCGGGGCTGAAGTGGGTAAACACCACGCTGTCGCCTTCCACGCGGCTGTTCCATATTTGGTTCTGGAAGCCTTCTGGGCCACCATGCAGGGCATTGGGGCCGTTGTTGATGGCGAGCTTATAGTCCTTGCCACCCACGGTGAATTTGCCCTTAGCAATGCGGTTGGCATACCGACCGGGCACTTTGCCGGCACACGGCCCGTCGTAGAGATAGCCGGCGGCATCGGCATAGCCAAGCACCACATCGTCCATCGCGCCCTTTGCATCGGGCACCACTACCGAAACGATGCCGGCGCCGAGGCTCGACACCTCGACGCTTGCACCGCTTGCGTTTGTGAGTTTATATATGGCAATCTCGCCCTTGGGCGATGCTGCCACACGCTTTGTTACGTTCATTATCTATTGCAGTTGGTTTTATGAAATGCGGCGTGCGCCATCCGAGATAACCACGTCATACACCTTTGGCTCGTGGCCATACTTTGCGGCAAATTTCTCCTTGGCTGTGGCGATGAACTTGTCGTAAAGCTCCTCCTTCACCAGATTGATTGTGCAGCCACCGAAGCCACCACCCATGATGCGCGAACCGGTCACGCCACACTCCTTGGCAATGTCGTTGAGATAGTCGAGCTCCTCGCAGCTAACCTCATAGAGTTTCGACATTCCGGCGTGTGTCTCATACATCTTCTGGCCCACGGTCTCGAAGTCGCCCTTCTCAAGAGCGGCACACACTGCAAGCACGCGCTCCTTCTCACCGATTACATACTCGGCACGCATGTAGTCCTCCTCCGAAATCTGTTCTTTCACGCGGTTGAGGTCGTCCATCTCGGCATCGCGTAGTGTCTCGATTCCAAGAGTCTTGGCTACGCGCTCACACGACTCACGACGCTTGTTGTAGGGCGAATCAACCAGCTCATGCTTCACTACCGAGTCAACGAGCACCAGCTTGTAGCCGTCGGCCTTGAATGGGAAGTATTCAAACTCGCCCGAGCGGCAGTCGAGGCGCATGAGGCAGTCCTTCTTGCCATGCACCGAGGCAAACTGGTCCATGATTCCGCAGTTCACGCCGCAGTAGTTGTGCTCAGTCGATTGGCCGATGCGGGCAAGCTCATATTTCTCAATCTTGTTGTCGTTGAACATGTCGTTGAGCGCAAATGCGAAGCACGACTCCATTGCTGCCGACGACGACAGGCCTGCGCCAAGTGGAATGTCGCCTGCAAAGATTGCGTCGAATCCCTTCACTGTGCCACCACGCTTGATTGTCTCGCGGCATACACCAAATATATAGCGTGCCCACTGCTGCTCAGGGGCATCCTCCTCATTGAGTCCAAACTCGGCATAGTCGTCGATGTCAATCGAATACACACGCACTTTGTCGGTTCCGTTCTCCTTGATTTTGGCCTTGATGCACTTGTCGATAGCTCCCGGGAACACAAATCCACCATTATAGTCGGTGTGCTCACCGATGAGGTTGATACGACCCGACGATGCGTAGAGTGATGCTCCGTCGGCAAAAAGTTCCTTCAGTAATTCTTTGATTTTTTCTTTCATTTTATTAGTTTTAGTTGATTAAGTAAAAAAGTCACACTAAAGGTGGTTTCCATGCTCCAAAATTAGAAATTTTTTTTGATACTGCAAGTATAATTTTATTTTATATTTTAGTAAAATTGTTCAATCCCCTGCAAATACGTCTTTTTTAGCAATTTTTAGAGCAAGAAAGCTCCACATTGTCCTGTGGAGCCTTCATTTTATTGTCATTTCACGTCGATTGTCACCTTGCATGGCTTCACGCCTTTGGCTCGTGCCTCAAAGGTGATTTTGCCTGACTCTTTCCCGGCTTGCACGATTGCCGTTAGTGCTCCGCTAAAGAGTGGCATCTCCTTGCCCTGGAATGAATAGAGGCAAGTGGGGTCGCCATTTGCTGTGGCACGGAAGCTGCCGGCCCCCGTCACGTTGAATCTCACCAACCGGTTGTCGGTTGGCACGAGATTGCCGTCCTTGTCGGCCACCTGCACGGTAATATAGGCCAGGTCCTCGCCATCGGCAGTGAGCGTGGTGCGGTTCACAGTTGCCACCAGGTGATGCGGCTTGCCTGCGGTGCGTATGGTTTTCTCCTCAGCCTTGTAGCCATTGGAGTCGTAGGCCACCACTCTCACCTCACCCGGCTCATAGCGCACCTCGTTCCACATCAGGCGGTAGCGGTTCATGAGCGTGGAGTCGTTCTTCTCGCGCACTCCACAGCTCTTGCCGTTCACGAATAGCTCGGCCTTGGGATAGCTCGTATATACGAACACCGGCGTCACCTCGCCCTCACGGCCTTTCCAGTTCCAGTGCGGAAGCACATGCAGCGTGGCATCGTGCTTGTTCCACACCGAGCGGTAGAGGTAGTAGCGGTCCTTGGGCAGCGATGCGAGGTCGATGATGCCGAATACCGAGCTGTGGTTGGGCCATGCGTCGGTGTCGTAGGGCGACGGCTCTCCAAGATAGTCGAAACCTGTCCACACAAACTGGCCGATTACCCAGTCGTGGTCCTCATCGCGGGCAAAGTCATAGTCGGGAGTGTTGCTCCACGAGCAGGCCTCGTTGTCGTAGCTGCTGCTCTGGTGGTTGGCATGGATTTCGGTGTGATGCTCGCCCCACTTCACCGGAAAGTGATACACACCGCGGCTCGACACCGTGGATGCCGTTTCCGAGCCGAGTATCAGCCCATGTGGGAGTCGGCGGTAGCACTCATCGTAGTATTGTGGCTTATAATTGAAGCCTGGAATATCGAGTGCGGCGGCAAAGCCATTGTCGAGCACCGATTTTATCTGGTCGCAGCCGCAAGTGGCAGGGCGCGTGGGGTCGAGGCGGTGAATTATGTCCTGGAGCATCACCAGCTCATTCATTCCCACCGGGCTCCATTGTCCCGTAACCTCATTGCCTATCGACCACATCACCACTGCCGGCGAGTTGCGGTAGTGCTTCACCATGTTTTCCATGTCGCGTCCGGCCCACTCATTAAAGAAGCGTCCATAGCCATTGGGCGACTTCGGGCGGAAGCTCCAGTCGTCGAAGGGCTCCAGCATGAGCATCATTCCCATCTCATCGCAAAGCTCCACAAGTTCAGGAGCCGGCATATTGTGTGAGGTGCGTATGGCATTGGCGCCCATCTCCTTTAGCAGCTCCACCTGGTGGCGCAGCGCAGCACGGTTCATTGCCGCACCCAGCGGCCCCAGGTCGTGATGGTTGCACACTCCCTTGAATTTCGTAGCCTTGCCATTGAGGAAGAATCCCTTCTCGGGCACATATTTAATCGAGCGAATGCCGAAGCGGGTGTCGTAGCTGTCAACCTCCTTGCCGTCGATGCTCAGTGTGGTGCGGGCCATATAGAGTGCAGGCGTGTCGGTGCTCCACAGCCGTGGCTTCTTCACCAGGAATTGTTGCACAAATTCCTGACCACGGGCTATGTACTCATTCTCGCGGCTTGCCACCTCGCGTCCGTCGGGATTCAGAATCACGGTTTTCACCATCACCTTCTCACCCATTGGCCACTTCTCCTGCCGGCGCGCACCTGCAATCTCCATACTCAGGTTCACCGTAGCACCCCCCTCCGATACCTCGGGAGTAGTCACGAAAGTGCCCCACACGGGAATGTGCACGCGGTGTGTGTCGATGAGATGCACATTGCGGTAGAGTCCTGCGCCGGGATACCAGCGCGACGCCTGCTCAAAGTTCTCAAGATTCACCTCAAGCGAGTTCTCACCGGGCTTCACCACGCCGTCGAGGCTCACATAGAATGAGTTGTAGCCGTAGGGCCAGTAGCCCACCTCCTTGCCGTTCACCTTCACATGGGCGTTGCTCATGGCACCGTCGAAGAGAAGCGTGAGGGCACGGTCGGTGGTGTCGGTCACCTCAAAAGTAGTCTTATAGGAGCCTTTGCCTATAAAGGGCAGGCCACCCGTACGGCCGGTCTTCCAAGTAGCCACTTTCTCGCCATTCTGCTCCACTGCCACCTTCTGCAAGTCGTTGTTGCGGTCGAAAGGCCCATAGATTGCCCAGTCGTGAGGAATGGTCACTCTCTCCCACTGCGATGTGGCCGTGGCCTCACCGCGGCAAAACTGCCACGACTCCTTAAGCAGCGACTCCCGGCGTGCGCCAAGAGCAACCACCGATGTCATCATTGCAGTCACCAAAAACACTGTTGATCTCAAATTCATGCTGTGATATAGGTTGTTTCTTTAGTTTATGTAATATCTATTGCCAATATGGCATCATTATCTCAATTGCCCGTCACAGAAGCTTCACGCCTATGCCCGGACGGTCGGGTAATGTCACCTGTCCGCTCACTATCTTCAGGCCGTCAAAACGGTCGTTGGCAATAAGCAGGTTACCGTCGAGGTCGGCCCAATCGACCAGCGGCGAAATCTGCGCGGCAGCAGTAACAGCACACGACGTCTCGGTCATGCAGCCCACCATGATTTTCATGTCCAAAGCACGCGCGAGCACCACCATCTGGTAGGCCTCGTGAAGTCCTGTACTCTTCATAAGCTTGATGTTGATACCGTCATACACGCCGTGGAAACGCTTAATGTCGCCAATGCGCTGGAATGCCTCATCGGCAATAATAGGCAAGTTGCTGCGCTCGCGCAGCCATGCAGTCTCGTCGAGCATTTCCTTAGGCATAGGCTGCTCCACAAAGAGGCAATTCTTGTCGTAGAGCCACTCTATCATCTCCAGGGCCTTGTGCTTGTCGCTCCAGCCCTGGTTGGCATCCACGCAGATAGGGCGGTCGGTCATGCTGCGGATAATCTCCACCAGTTCCTTGTCGTTGTCTAGCCCCATCTTCACCTTCAGCACCTTGTAAGGCTCAGCCTCAAGCACCTTCTGGCGCACCACATCGGCCTTGTCTATGCCAATAGTGAACGAAGTGCACGGAGCCTTCTCGGGCGAGAGTCCCCATATCTTATACCACGGCTGGCCCATAATCTTACCCAGCAGGTCGTGAAGCGCAATGTCCACCGAAGCCTTGGCAGCACGGTTGCCGGGCGCGATGCCATCCACATAGCGCAGAATCTCCTCCATACGGAAAGGGTCGGCAAATTGCGACAGATCCACCTTGCTCAAGAAGTTGCACACGCTCTCCACACTCTCGCCGAGATAGGGAGGCATAGAAGCCTCACCATAGCCCACAACACCATCAAGTTCAATCTGCACCTGCACATCGGGCGTAGTGGTGCGGCTGAATTTCGCAAGATTGAAAGCATGGCGCAATTGCAGCTCATAGGGCATAAAAGAGAGCTTCATGCGACCCGGTTTTGACACCTTCTTGGTTGCCGAGCCAAGAGCCGAAAGCGAAATCGGCGACGAGGCAGCAATCAGCCCCAGTCCGGCTCCAATCAAAAATTTTCGTCTATCCATAATTCACATATTAATTATCACTTCATCCCCACCTCCCACCAACATCCCAATATCCAATATCCAGTATCTAATATCCAGTATCTAATATCCAATATCTAATATCTAAAAAACTCCTAACTCCTAACTCCTAACTAAACTAAAAGTACCACTTATGCTCCTTCACAGCCACGATACCCGCAGTACCCACCTCACCGTCGATGCGACTTATCGAGAGGAACGGCGTAGTAAGATAGCCCGCAGCATCTGGATTCACGCTGTTGATTTTCACCCGACCCGAACAATGGATATACTCACCGTCGCGCAAGTAGATACCCACATGCGTCACCCTTCCACTCTTAGAGCCGAAGAACACCAAGTCGCCAAGTCGCGCTTTTTGCCACTCCTCAGCTGCAATCCTCTTGCCTGTGAGAGCCTGTTGCGAGGCATCGCGCTGCAATATTATTGCATTTGCAAAATAGCTCACCTTGGCCAGACCCGAACAGTCGGTCACCTTCGTCGAAGTGCCGCCCCACAGGTAGCCTGCGCCCATCATGCGGCGAGCAGTCTTCTCCACCAGCTTCATGTCGGGCTTCTGCTGTGCCCACTCAGCAAACTCCTTCACATCGGCCTGCGCCACATATCCCTCGCGGCCATCGGGAGTGGCGAGCTTAATCCACTTGCCGCTCCTCCCCTTATATTCAAGAATGTTGCCAAGCACCAGGTCGCTCACCGTGGCATCGCTGCCGGGTTTCTCCACCATCTGCGATTGATAGGCCGTGACGATGTAGCGCCTTGCACTGCGCCACGCCCTCATCTCGCGCTCAGTGGTCAGATGCAGCGAGTTGCCGGGACAATACGATATGTAGTTATCGGGCGTCTGCACGCGATACCAGTCGCCCTTCTTCTCAAGCACCTTCACCGGCATTCCCATTATGGCCTGCGTGGCCATCTCGGCGGCATGGCGGCCGTCGGTGCGCAACGAGGCAATAGCCAACTTCACTATTGCCCAAGGCTTATCAAGGCTATTCTCAAGCACTGCAATGCTATCTACAACATCAATGCCAAGGCGCTTAGCCTCTTCGAGTATCACAGTCTTGTTCTTAGCATTATCCACCACACCCTTCAGCGTCCATGCGCGGTAATGCTCCACGCAGTCGATATTCCAGATGGCCGTGCGTCCATCGGGCGCATAAGTTCTCTTCAGGCTATCCACCACCTGCTTCATGCAATGTGCATTTGCCGGAACTATGCACACAATGGCAGCCAAAATTAAAATCAATTTCTTCATAATTTTTATAAAGTCAAAGGTCTAAAAATCTAAAGTCTAAGCTCACAGCTCATCGCTCAAACGAGTCAATGCTCAGTGTTGAGTTCCATTTTTGCATCGGCAGGTTGCCACCGCGCCACTCCACCTCACCGAGCTGGAAATCCACCGTCTCGCAGCGAACATATTTCTTCTCGGGCGACAGTTTGCCGTTCACACCCTCATTGGTGGCAAAGCGGTAGATGTCGGTACCCGTCTTGTAGATGTCCTTTATGCCCGTACCCTTCGTTGAGCGGCCAAACGACACATCACAGGGCACCCAGCCGGTTCCCTCAAAGTATATCTCTCCCCAGTCGTGCAGGTTCTTGTCGCCGGGATGGAGCATCCATCCACTCTCCCAGCGGGCAGGTATGCCGAGCGAGCGCAGCAAGGTGATATTGAGCAGCGACACCTGCCCACAGTCGCCATGCCCATGTTCCAGCACATATTCGGGAATATTGGGAATGGTGCTATAATCGCGAGCACCGGCCCATGGGTAGCGAGCCACAATCCAGTCGTATATCTTGCTCGCCTGCTCCACCGGGTTGGTCTCATCGCCCACTATGCTCCTGGCAAGCTCACGCATCTTGTCGTTCACAACGATGTGCGGACGCTCGGTGGCTGTGAAGCGTGCATACAGCTCCGATGTGGTGTCGTAGGGCTTGAGGTTGCGCTTCAGCTCATCGATGGCAAAGTATTGCCCGCCCACATCATAGCTCACTTCAATGCCAAATTGTGTGGGCTTGCCTGCCTCGGCGGGTGCTTCCATATACACCGTGTGGTGCACCGAGCCTTGCGACATTGTGGGCTTGTGCGACGACGACAACAGCCTGATATTGCGCTGGCGTCCGTTCTCGAATGGGAATGGCAACCACACCCTCACCATCTCGCCTGTAGGCACTGCTCCTGCCTCCACCTCAAGGCTGAATGTGAGTTTCACACGGTGCCAGTTGCGTGTGCCCCGCTCATCGGGCTGCTTGGCAATCATGTCGTTGAAGTATGCTGCGTATTTCTCCTCCACTCCGCGCTTGGCGAGCTTGTTGTAGAGTCCGAAATCCTCCACGTCGATAAGTCGGAGGTTGCGCACCGACTTGCGAAACCACATCTCTCGGCCGTCGATGGTCATTGTTTCCAGATATCCCTTGCTTTTCCATTCGGCGATAAGCTCATCATCGGCTTCAGGCACTATCTCCTTCACCATTTTCACGCCTTCCTCGGGAGTGAGGCTGAAGTCGTAGCGCAAGCGTCCTATTATCTCTTGCAGCGAGTCGATTTGCAGTGCACAGCGTACCCTGTCATCGCTGCAAAGCGAGTCCATGAGCTGCTGTGCCCTCATCAGCTCCCCGGCATGCACCAGCCCACAGGCCTCTCTTGCCCATTGTTCGGCCACAGGCTCATCGCCGACTGCCTCCGGCCGCGATTCTCCGGCCCCCGTAGCGCACGAAGCCACCGACAGCAGCATTGCTACTCCGGCTAAACATACAATGTTCTTTCTCTGTCTCATTGTAATTGGTACTATTTTTTTCAATAACAAAGCGGTTTTCTCGAGTTTTTTAGTGCATCTGTATTCTTCGATTGCACAATTCAAGATTGCATCCCCGATACACTTACAAAGTTATATCTTTTCTCCGAAATCTCTGACATATAAGCCCAAAAAATTGCCGAAATCGCAATTATTGCGTCCCAATCGACTTCTTGGCTTCTTTTATTACAATTATTCGCGTATCATTAGCATTATTTTTCACTCAGCATTTTGCCATATTAGGATTAATCAGTAACTTTGCACTCTCAAAAAAGGATTTTTATTATTGATATGAAACAACGCATATTATATATCATATTCGCCTCAATGTTGCTTGCGAGCTGTGGCGAATATAACAAAGTGCTCAAAAGCACCGACTATAACTACAAATTCGATTATGCCAAGAAGGCTTTCGAAAAAGGTAAATATGCGCAGTCCTACACTATCCTCACCGACCTTATCCCTGTGTTCAAGGGCACCGACAAGGCCGAGGAGGCTCTCTATCTACTTGCACTGAGCTACTATCAGAACAAGGACTACATCAGCTCCGGCGCTTACTTCAAGTCCTACTACACCAATTATCCAAAGGGACAGTACACCGAGCTGGCCCGATTCTATGCCGGATATGGCTACTACCTCGACTCCCCCGAGTCGCAGCTCGACCAGACCGACACCTACAAGGCTATTGAGGAGCTGCAAGGATTCCTCGACTACTTCCCTAAGAGCGACAAAGTGTCAATTGCGCAGAATGCAATCTTCGAGCTTCAGGACAAGCTCGTTTTCAAGGAGCTGCAAAATGCACAGCTCTACTACAACCTCGGAAACTACATGGGCAACAACTACGAATCGGCTGTGATTGTCGCCAAAAATGCTATCAAGGACTATCCCTACAGCAAATACAAGGAACAACTCGAAATGCTCATCCTGAAGGCACGCTACCAGGAGGCTTCGCAGAGTGTGGACGAAAAGAAGGTGGAGCGTTTCCGCGACGTAATCGACGAATACTACTCCTTCATCAACGACTATCCCGAAAGCGAAACCCGTGAGGAAGCCGACAACATCTTCAAGATTGCGAGCAAATATGTGAAAGAATAATTTTTTAGCTGAATATACAACGAAAATGGATTACAAGAAATCAAACGCACCTCTCAACACCGTCACACGCGACATGATTAAGTTGTCGGAGGAAACCGGCAACGTCTATGAAACCGTTTGCATCATTGCTAAGCGTGCAAACCAGATTGCCGTGGAGATGAAGCACGACTTGGAGAAGAAGCTCCAGGAGTTTGCATCTATGAACGACAACCTTGAGGAGATTTCGGAGAACCGCGAGCAGATTGAGATTTCCCGTTACTACGAGAAATTGCCTAAGCCCGTGCTTATCGCCACTCAGGAATTTGAGGAGCACAAGCTCGTGTATCGCAACCTCGCCAAAGAAAAGGACAGCAACCTCTAATTCCCACAGGCAGCTATCCTGTCACATAAATCGCTTTGCAAGCGGCAGCCCGTGATGGCTGTCGCTTTTCCTGCTTGCACCTGGGCCGTCAAGCCCAGGCGCTGTTTTTTTCCGCCTTTGATTGGCAAATGCTGGCGTTTTATTTGCTAAGACGAATTTTTTTCAGTTATTTTGCAAAAAATTGAGGTAATCATCACATTTACCAACTCTATTATTTTTTCATCACAGTGAAGACCGATATTCAGATTGCGCGAACCACGCCACTGAGGCACATCAGCGAGATAGCTCAGGCGTATGGTATTTACGAATCCAGTTTGTTGTATTATGGCAAGAATATTGCTAAAGTTCCTCTTGAGCTTATCGACGAGAAAAAAGTTGAGCAAAGCAACCTAATTTTAATGACGGCCATGTCGCCCACTCGCGCCGGTATCGGAAAGACCACCGTGAGCATTGGCTTGTCCATGGCTTTCAACCGGATGGGGCTCAAAAGTGCGCTCGCTCTGCGAGAGCCAAGCATGGGCCCATGCTTCGGAATGAAGGGTGGCGCTGCCGGCGGAGGATATGCGCAGGTGCTGCCTATGGAGAAAATCAACCTGCATTTCACCGGCGACATGCACGCAATCACATCGGCCAACAACCTCATCGCTGCCCTGCTCGACAACTACATATTCCGTCATCAGGGTCAGCCCAACCAACTCAAGACGGTGCTGTGGCGGCGCGTTATCGACATGAACGACCGTGCTTTGCGGTATGTGGTGACGGGGCTGGGCGATGGAAATGGTGTGGCTCGGGAGAGCGGATTCGACATCACTCCGGCTTCTGAGATTATGGCAATCCTTTGCCTTGCCAGCAATATGGACGACCTGCGTCGCAGGCTCGAGAATATTCTGCTTGGAGTCACCTGCGAGGGCAAGCCCTTCTATATGCGCGATCTTGGCGGCGTGGGTGCGCTGCTCGTGCTGCTGCAAGACGCCATCAACCCCAATTTGGTACAGACGGTGGAACACACCGGGGCTTTCATCCACGGTGGCCCTTTTGCCAACATTGCCCACGGCTGCAACAGCATCATTGCCACAAAGATGGCTATGAGCCACAGCGACTATGTGGTCACTGAGGCTGGCTTCGGTGCCGACCTTGGCGCCGAGAAGTTCCTCGACATTAAGTGCCGCATTGCGCGTATCCGACCCAAGCTCACCGTGCTTGTCGTCACCACTAAGGGGCTGGCCGAGGCCGGAATGGCCAATATGGACCGTCACATTGAAAACCTGCGCGCCATGGGGCAGACGGTGGTGGTGACAATGAACCGCTTTGGCGACGACACCGACGACGACGTGAGCAGAGTGCGCAATCACTGCTGCGACCTTGGCGTGGGATTCGCTGCCAATGAGGCTTTCTTCCATGGCGGTGAAGGATGCCGCGAGCTGGCCGAATTGTGCATCAAGACTATCGAGAAGCAGCCCTCGGGCGAAATCCAGTATGTCTATGACCTCAACGACTCCGTGGAGCAAAAGGTGGAAAAACTGGCCCGGAAGGTCTATCGTGCCGGTCGTGTGGAGTTCTCCTCCAAGGCCCGGAAGGCTATGGCTCAAATTTCGGAGTGGGGACTCTCAGATTTGCCTCTCTGCATGGCCAAAACGCAATATTCATTCAGCGACGACCCCAAGGCCGTGGGCGCTCCCGAGGGTTTCACGTTCACCGTGCGCGACTTCGTGGTGAGTGCCGGTGCGGGCATGATTGTGGCCGTGTCGGGCGATATCCTGCGAATGCCCGGCCTGCCGTTGCACCCTCAGAGCGAAAAAATCGACATTGTTGACGGCATAATCGAGGGGCTGGCATAGCAGCCCCGGCTCTTTTCCTTCTCATCTTTCTTTCTCACTTTCACTCCATCATCATGAAAAATCCTCCTTCTGTTTCTTCCACCGGGCTATTTGCCCTCGTTTTGCTCCTGGCTTCTATCTTTTCTCCGGCTCTTGCCGGCAACCTGCTGCTGCGCTACGACCGCGACGCTCGCTTCTTCGAGGAATCGCTCGTCATTGGCAACGGGCGCATGGGCGCGGCTGTATATGGCTCGGCTCATGCCGACCGCCTTTCACTCAACGACATCACCCTCTGGACCGGCGAGCCTGTGGCCGACTCGGCCACCGACTACAGCGGTTGCCTCCAGCGCGTGCGCACCTTGCTCGATGCCGACGACTATGAGCGCGCCGAGGAGGCCAATATGATGCTTCAAGGCCCCTACAGCGAGAACTACCAGCCTCTTGGAAACCTATATATCCACTATGGCTCGCCCGACAACGATGCGACTGCTATTGAGCGCACTCTCAATATTGGCAACGCCATTGCCTCCACACGCGCTGCCGGTTGCAAGCGTGAGTATTTTGCCTCCTCGCCCGACTCGGTTATTGTGATTCGCGTGAGCAACACCGGCAAGAACGCCTCCGGCGACATCGTCATCCAATACGACACTCCTCTGCCCCACTCCACAGTTGCCGCCGACAACATGCTCATCACCGACGGCTATGCCGCATTTCACTCCTTCCCGGTCTATTATCACGCCGTGCCCGACTCACTCAAGCATCAGTACGACCCAACGCGTGGCATCCACTTCCGCACCATCGTCGCCGTGAAGCCCCACAAGGGGCGCGTGGTGGCCAAGCAGGGCAAGCTGCTGGTCAAGGGCGGCTCCAAGGCCACTATCTATGTGGTCAACGAAACGAGCTTCAACGGCTTCGACCGCGACCCTGTTGCCTCCGGAAAAGACTATAAGGCCTTGGCTTCGCGCCGCATCGCCAAGGTGATGAAGAAACACTTCGAGCAGCTGCGCAACGACCACATCGCCGACTATCAGCGGCTCTTCAACCGCGTGTCGCTCAATCTCGGCTCCACCGCGCCCGAGATTAAGGCTCTGCCCACCGATGTGCAGCTCAGGCTCTACACCGAGCAGCACCAGAGCAACCCCGAGCTGGAGGCTCTATATTTCCAGTTTGGCCGATACCTGCTCATTGCTTGCTCGCGCACCGAGGGTGTGCCCGCCAATCTGCAAGGCCTGTGGAATGAGAGTATGCTTCCTCCTTGGAGCTGCAACTACACCACAAATATCAATATGGAGGAAAACTACTGGCTCGCCGAGAGCACCAACCTGTCCGAGCTCCACACGCCGCTGCTCAGTTTCATCTCTCGTCTGGCTGTCAATGGAGCGGCCACTGCACGCTCCCTCTATGGTATTGAGCGCGGTTGGTGTCTTGGCCACAATTCCGACATCTGGGCCCGTACATCCCCCGTGGGGCTGCAAAAGGGCGGCCCCCTCTGGGCTTCGTGGAACATGGGCGGTGCCTGGGTGGCTTCACACATTTTCGAGCACTATGCATTCACTCTCGATAAGGACTTCCTTGCCGAATACTACCCCTGCCTCAAGGGGGCGGCCGAGTTTTGCATCGACTGGCTGGTGGAGAAAGAGGGATTCCTAATGACCTCTCCGGGAACATCGCCCGAGAACCAGTTTGTGCTCCGGCCGGGAGTGAACATTGCCACATCCTATGGCACCACATCCGACCTCGCTATGATTCGCCAGTGCCTCATCGACGCCTCTTGTGCGGCAAAGGCTCTAAATCGCGACAGCGACTTCATCGCCGAGGTCAGCAACGTCCTTGCCAGGCTTGCCCCCTACAAGACCGGCAGCAAAGGAAGCCTGCAAGAGTGGTGGCGCGACTGGGACGAGAGCGACAAGTTTCACCGCCACCAGTCGCACCTCTATGGCCTTTATCCCGGCAACCACATCAATGTCGATTCTATGCCTGATCTGGCACGCGCCTGCCACCGCACGCTCGAGCTGCGAGGACCCGAATCCACCGGCTGGAGCACCGGCTGGAGGGTGAATCTCTACGCCCGCCTAAAGGACAACGCTATGGCATACTCCACTTTCAGGCGACTGCTGAAGTACATCAGCCCCGACGGCTACCGTGGCGATGATGCGGTGAGAGGTGGAGGTACCTACCCCAACCTCCTCGATGCCCATTCGCCTTTCCAGATCGACGGCAACTTTGGCGGATCGGCCGGTGTGGCCGAGATGCTGCTGCAATCCACGCCACACAGCATCACACTGCTGCCTGCGCTGCCCAAGGAATGGGCAAGCGGCTCCGTGAGCGGCCTTTGCGCTCGCGGTGGCTTCACTCTCGACTTTGCCTGGCAGAGTGGCAGAGTCACCTCGGTCACCATCAGCTCTGTACGAGGCGGCTCCACATCTCTTTTCTTCAATGGATCTTCCGTTCAGGTGCACCTCCAGCCCAATCAGTCTTTGAGTCTCTGACGCGCCGGCTTTGACCCATAGTTTCTCCTCGCTTCTCTCCCACCACTATTCCGCCGGGTATTTTTGGTGACAGTCACGGCATTTCTATTACTTTTAACTTTGATTGTCTTGCATGGGCACATTTCTCGCCCACGCAGGCAGTAATTTTGCAGTGTCAAAACAATTTAATAGCACTGTGAATTATGAGCGACAATCAAAGAAAAATTATGGCAGGCGACACCGTGTTTGTGAGCCTCGTGCAGAATGGTCGCAGCGTGCTTGCGCTGTGCAGCCGTGAGTTCAGCTCTTTTGCCGAGTTGGTCAAGAAGGTATATGGCATGGCACGTGGATGCCTTGGCGTGGCCATTATGGACGTCCGCAACCAGTCGCAGGGCTGGAGCTGCCGGGTGCCCCTCATGCTCGCTGCATCAAAGCCTGTGGCCTCGCAGCCGGTGCAACGCTCATCGCATAGCAAGCACCCACACCAGCAAGAGATTCCTTTTGCCTGGGCGTAGCTATTTCTGCAATTATAAATATGCACAAGTTATCCATTTTAAGAAACTACTCAGCTGATATACAGCCGTTTGCAATTTACAATCGCTGCCAAAGTTTTCCAAAACGGATAATTCCGTTCAATTTTTGTCGAAGAAAATTTGTTCAAAAAACAAATCTTTTGTAGCTTTGCAGTCGCAAAACCGAGCGGTTTCCACACCCCGTTTTGCCACTTTTTTCGCTTGTAAAAGATTTATTCCTGCAACAATCAATAAGATACACAAAGACATACACTCAGAATATGATACAGGTAGTAGTGAAGCGCGATGGCCGTGTTGTTGGCTACAACGAGGAGAAAATCAAGGCTGCAATCCGAAAGGCAATGTTCCAGACCGAGAAGGGCGAGGACGAGGCGCTCATACAGCGCATCGCCGACCGCATCGGTGCCCGGGGAAAGGAGCGCATGTCGGTCGAGGAAATTCAGGACCAGGTGGAGCTGGAGCTTATGCGCAGCCCGCGCAAGGAGGTGGCGAAGAAGTATATCGCCTACCGCGACCAGCGAAATGTGGCTCGGCGCGCAAAGACTCGCGACGTGTTCCTCGAGATTATCGAGGCTAAGAACAACGACATCACGCGCGAGAATGCCAACATGAACACCGACTCGCCGGCCGGTATGATGATGAAGTTTGCCAGCGAGACCACAAAGCCTTTTGTCGACGACTACCTCCTCTCGGCCGAGGCCAAGGATGCCGTGCGCGGCAACTACCTCCACATTCACGACAAGGACTATTATCCCACCAAGAGCCTCACTTGCGTGCAGCACCCTCTCGACAAGATTCTGCAAGGTGGCTACATTGCCGGCCATGGTGAGTCGAGGCCGGCTAAGCGCATCGAGACGGCGAGTGTCCTCGCCTGCATATCCCTCGAGACTGCTCAGAACGAGATGCACGGCGGACAGGCTATCCCGGCTTTCGATTTCTATCTCGCTCCTTTCGTGCGCCGGTCGTTCATCGAGGAGGTGAAAAACATTGAGGCTCTCGATGGCGCCGACCACAGCGACCTCTACGATGTCGCCATCGACGACTATGTGAGCCGCAGCCTCGATGGCCTTTCTGGCTCCAATCGTGTGCTACAGCACGCCATGAACCGCACCGTTTGCCGCGTGCATCAGGCTATGGAGGCTTTCATTCACAATCTCAACACCATCCACTCGCGTGGCGGAAATCAGGTGGTGTTCAGCTCCATCAACTATGGCACCGACACCTCAGCCGAGGGTCGGTGCGTAATCCGTGAGCTTCTCACCTCCACCTACGAGGGTGTGGGCAATGGCGCGACTGCCATTTTCCCAATTCAGATTTGGAAGAAGAAGCGCGGCGTGAATTTCCTCCCCGGCGACCCAAACTACGACCTCTATTGCTTCGCCTGCAAGGTCACTGCTCGCCGTTTCTTCCCCAATTTTGTGAATCTCGATGCCTCTTTCAACCGCCACGAGCTTTGGCGCCCCGACGACCCTAAGCGATATCTCCACGAGGTGGCAACCATGGGATGCCGCACGCGCGTGTTCGAGAACAGATATGGCAAAAAGACTTCTGTTGGACGAGGCAACCTCTCTTTCTCCACAATCAATATCGTGCGCCTCGCAATAGAGTGTATGGGTTATAACGACCGCGAGGAGCGTATCTCTGCATTCTTCCACAAGCTCGATGCCATGCTCGATGTGGCTGCCCGCCAGCTATGCGACCGTTTCGACTTCCAGAAGACTGCACTCGCCAAGCAGTTCCCGCTGGTGATGTCAAAGCTGTGGAATGGAGCCGAAGAGCTTCGGCCGTCCGACACTATCGAGGCTGTTATCAACCAGGGTACTCTCGGCATTGGCTTCATCGGCCTCGCCGAGTGCCTCATCGCGCTCACGGGCAAGCATCATGGAGAGTGCGCCGAGAGTCAGGAGCTGGGATTGAGCATCGTGCGCCACATGCGCGACCGCGCTAATGAGTTTTCCGAGAAATACAAGCACAATTTCAGCATCCTTGCCACTCCGGCCGAGGGGCTTTCCGGACGATTCACCAAGCGCGACCGCAAGTCGTTTGGCATAATTCCGGGTGTCACCGACAAGGACTATTACACCAATTCCAATCACGTTCCGGTCTATTACCATTGCAGCCCACGCCACAAGGCCGAGATTGAGGCTCCATATCACGACCTCACACGCGGTGGACACATCTTCTATGTGGAAATCGACGGCGACGCCACACACAATCCCGAGGCGGTGATGGACATTGTGAAGCTCATCGACAAGTACAACATTGGCTACGGCTCGGTCAACCACAACCGCAACCGCTGCATGGACTGTGGCTACGAGGACGCAAAAGAAGGGCTTGAAGTGTGCCCCGTGTGCGGAAGCCACAACATCGACAAGCTTCAGCGCATCACCGGCTACCTCGTCGGAACCACCGACCGCTGGAACTCTGCCAAGCTCGCCGAGCTCCACGACCGCGTTGTCCACCGATAGAGGCCCTATGAGGGTGTATCAAAATTGGAAAATAACCACTTATGTAGGGACGCACCCCGGTGCGTCCGCCCACAGTCGCTTTGGCT
>JAQXTJ010000067.1 GCA_029219425.1 Bacteroidales bacterium
ACAGCTATCTTGCCCGAATCGGAAAGTCGGTGACCCCGTTGATTGAGCCGCTGGGACTCAACTGGAAGGCCTCGGTGGCTCTGCTCAGTGGCATCACGGCAAAGGAGATTGTGGTGTCAACGCTTGGTGTGCTCTACACTGTTGACGATGCCGACGACAATCCCGGAATGCTTCAGCGCAGGCTCCGTCAGCCCGACAGTGTCACGGGGAAGCCCGATTTCGATGCTGCATCGGCTCTTAGCTTCATGGTGATGGTGCTGCTCTATTTTCCCTGTCTGGCCACAGTGGCTGCCATTGTGCGCGAGTCGGGACGGTGGCGTTATGGCATTTTCTCAATCGGCTACAACACGGCCTTGGCATGGCTGCTTTCGTTCATAGCCTACCGCCTGGCTCTGCTTGCTTTTTAGGCTCATCAAGGCTGCCAACATCATAGCTTGTCATTTATTATAGATAAGAAAGAATTTTCTCACACAATAAGAAAAATAATTGCATCAACAAATGGAAAGAGAAGAAACAGGGGCTGTGCTCACCACCGACCACGAGGAGTGTGCCGCGCTGGTGGAGGTGCTTGTGGCGCAGGGAGTGCGCAATGCGGTTGTGTCGCCCGGGTCGCGCAACGCACCGCTCATTGTGGCTTTTGCCCGCGAGAAGCGCATTGCCAAGCATGTGATTGTGGATGAGCGCAGCGCGGCGTTTGCGGCGGTGGGCATGGCGCAGTGCACAGGCGAGCCGGTGGCAGTGGTGTGCACCTCGGGCAGCGCGGTGCTCAACTATGCCCCGGCAGTGAGCGAGGCCTTCTACCGGCATCTTCCGATTATTATCGTATCGGCCGACCGCCCGGCCGAGTGGATTGACCAGAACGACAGCCAGACGATACGCCAGCCCGGTGCCCTTGCAAGTGTGGTGAAGCACACTTGCGATATTCCGGCCTGTGCCGGCCGGCAATGGTGGGTCAACCGCATGGTGAACGAGGCGGCGGTAATTGCCAAGCGTGCGCCAAGCGGCCCGGTGCACATCAATGTGCAGCTTGCCGAGCCGTTGTGTGGCACTTCGCCGCGCCCTAACGGACTTGCAAGAATCATTGACGACGTGGAGGTGATGCGCCATGCCCGATATGACATTGTTGAAGATTGTGCCCGGGCCATAGTGGAGTCAAAGCGTGTGATGATAGTGGTGGGCGTGATGCCTCAGGATAAGCATCTGGCACACATGCTTGCCGATGAGTTCTCTTGGCGGGCAAACGTGGTGGTGCTCACGGAGAGCATCAGCAACATGAGTGGCGAGGGCATAATCACCACAATCGACCGCACGCTCTCGGCCATACCGGCAGGGAAAGAAGCCGACTATGCGCCCGACTTGCTTATCACTATGGGCGGTGCGCTGGTTACACGAATGCTGAAGAATTTTTTGCGCAGCAATCCGGCTATGGAGGAGTGGCGCATAGGAATCGACCACAATGTGATTGACACCATGCAGCACCTCTCAAAGCGATTTGAGATGGAGCCTGTGGAATTTTTCAGACAGGTATCAACTTCGATTGAACTCCAAGGATACAGAAAATCAGAAAGTGATTATGCTATGCTTTGGCGCTTTGCCAGAAACCGCGCCAAGGAGGCTCACAAGGCATTTATAGCGGCTGCTCCGTGGTGCGACCTGAAGGCATTCTCTATGCTGTTGCCCTTGATTCCACGGGATACTGACTTGCACCTTTCCAATGGTACCAGCATCCGCTATGCGCAGCTGTTTGAGGCCACTCAGGTGCACCGCAGCTACTGCAACCGAGGCGTGGCCGGAATCGATGGCTCCACATCTACGGCACTTGGCTCGTCGCTCGTCAACCCCGACCGCCTCACGTTGCTAATCACAGGCGACATGAGCCTGCTCTACGACATCTCTGGCCTCGCCTCAATGCACAACTCTCCTCGTTTCAAGATAGTGGTGATGTGCAATGGCGGTGGGGGCATATTCCGTTTCATCAAGGGGCCTTCGGAGCTCGACGAGCTGGAGCAATACTTCGAGGTGAGCCGCAGTCTGCCCATCGACCGCTATGCCCAGGCCTTTGGCTTCGGCTACCACGAGGCAAGCAACGAGGAGGAGCTGGGTGTGGCCATTCAGCAATTCTTTGCCGATTCGGGTGCGGCAATCCTTGCCATTCACACGCCAAGCACCCTCAATGCCGATGTGCTTCGCCGCTACTTTGCCGCAATAAGGTAAAAATCGGGCGAAAAGCGGTAAAATTAAGCATATTATTTGCATTTAAGCATTCGAAACGCTAAATTTGCCGACAATTTTCAACACAGAAACGCAAAATAACGAAAAAATAATACTGCTACATGAACAAAATTATCAGCAAAGAGCACTTCTCGGAGAAGGTGGTGAAGCTCGTGGTGGAGGCTCCGCTCATCGCCAAGTCGCGACGCGCCGGCCACTTCGTGATAGTGCGTGCCTGCGAGCATGGCGAGCGCATTCCTCTCACCATCGCGGATGCCGACGTGGAGAAGGGCACCATAACTCTTGTGGTGCAGGCTGTGGGGGTATCCACTCAGAAAATCTGCGCACTCGAGCCGGGCGACTGCCTTGCCGACGTGGTCGGGCCGCTGGGGCAGGCAACCCACATTGAGAACTATGGCACAGTGGTGTGCTGTGGCGGCGGCGTGGGCGTGGCTCCGCTCCTCCCCATCCTCACTGCCATGAAGAAAGCCG
>JAQXTJ010000068.1 GCA_029219425.1 Bacteroidales bacterium
CCTGTGGCTGCAAGAGCTTTCACGAGGTTGCGCTGGTTAGCAGAGAGCCACATATCCTTTATGTTGCCCGGAGTCTCGCAATAGGAGTTCTCGCCGATGCAGGCCACCACCACATCCACATTCTGTGCGGCAGCCACAGCCTTGCCAAGCTCATCGGCGTTGTCGTCGCGCCAGTTGTTGTTGCTGTCGATGGTCGGGAGGTATTTCACGCCCTGCTCAAGCACCACGTTCTCCGACCCGAATTTGTTGCACATAGCCTCATAGATGGTGTTGTATTGCTGTGCAAACTCATCGGCCTTGTGTCCCTGCCAGGTGTAGCTCCAGCCGCCGTTGAGGCAGCGCATGGCGTTGGCATTCGGACCGGTCACGAGAATCTTTGTGCCCTTCTTGAGTGGGAGCAGGTTGCCGTCGTTCTTCAGTAGCACCTCACACTCCTCGGCGGCGCGTGTGGCAAAGTCGGCATGCTCCCGGCTGCCGAATTTGGGATAGTCCTTCACCTTGTTGTAGGGCTTGTCGAAGAGGTTCAGGCGGTATTTCAGTCGCAGGATGCGGCGCACGGCATCGTCGATGCGGCTCATGGGCACTTCGCCCTCCTCCACCAGCTCCTTGAGCAAGGTGCAGAAGTAGGTATTGTAAGGCTCCATCGCCATGTCGATACCTGCATTGATGGCAATGCGAATTGCATCCTTCTTGTCGGCGGCGATGTGGTCGCGGGTGTATAGGTTGTTTATGTCGGCCCAGTCGGTCACCACCATTCCGTCCCAGTTGAGCTGCTCCTTGAGCCACACGGTGATATACTCATGGTTGGCGTGGAATGGAATGCCATTGTTGATGGCCGAGTTCACCATCACCGTGAGTGCCCCGGCGCGGGCTGCGGCAAGGAATGGGGCGAAGTATTTCTCGCGCATGTCGCGGTCGGTGACCGACGACGGGGTGCGGTCCAGTCCGTTCACTGCCGCGCCGTAGGCCATATAGTGCTTCATGCTCACGGCGCAGTGGCGGGCATCCACATGGTTGGGATCGTCGCCCTGGAAGCCGCGCACGGCCTGTGCGCCCATCACGGCATTCACCAGCGGGTCCTCGCCATAGCTCTCCCACATTCTCGGCCACGATGAGCCGCGTGCAAGGTCGAGCGTGGGGGTGTAAATCCAGGGGATGCTTGCAGCGCGTGTCTCGTAGGAGCATATCTCGCAGGCACGCAGCGGAATTTCGCTGTTGAACGATGCCGCCTGGTTGATGGGCTGCGGAAAGAGCGTTCCGCCATCCACGTATGATGTGCCATGGTTGTTGTCGATGCCATACACCGTGGGAATGCCCATCGATTTCATCGACTTATCCTGTATCACCTTGATTATCTCGGCAAACACTTCGGGACGCTGGGCGCGCCCCATAGGTGTGTTGAGGATTGAGCCTATCTTGAAAGTGCCTATCGCCTCATCGAGCTTGGAGCTGAAAGCAAACTTCCCGCTCTCTTTGGTAGCCTCGTAGTCGGTTACCGACTCAATGGTGAGCTCACACATTTGCCCGACTTTCTCATCGAGCGTCATCTTCTTGAGTTTTGATTCCACCTGCGCCTCAATCTTTGGGTCGGCAGGAATACAGGGTTTGGTTGCCATAGCTGTCACACTCAGCAGTGTCGCGCCAAGGCACGCACCGATGGATTTTGATTCTAAGTTCATAATCGAAAAAATATTTGCAGAATACATTGTTATATGTACTTCATGGCGAAATTACATATATTTGTGATAAAAAACAAATCCAACCCCACTCTATGTGGTTTTAGGCAAAGAATCTGTCAAAACAATACAAGACTTTTCCGTGGTGCACACAAATTTCCTTTTCCATGAGGGTGCATCCACTCGCCCCCGATGTCGCAGCATCCAAAGAGAGCAAAGTGGGGTGGCAGTCACAAAAGTGTGCCGCAGCTGTGCTGTGTTTTGGCAAGTTTCGACATAAATATGGTGTTTTTTTGCCTATTTTTTGGCAGTTAAATTTATAATGTGTAATTTTGCGTGCTGTAAAGCAGTGTTTTATAGCACAGTGCGTTTTTTAGCTTTTTTGTCTATGTTAAAAAAGAGTACTTTAGAAAAGGTAATGAGTGAGGATCTTGCGGAATTATGGTCAGTGCTTTCGCAAGATGAGAAGCATATAGTGGTTGATAATTTCGTAATTCACAATTTCAAAAAAAATCAAATCATATATGCCGAGAATGATGAGCCTGAATATCTCTGGTGCTTGCTCAAGGGCAAGGTGAAGATGTTTAAGGAAGGCATTGGCGGACGTCAGCAGATTCTCCGCCTCTATCGCCCCATTCAGTATTTTGGCTATCGTGCCTACTTTGCCAAGGAGCCATACGTGTCGAGCACGGCGGCATTTGAGCCTTCCACCCTCGGAGCCATCAGCATGAGCCTGGTGTCGAAGCTCATCGACGACAACCGCCGGCTGGCGTGGTTCTTCATCCACGAGCTTTCGAAGCACCTTGGCGGCCGCGCCACCACGATGGTCAACCTCACCCAGAAGCACATTCGCGGCCGCCTTGCCGAGTCGCTCTCGCTGCTTATCGACAACTATGGATATGAGGAGGACGGTGAAACGCTGAAAATCTACATGGCGCGCGAGGACATCGCCAACCTCTCCAACATGACCACCTCCAACGCCATCCGCACACTCTCGGCTTTCGTCGCCGAGAAGATTATCACCGTGGACGGCCGCCGCATCAAGATTATCAACGAACCGGCACTGCGCAAAATCAGTAAATTCGGATAACACTCTCACATTCTTGCTATGAAGATTGCTGAAACCCTGCGTCGCACCGACATTGCCTCCTATCTGCTCTTTATGTGGAACCTTGAGGACGTGGTGCGCGTGTTTGGCCTCGACATCGACCGCATCGACGCCGAATATATATCTAAATTCCCACAAGACGAGCGAGCCGAGGCTCACGAGTGGATCGACAACATTGTGAAGATGATGCAGCTCGAGAATGTGCGCGAGCTCGGACACCTGCAAATCAACAAGAATGTGCTCATCCGCCTCAACGACTTGCACCGCGAGCTGCTCAAGTCGCCAAAGTTTCCCGAATATGGCGCCGAGTTCTACAAGACTCTGCCATATATTGTGGAGCTTCGCGCCAAAGCAGGCGACAAGCCTGCCGATGAGATAGAGACCTGCTTCAATGCCCTCTATGGCACCATGCTGCTGCGCATGCAGGGCAAGGAGGTGAGCGACGGCACGGAACAGGCCGTGAAGCAGATTTCGGCTTTCGTGACCATGCTCTCCAAGCTATTTATCGCCAACGAGCAGAAACCTATCTTCGACGACGACGATGCCCCCGACGTGGCCGCCGGGGCTTCGCTATAAGCTAAAAAACTACTCTTCTATACATAAAATACAAATTACAACGTGGCAAACTTAACTACTGAAATCGCGAAACGTCGCACCTTTGCTATCATATCTCACCCCGATGCCGGTAAGACAACGCTCACCGAGAAGCTCCTTCTCTTTGGTGGCGCAATTCACGTGGCAGGTGCCGTGAAATCAAATAAAATAAAGAAAACCGCCACCTCCGACTGGATGGAGATTGAGAAGCAGCGCGGCATCTCGGTGGCTACCTCAGTGATGGGTTTCAACTATGGCGACTACAAGATAAACATCCTCGACACCCCGGGTCACCAGGACTTTGCCGAGGACACCTACCGCACTCTCACCGCTGTCGATAGCGTCATCATCGTGGTGGATGTGGCCAAGGGCGTGGAGCAGCAGACGCGCAAGCTCATGGAGGTGTGCCGCATGCGCAACACCCCGGTGATTATCTTCGTGAACAAGCTCGACCGCGAAGGCCGCGACCCTTTCGACATTCTCGACGAGCTCGAGAGCGAGCTGAAGATAAGCGTGCGACCGCTGAGCTGGCCCATCAATATAGGCGCCCGCTTCAAGGGCGTTTACAACATATATGAGGGCGGGCTCGACCTCTTCACCCCCGACAAGCAGAAGGTGACCGAGCGCGTGGAAATCGACGACATCAACGACCCCGCCATCGACGCGGCAGTGGGCGATGCCGACGCGCAGAAGCTG
>JAQXTJ010000069.1 GCA_029219425.1 Bacteroidales bacterium
GTGGCCCACACCCTCGAGGACAGCCGTGAATGGCTGACTATCAACATCGACCAGCTCGATTGCACCACCTTCGTGGAAACCCTTTACGCTCTCACTCGCACCACGCTCGATGGTCGCACTTCGTGGCGCGACTTCGCCCGGAATCTTGAATCAATCCGCTACCGCGACGGACATCTCGGCGACTATTCTTCCCGCCTGCACTACATTAGCGACTGGATTGTCAACAACTTCCACCGGGGTAATATCCGTGAGGTCACAGGAGAAATTGATGGTGTACGCTACGATGTGAAAACCCTCGATTTCATGAGCAAGCACAGAGACAGCTATCCTCAACTCGCCGACAGCACCCTGTGGTCAAAGGTGAAAAACTTTGAGATTGGATACCGTATGCACCGCTTTCCCTACATAAAAAAGGAATGGCTCGACGCTAAGAAATCCAAAGCAATTAAAAGTGGCGACTTCGTAGCTTTTGTCACCAAAACCGACGGTCTTGACGTGTCGCATGTCGGAGTGATTATCAAGGAGGCCGACAAGCTGTTTCTTCTCCACGCATCGTCTGCCGACGGAAAAGTGACCCTCGAAAAAGATGAGCTGAAGGAAACTCTACGCCGCAACCGCTCCTGGACGGCTATTCGCCTCATTCGCATCGTAGAGTAGCGTGTGCCAAAACTGTGTATCTTCTTACCTCTGTGAGCCACACACACAACGCATACACTCGGCAGACCATACCAACGGCCTGCCTCTATTGTTCATATTCAAAGCTATTGGCTTAATGACAAAGGCCTATTCTGCCTATGGAAGAACATATCCCACCACAAGCGTGATGGCAAGCAGATAAAGCGTGATTATGCTATAGAGGTAGCGGTTGTTGCTGCCTATCTCTCTCACGCTGCGCCACATAGTGTAGAGAGTGAAGAAAATCATGCAGGTGAGAAAAATGCTCCACGGTGTCCAGCCATTTGTCAGAAGCAACAGCTCTTGCACTTCCTCCCCGAGCCACAACGCCATGCGCCACGATGTGGCAGGCACGTTCACCAGCACAAAGGCACATGCGCCAAGCCCAATGATGCTGCCGCACGCAGTGCCCGTGATGCGCCACACCAATGGATGGTGCTTAAACTGTAGCAACAGGTATTTGCCAATAAGCGGCATATTGAAGAATAGCGATGTTATGAGCAAGATGCTCGAGAGCTGCGTGCCAAAGAGCATCATCGGCAGTGAAAACACAAAGATTATCACCCCAAAACGTTGCAAAAGGGTCAGCTTGCGGAAGATTCCCACCAAGCGGCCAGCCTTGTGCGCCAGCCAAGGAAGACTCAGCAACAGCGGCACCGACCACGGGAATATGCCCACCACCACATAGTTCAGAAAGATTGAGGCCATGTTGTCGCCTATGCTGCCCGTAGGCTCAAACTGGTGTTGCAGATGAAATATGCACGATGCCGACTGTGAGTCGCCGGTGAGCACATAGATGGCAAAAAATGCTGCCGCACAAGCCCCCACAAGAGCCAAGCTGATAGCAAGGTAGCGGCGATAGGCTTTATAATCCGAGGCGGCTATGAACGTGTACGCCATAATGGCCATCGACACAGGAGCCGTAACGCCTATGAGCATCGTGGCAAGTGTCGTGGAAAACGTAACCAAGTAGAAGTAGCGGCGTGTGCCGTGATGGAGCCAGTGATAGAGGCTCATCATGGCAAACACAAAGAGTGCTGCCGGCAGCAGCACCGGAGTGACTGCAAACGTCGTCTCAATCACTATTGTGGTTGACAGGAAAAGAAGAGAGGCAAGAAAGGACGAGTTGAGCCGCTCAAAGTCGCCATCAAAGCGAAAGAGGCACAGCGTCATTGTGGTCACAATCGCCGCCCCGGGCAATCGCAGCTCAATTGCATCACATGGACCTGGCAGCAAGCCATGGATTAGTTCCACAAGATAGAGATAAGCCGAGTAGAAAATATCGGTCCGGCTTCCAAATATATTGCCAAGGTTGCCTATGGCATTGCCCCCGGCTATCGCCTCGCGCATGCGCTGCTCCATACCATTCAGGGCCGAGTTGCCCAGCACGGGAAAAATCATCAGCACCACCACTGCTGCAAGAAATATGAGCAGTGCGATGTCGGTGCTAAGGTGTCGGTGCTTCTTCATAAGCCTTGTCGTTTGGTGCTCTTTATTTGCGGAATGTGAGGCAACGGTTGAAAATGAAGTTGCTCAGTGTATATACCACCATACCGATGCACACGGCTGCATATTCGCCCACCACATCGCTGGGTATGCCAAGGATTGCGATGTCGAGTGCCTTCATGGGATTGCGCAGAGCAAGCACGGTGAGGAATTGCAGGCCAAAGCACAGCAGGAATCCCACCACAAAGAGCGTAAGCTCGTAGCGCAAGCGGTGGTTGTGCGACTTGAACACCCAGTTTTTGTTCCATATAAAACTGTTGACGACGCCGGCCACATAGCCTATCGCATCGGCAAGCATCAGCTTCATGCCCAGCAATTCGTTGCACACAAAGATTACTATGAGGGTGATAAGGGAGTTGCTCACGCCCACAAGCCCATATTTCACCAGTTGCACGGCTGTGGTTTTGTGTTTCTGTTTCACTTCTTCTTTATAGCTTTGTTTAGTGATTCTTCTGTTCTTTATTGTCGCTCTCTGGAGAATAGTAGTTGTGGAGAATGGGAATCGACCAGTTATATTTCACTGCGAGTATGCGCAGCACAATCACAGTGATGCCACAGGCGCTCTGCTCAAGAATCACCGAGTCCGACACCAAGCAGATAGCCCAATACACCAGGCCACCGGCGATGCACGCCGTGCCATAGATATCCTTGCGGAAAATCAGTGGCTCTTCATTGATGAAGATGTCGCGCAGCACGCCGCCAAGCGCACCGGTGGTGGTTCCCATAAATATGGCCACCCACATCGGGAAGCCAAAAAGCAAGGTCTTCTGTATTCCTATCACCACAAAGAGCGCAAGCCCCACTGTGTCAAAGATAAACACCGTCTGGTCCAGCTTAACCAGATAGCGCTTCAGCAGTATCACCGTGAGCAGCGATAGCCCCGTCACACCAAGATACCATCCATTAAGCATCCAGAAGGGAGTGGCCCCAAGCAGAAGGTCGCGCACTGTGCCGCCGCCTATGGCTGTGGCAAGCCCCACCATATAGGCGCCAAACCAGTCGAAGTTTTTTGCGGCAGCAAGGCGTATGCCACTTATGGCAAATGCCACCGTGCCCACAATCTCTATTATCAGCAAGAACATTTCATTCATGGCTTCGCTTTAGGTTTTTGCTTCGTGGTCTTTGCTATTGCCATTGCATAGTGCTTGCACCATGGTGAGATGCCACACTCCATGCACTTGGGCGCACGAGCCGTGCACACATAGCGACCGTGGAGTATGAGCCAGTGGTGCGCCTTGCCCACAAGCTCATGTGGTATGTGCCTCACCAGCGTCTTCTCCGTGACAAGCGGATTGGGTGACTCATTGGTAAGTCCTATGCGGTTCGACACGCGGAACACGTGAGTATCGACTGCCATCGCAGCCTGCCCAAACACCACCGACAGAATCACATTGGCTGTCTTTCTACCCACACCGGGCAGCTTCACGAGCGCATCCATGTCGGCCGGCACCTCACCACCGTGGAGGTCCACCAGCGCATTCGCCATACCAAGCAACGCACGCGCCTTGTTGTTCGGGAAAGTCACACTTTTTATGTACTCAAATATCTCATCCACCGAGGCCTTTGCCATATCGGCCGGCGTGGGATAAGCCGCAAAAAGTGCCGGAGTGACCATGTTGATTCGCTTGTCGGTGCATTGCGCCGACAGAATCACAGCCACAAGCAGCTCAAAGGGGGTGCTGTAGTGCAACTCGGTCTCGGCAACCGGTCGGTTCTCACTAAACCAGCCTATCACACCGGCATATCTCTCCTTCTGCGTCATAATGATAGTGTGTGTGTATGTCGAATTTAATAATCTGTAGTCATTAATGTTCTATCCAGGCGATTATCTTGTCGCCAAAGAATATGCCTCCAAATGCCGCCGCTATACCAAGCACCACACTGCCAAGTGAGTAGAGCGCAGCAGCGCCATAGTAGCCATTGCGAAGCATTGCAACCGTCTCGAGCGAGAACGACGAGAATGTAGTAAAGCCTCCAAGCAGACCCACAAAGAGAAACATCTTTGCAACCGTTGGCACTGAGTAGTTGCTCACATAGGCATAAAGCAGTCCTATCGCAAACGAACCCAAAATATTCACCGTCAGCGTCTGCATTGGGAGCACCGAGTGCGACCCACTGAAAGACAGCGACATAGCATAGCGCAGGCACGAGCCAAGCGCTCCACCCAGAGCCACTGAAATAAAATTCCAGAACATAGTCATCAATCCTGTTGTTTGTTAATCACGAACGCCCCTCTCTCCCATCTCCCCCCGACTGACAACTAATGGCTCGCCGACTTAAACTCCTCCAGGAATCTAACATCATTCTCCGAGAACATACGGAGATCCTTCACGCGATACTTGAGGTTGGCAATGCGCTCCACTCCCATTCCAAAGGCGTAGCCGCTATACGTCTTGCTGTCGATGCCGCAAGCCTCAAGCACATTCGGATCCACCATTCCGC
>JAQXTJ010000070.1 GCA_029219425.1 Bacteroidales bacterium
TCCGCGTGTGATATCGGACATCGTGCCGCTTGCAAAGGCAATAGTGAACATCATGCTTCCCGGCAACTACGGGGCCGACGCGCTTGCCAACCTCCTTGCCGGCGACGCCAACTTCAGCGCCAAGATGCCAATGACCTATCCCAGCAGCGTGAACGCCTTTGCCACCTACGACTACAAGCCCTGCGAGAACGTGGCTACAATGTCGGGCGCCTACGACTACGACGCGCAGCTCTATGTGCAGTGGCAGTTTGGCGAGGGCATGAGCTACACCACTTTCAATTACAGCAACTTGCGCGTGGATAAGAGCGAATTTACGGCCACCGACGACCTCACCTTCACCGTGGATGTGACCAACACCGGCAAGGTGGCAGGAAAGGAGCCGGTGCTTCTCTTTGTGAGCGACCTGGTGGCAAGCATCTCGCCCGACATTCGCCGCCTGCGTGCTTTCACCAAAATCGACCTCAAGCCCGGCGAGACACGCACCGTGAAGCTCACCGTGAAGGCTCAGGACCTTGCCTTTGTGGGAGCCGACCTCAAGTGGATTTTGGAGAAGGGCGACTTCACAGCTACCTGTGGCACCGAGAAGGTGAGCCTGAAGTGCACAAAGACCCACCGCTGGGATACCCCAAACAAGGATTAACCGACAGCCATAAAAATTAGGATAAAAGAATACCCCCTGCCACACCAGCGTGGCAGGGGGTATTTTCGCGAAATAATAGATTGTATTTTGGCTAAATATGCAATTAGCGGTTGAGCGCAACCTTCAGGTTCTCGCAAGAACCGTCGGCATAGATGATTTCCACCACATAGATTCCGGCGGTGCAGGCATCGGTGGCAACTGCCACTTGGCTTGCAGAGCTGAGGCTTTGGGCTATTGTGCCGCCCATTGCGCAAATCACGCGCACGGCGGCGATGCACTTCTCGGCCGAAACGAGCATTTCAAAACGCCCGAATTTGCCCGAATTTGAAATCTTATGGATGAAAAAATGTGTGGAAAACTTGTGGGAGTGGCTGAAAATGTGTAACTTTGCGCCGCTTTAGCGCACACTGCGGTGTGGGTTGAAGCTATCCCGATTTTTTCACTCAACTGAGAGGAGGTTGTGGCAAACTACTGACAGACAAAGAATAACGACAGCATCACATATCATCACCACACAGTGTGGCAACCATTCACCCTGCTTGCCACCCACAAGCACCGAGGCGCAGCCCCGGGTGCATCAGGATGATGTGTGACCACAATCACAGCCCCTCCTGTCCGACGGCAGGGTGCAAAAAAAAGCCTCCACTTGCATAGTGCAGGCGCAGGCAGGGTGAGCGAAACAAGAATTTTTTTAGAAAACAAACAAAAAATAGATTTACAGAATTATGATTATCGTACAAGTTAAGGAAGGCGAGAATATCGAAAGAGCTTTGAAGAAATTCAAAAGAAAATTTGAGAAAACAGGCGTTGTGAAGGAACTCCGTTCGCGCCAAGCATTTGAGAAACCGTCGGTTACCAACCGCAAGAAGATGATGAAGGCTGTGTATGTGCAGCAGCTCCGTCGCAACGAGGAATAATTTTCCTGCAAAATAATTTGGAAAACTGAAATCTTTGCCTTAAATTCGTAGCAAGAAAACACAAAGGAACTTGCTACTATGGTAATCGAGGATTTCTTGACATATATACGGTATGAGTTGAATCTTTCAGCTTATACCGTTTTGTGTTATAAGGCCGACCTTGCCCAGCTTGTGGAGTTTCTTTGTGGAGGCGATGAGGCAGCATTCGACGCAGCCAGCCTCGCTCCCGCCGACGTGCGGGCATGGATGGCATGGCTTGCCAAGCGCGGAGTGGGGCACCGCAGCGTGCGCCGCAAGGTGCAGGCGGTGCGTGCGCTCTATAAGTACCTGATGAGGCAGGGCAAGGTGGGCGAGAACCCGGCTGCCGACGTGGAGGTGGCGCGAGTGCGCCGCCGCCTGCCACAAGTGGTGCGCGAGGAGAACCTCGATACCTTGCTCGATGAGGAGGTGGATTGTGCCGACTTCACTGCCGTGCGCGACAAGCTGATGCTGATGATGCTCTATACAACCGGCATGCGCCGCGCCGAGCTGATAGGCCTGCGCGATGCCAATGTGGGCTGCGATGAGCTGAAGGTGCTGGGAAAGCGCAACAAGGAGCGCGTGATACCATTTGGCCGCGAGCTTGGAGGGTGGATAAGCCGCTACCGCGAGCTGCGCGACGGCATCGGGGCATCGTCGGCCGAGGGATATTTCTTTACCCGGCACAGCGGTGAACCGCTCTATCCCATGCTCGTGGAGCGTGTGGTGCGCCGTGAGCTCGACCGCGTGGGAGGGTCGCAGCAGCGCAGCCCGCATGTGCTGCGCCACACCTTTGCCTCGGCTATGCTCAATGGAGGCGCAGGGCTAAACAGCGTGAAGGAACTGCTTGGACACACTACGCTTGCGGCAACGCAAGTATATACGCACATAACATTTGGAGATTTAAAATCTAATTACGAACTCGCCCATCCTCGGGCATTAAAGAAAGGAGAAAATTATGGAAGTTAGAATTAAGGACATTCATTTCGACGCAACATCGAAGCTGGAAGAGTTTATCAACAAGAAGGCACAGAAGCTCGCGCGTCGTCACGAGGAAGTCACCGAAATGGACGTGACCCTCAAGGTGGTGAAACCTGAGACTTCGAACAACAAGGAGGCAGCAGTGAAACTCACAATACCACAGAAGGAGGCACTCTACGCCTCGAAGATTGCCGATACCTTTGAGGAGGCTATCGACCTTTGTCTTGATGCTCTGTCGCATCAGCTCGACAAGGCCGGCAAGGAGAAATAATGCCACCGCCTGCTGAAAGAATGATGAGGCTGCGCCACACTGAAGTGAGAGGCGCAGCCTCTTTTTAGTGTCACACCACCTACGGATGTGATTTGCATTGCTTCGCTTATTTCATGAATTATCGATATATAAAAATAATTTATCGAAAAACGATAAAATATTTTGCAGGAAAGGAAATTATGCTTACCTTTGCATATCGTTTAGCAATAAATATTTATCGTATTATGGAAAATGAATCGAAATCGCTAAGAAGACTAATCGTGGCATGTGTCACACTTTGTGCGCTATTTGTGGCTTTCATAAGCTATCAGTCGTGGGGAACCATAGAGTATGTTGCCGGCAATGTTACCGCCGACATGGCCGATGTGCAGTGGCTGCGCATCACACTTGTGACCGTGCGCTATGCGCTTGCACTCGCGCTTGTTGCGACTCTGCTTGCATTTCTCACAAAAATATGGCGAGGTGCAAGTGCCGGTAAGCTGTTTATCAAGGGCAATCACCGCTGGCTCTATGCAATGTCGGTACTCTATTTCATCTATTCTCTCGTTGATGGCAACGCGGGGAATATAGTGTATCACGGCCTGCGCCAATTAGAAATCTATATCAACGAGTATATGCTAATCACCTGCCTGGTCTTGATGGTGCTTGCGCGCCTATATGCGATAGCCGTGGAGGTGAGTGAAGAGCAAGAGCTTACAATCTGATAAAAAAGCAAGAGACAGCAATGGCAATAATAGTGAATCTCGACGTGATGATGGCACGGCGCAAAATCACCCTTGGAGAGCTTGCCGCCCGCATAGGCATCACGCAGGCCAACCTCTCGATATTGAAAACCGGAAAGGCGAAAGCCATACGCTTCGGCACCCTCAACGCAATATGCGCAATACTCCAGTGCCAGCCTGCCGATATACTTGAATTCCGCCCTGACGAATAGCGTGGCGTGCTGAAATTCGGCTTGATGATGTTGTAGTCGGGCATCTGTTGCGATTCGGTGAGATTCGTGCTTGCCTCCTCGGGCCGAAACGTGGGTTCATTTTTTTTATATTATAATGTGGATGGGTGGTTTTATCAGGGAAAAGTGATTTTTTTTATGAGAAAATTGAAAAAAAAGCTGTGGATTTTTTGGTATTATAAAAATTATGCTTAACTTTGCACCGCTTTAAGCCAGTAAGCCTTGCTTGAATGGTGAACGGCAGATGCCTCTTTAGCTCAGTTGGCCAGAGCACGTGATTTGTAATCTCGGGGTCGTTGGTTCGAATCCGACAAGAGGCTCAAAAATAAAGGGTGGTTACCAGAGTGGCCAAATGGGACTGACTGTAACTCAGTGGTCTTTCGACTTCGGTGGTTCGAATCCATCACCACCCACTAGACCACAATGCGGAAGTAGCTCAGTTGATAGAGCATCAGCCTTCCA
>JAQXTJ010000071.1 GCA_029219425.1 Bacteroidales bacterium
CGTAGATAATGCGTCCGGGATAAGGCACTTCCACCACAGCCTGCTGACCGTCCTTCTCGAGAACCGGCTCAATGGGGAGCTGGTTGAAGTTCTGCGGCTCATAGTTGGCAAGCTGCTGACCGTCGATTGAGAGGGTCTGAGTGAAGTAGCCATAGCGATAGAGGAAGCCCACGGCAGTCATATTGATACGAGAGTCGGAAGCCTCCTTGATGTAGTCACCGGCGAGGATTCCGAGACCACCTGAGTAAATTTTCAGTGCGCTACACAGTCCATACTCCATGCTGAAGTAGGCTACTGATGGTACATCCTTGCGCATGGGCACAGCCATGTACTCCTTGAAGTTCTTATACACGGAGTTGATGCGGGCCATCATCTCCTTGTCCTTCAGGATTTCTTCATACTGCTTATAGCCCAATTTCTGCAACAACAACACGGGATTCTCACCCGTAGCACGCCATAAGTCGGCGTCGAGGTCATGGAAAAGTCGCTTTCCCTCGCTGTTCCAAACCCACCAAAGGTTCTTCGACAGCTCTTCAAGCATTTTAAGTCCTGCGGGAAGCTCCGACTTCACTGTCAGGTCTCTCCAAGCAGGAGCATTTGTGTTACTTACCTGTAGTTTCATACACAATAAATAATAAAAATAATGGTTTGATTATCTTTTCTTTAGTTTTTTCTCTCTGTGAAAAAAGCACACCGGCACTCAACCGTCTTTATTTGCCGCACTTGCGCAAGTTGGCGATAGCCTGATTGTAGGCCTCCACATACTTCTCTCCAAAGTTGTCCCACGAAGCAGCCTTGGAGGTTGCCATAGCAGCCTCACGCACCTTGGCCATATCCACCGATGGGTCGGAGAAGAGAGCATGCACATTGTAGGCAATCTGTGCCACAAGGTCGCTATAGTTTGAGTCGGTGCGATGGAGCACCTTCACGCCACTCACCTCAAAGGCATTGTCGCGCTCAGCGAGTACCCACTGGCCGAAACCGGCAAGGTCGGTGGTGATTGTCGGAACTCCAAATGCCACACTCTCGAGCGGAGTGTAGCCCCACGGCTCATAGTAGGATGCAAACACAGTGCAATCAAGTCCTGGGATGAGGTCGTAGTAGCTCATATTGAAGATGCCATCGGTTCCATTAAGATAGGATGGCACATATATCACAAACACATTCTCATTGCGGGCGTTGTGCATGCCAAGATAGTTCATCTTGCCATACACACTGTCCTGCGAGTAGTTGTGCAGAGTGTGGGTGATATTTGCGTTCTCCATGCCGGCATGGCGTTTTTTCTTCATTTCGGCCTGCAAGTCGGCACGCGGCTCATCCACCCAGCCAGGCACCATCACGAAGCACACAATCTTGCGCTTGCTGTCGGTCCACTTCGAGCGCAGCACATTGGCGGCATCGAGGAAGGCGTCGAGACCCTTGTTGCGGAACTCATGGCGTCCCGAAGTTGCCACGAGAATGGTATCGTCGGCAAGTTTCTCGCCTGTGAGCGACATCGCCACAGTGAGCATTCGCTCGCGGGCTTGCTGGCGCTTGGCGGCATAGTCCTTCTTCGCCGGCACAAAGTTCTGCTCAAAACCGTTGGGTGTCACAATCGGGCGGCGACACAGCAACTGCTCGCACTCACGGGCCGTAACCTCGCTCACTGTGGTGAAGCTATCGGCATTCCATGCTGCGGCTTTCTCGAGTGAGTGCTTCGATTGCATATTGAGCTCCTCGGCCATCTGGTCGCCGTTGTAGCCTGCCATATAGTCATAGAGTGGCTTGCCATTACCACAGATGCTGCGGCCTATGCTTGTGGCATGCGTGGTGAACACCGTTGCCACCTCGGGCAGATGTGCCTTCACATAGAGGAGTCCCATGCCGGTGGTCCACTCATCGAAGTGTGCCACCACATTCTTGCCGGCAACACCCTCATGGCGACAAATGCTCTCAATCACCAGAGCCGATGCGTAGGCAAACATACAGCTCTCATCATAGTCGCCGTATGCATGCAACGAATCCACGCTGAAGCGGTTCCACATCTCAGCGTAGAGCGTATCTTTATAAGTAATAAGAGACTTGAAATCCACAAGTATCACTATGGGCTTGCCTGGTATGTCCCAGCGCCCCACTCTCACTTTCATTCCATCGGGCAGTACGGCCTTCTTCTGCCAGTCCTTGAGCAAGGTCTTGCTCTCCTTGAAATAGGGCGAAGGATTCTCTGTACTCCACAAATCAGGACCTATAAAAATAACCTTATCCTTGTATAATCGCTGGAGGGTCTTAGCCTTGGTTGACAACACTGCATATATTCCGCCTACCTTATTGCATACCTCCCAGCTCGTCTCAAATAATAAATCGAGCTTCGATTCGCTATTTACCATATTTAAGCGTCAAAAAATATAATGTAGATTTTCAGGCTGCAAAGTTACAAAAAAAATCCCATATTAGCAAATTTAAGCCTTGGCAAAGCCCTCTATGCCACCGATTTCTTTCATTTTCAGCCTTAATAATCAGCCCGTTTTGTGCCTCGCAGGCCGTCTGGTAGCTTTTTTCAGCTTTTTTGCGATTTTTTAGCATTCACTCGGTTGTGTCATAGCATTTCCGGCTCTATTCATCTTTTTTTGCCACCTATTTCTGGCCATTGAGACTCCCTTAATGGAGCTGCCTATGCCCCCGATGGGCCCATCCAAAACTACGGCTGTCAATTTTTTGCCGTTTTTTTGGAAAATATTTGGCGTATCGACAGAATTAAGCTATCTTTGCAAGCAAAAAGATAGTTAATTTAGATTTTTCATTACATTATGTGT
Organism: Bacteroidales bacterium; assembly: GCA_029219425.1. GTDB lineage: Bacteria > Bacteroidota > Bacteroidia > Bacteroidales > Muribaculaceae > CALZFJ01. The sequence continues at coordinate 2,793 of JAQXTJ010000071.1, forward strand.
GGAATAGTAGGATTATTTGGTCAGAATGTTGGCTCAGATGCCATGCGCCAGAATATATTGAAAATGTCGAAGAAAATACGTCACCGCGGCCCCGACTGGTCGGGAATCTACTGCGGCAAGAATGCCATAATGTCGCATGAGCGACTGTCGATTGTCGATCCTGAGTCGGGAGGCCAGCCACTGAAGACTACCGACGGCAAGGTGATTCTCACCGTGAATGGCGAAATCTACAATCATCAGGAGCTGCGCAAGGAATTTGAGGGAGAATACGACTTCCTCACCGGCAGCGACTGCGAGGTGATACTGCCGCTCTACCTCAAGTATGGCAAGAACTTCCTTGAGAAACTGAGCGGAATATTCGCTTTTGCACTCTACGACAGCGAGCGCGATTACTTCCTTATAGCCAGCGACCCCATTGGCGTGATACCGCTCTATATAGGCTACGACACCGAGGGACGGCTCTATTTTGCATCGGAGCTGAAAGCTCTCGAGGGTACTTGCAACGCCATTGAGCCATTCCTGCCGGGACACTATATGGACAGCAACTGTGATGAGCCTCAGCTGTGGTATGAGCGCGACAGGGAGAGCTACAAGAACGTACAGGACAACACCACCGACATCGACTTCCTGCGCGAAGCCCTCGACGCCGCAGTGCGCCGCCAGCTCATGAGTGACGTGCCCTACGGCGTGCTGCTCTCGGGTGGACTCGACTCATCTATCATCTCGGCCATCGCAGCAAAGTATGCTGCCCGACGTGTGGAAACCGACGGCAAGCAGGAAGCATGGTGGCCGCGCCTGCACTCATTTGCCGTAGGACTAAAGGGTGCTCCCGACCTTGCGGCAGCACGCAAAGTGGCCGAGCACATTGGCACAGTGCATCACGAGATAAACTATACAGTGCAGGAGGGAATCGACGCCCTGCGCGACGTGATTTACTATATCGAGACCTACGACGTGACAACCGTGCGTGCCTCCACGCCAATGTATCTGCTTGCGCGAGTCATCAAGTCGATGGGCATAAAGATGGTGCTCTCTGGCGAGGGCGCCGATGAGATTTTCGGCGGCTACCTCTACTTCCACAAGGCACCAAGCGCCAAGGCTCTCCACGAAGAAACTGTGCGCAAAATCAAGGAACTGCACCTCTACGACTGCCTGCGGGCCAACAAGTCGCTATCGGCTTGGGGAGTGGAAGGCCGTGTGCCATTTCTCGACAAGGAATTTCTCGATGTGGCAATGCGCGTGAACCCCAATGACAAAATGTCGGTGAACGGACGCATGGAGAAGTGGATTCTGCGCAAGGCATTTGAGGACATGATTCCTGAGAGCGTGGCATGGAGGCAGAAGGAGCAATTCAGCGACGGCGTGGGCTACAGCTGGATTGACTCGCTCAAGGCTCTTGCAGCATCGCAGGTGACCGACGAGATGATGAAGAACGCCAAGCACCGCTTCCCGGTTAACACCCCTATGAATAAGGAGGAATACTTCTACCGCACAATCTTCGAGGAGTGCTTCCCATCGCAGACGGCGGCACAGTGTGTGCCATCGGTTCCTTCGGTGGCGTGCAGTACTGCTGAGGCACTTGAGTGGGACGCATCGTTCAAGGCAATGAACGACCCCTCGGGACGTGCCGTGAAAGGCGTGCACAACCAAGCTTACTAATTACACTTTGCTAACACCGAATTAAGCCGGAGCCGGGGTTCCACTGCCCTACTCCGGCTTAATTGTGCATATAAGGTGTGGGTGACATATCGGCAGGAACTGACATTTTAGCCTCATTTCGGCATTGGCACAAATGTTGTAATTGATAAATATCGAACGCCCGATGCACAATCGGGGTGTAAAAGTGATAATTATTAAAAAATTTAGTATAACTATGAATTTCAACAATTTCACCATTAAGTCTCAGTCGGCACTTCAGAAGGCCGTAGAGGCAACACGACAAGGAAAGAACCAGGCCATAGAGCCTGTGCACCTCCTCAAAGGCGTGATCAGCGAGGGGGAATCGGTTGTGAATTTCATTTTCCAGAAGCTTGGCGTAAATCCCGGCTTTGTGACCCAGCAGCTCGACAAGGAAATAGCTTCGCTGCCCAAAGTGAGCGGAGGCGAGCCTTACTTGAGCAGCGCATCGAATGAGGCTCTTGAGAAGGCCTCGGAGTGCGCACAGAAGCGTGGCGACCAATATGTGTCGCTCGAGATGATGCTCCTTGGTATTCTCACCACGAGCAACTCCGCAGCCACGATTCTGAAAGACGCAGGTGTCACCGAGAGCGACTTCAACAAAGCCGTCGATGAGCTGCGCAAAGGCAAGAGCGTGGGCGAGCAAAGCGCAGAGGACCAGTATAACGCCCTCGAGAAGTATGCCATCAACCTTAATGAGCGTGCCCGCAGCGGAAAGCTCGACCCGGTTATTGGCCGCGACGACGAGATACGCCGAGTGCTCCAGATTCTTAGCCGGCGCACCAAGAACAACCCTATGCTCATAGGAGAACCGGGTACGGGCAAGACGGCAATCGCCGAGGGACTCGCCCAGCGTATCGTGCGCGGCGATGTGCCCGAGAACCTGAAGAGCAAGCAAGTGTATTCGCTCGACATGGGCGCACTCGTGGCAGGAGCAAAATACAAGGGTGAATTTGAGGAGCGACTCAAAGCCATAGTGAACGAGATTATCCAGTCGGACGGCGAAATAATCCTCTTTATAGATGAAATTCACACCCTTGTGGGCGCAGGCAAAGGCGAAGGAGCGATGGACGCTGCCAACATATTGAAGCCGGCACTTGCCCGAGGCGAGCTGCGCAGCATCGGTGCCACCACCCTCGATGAGTACCAGAAATACTTTGAGAAGGACAAGGCACTGGAGCGACGCTTCCAGAAGGTGATGATCGACGAGCCTGATGAAGAGAGCGCGATAGCAATTCTCCGTGGACTGAAAGAGCGCTATGAGAACCACCACAAGGTGCGCATCCGCGACGAGGCAATTATCGCCGCCGTGCAACTCTCGGAGCGCTACATCACCGACCGTTTCCTGCCCGATAAGGCCATCGACCTTATCGATGAGGCTGCTGCAAAGTTGCGTCTTG
>JAQXTJ010000072.1 GCA_029219425.1 Bacteroidales bacterium
CTCTCCTCGCTCAATGAGGAGGAGGTGATTGCCGCCGGCATCAACCTTGAGTATCTCATCGACGCCTACCGCAACGTGGGCATCGGCGATGAGTTTTTCACACCATTCTTCGAGAAGCTGATAGGACGCGGCGACATCCGCACCATGATTGAGCAGGGACGCAGCGCCAGGGAGATTAAAGCCACCTGGGACGACGACGTGAAGCGATTCAAGCAGCAGCGCCGCAAGTATCTGCTCTACACCGAATAATCACTCACTAAAAACAATATCATTCTCTCAATGACAGCCTGGACAGTGCTGGCTACCATAGTCGGCTATTTCATTCTTCTTTTCCTTGTGTCCTATCTCGCAGGGCGCAAGAGCGACAATGCAAGTTTCTTCACCGGCAACCGCCAGATGCCGTGGTACATCGTGGCTTTTGCCACCATGGGCGCCGCCATATCGGGCGTGACATTCATCTCGGTGCCGGGCATGGTGGTGGGCAAGAGTTTCTCCTACCTGCAAATGTGCTTCGGCTTCATCGTGGGCTACTTCGTGATTGCCTACCTGCTGGTGCCCATGTTCTACAAGCGCAATCTCATCTCCATCTATGGCTACCTTGAGCAGCGCTTCGGCGCAGCCACCTACAAGAGCGGCGCATGGTTCTTCTTCGTGTCGAAGATGCTCGGCGCGGCAGTGCGCTTCTATGTGGTGTGTGTGGTGCTTCAGAGCCTCGTCTTTGCTCCGCTCGGAATCCCCTTTGTGGTCAACGTGATTCTCACCATTGCCCTCATCTGGCTCTACACCAAGCAGGGCGGCGTGCAGACGGTGATATGGACCGACACACTCAAGTCGTTCTGCCTCGTGCTCTCGGTGGTGCTCAGCATAGTGTTTATCGCCACGGGGCTCGGCTACGACCTCCATTCACTGGTGAGTGCCGTGGCGGCCGACGATACTTCGCGCGTGTTCTTCTTCGACAACCCCAAGGAGGGCACTTACTTCTGGAAGCAGTTTCTCGCCGGCATATTCATGGTGATTGCCATGACGGGTCTTGACCAGGACATGATGCAGCGCAACCTCGCCTGCAAGAACTTCAAGGAGTCGCAGAAGAACATGATTGTGAGCTCAATATCGCAATTCTTCGTCATAGCCCTCTTCCTTGTGCTCGGCAGCTTGCTCGTGCTGTATGTGCGCGCCACTCCGGGCATGGCGATTCCCGAGAAGACCGACGAGCTGTTTGGCCTCGTGGCATCGAGCGGCGACATGCCCATCATAGTGGGAATCCTGTTCATTCTCGGCCTGATTTCGGCAAGCTATTCGGCAGCAGGCTCTGCGCTCACCTCGCTCACCACCTCGTTCACCGTGGATGTGCTCAAGGCTCACGAGAAGCAAGATGAGGCACGCCTCACGCGCACGCGTCAGATGGTGCATGTGGCAATGTCGGTGATAATGGGAGTGGTGATAGTGGTGTTCTACCTCATCAGCAACAGCGACGCCATTAGCGCAGTTTATGCCATTGCCAGCTACACCTACGGCCCAATTCTCGGACTCTTTGCCTTCGGCCTCGCCTGCCGCGCCGCAGTGCGCGACAAGTGGGTGCCGGCAGTGTGCATAGCAGCCCCGGTGATATGCTTCTTCGTGCAGCGTTGGCTCCTCGACAGCTTCGGCTATGTGATGAGCTTCGAGCTCCTGCTCCTCAACGCCGCCGTCACCATACTGGGACTTGCTTTAGTTAGGAGGTATTAGTGAGAAGTTAGGAGTTAGGAGTTAGGAGTTAGGAGTTAGGAGTTTTTCCCAACACTCCCTCCACACACCCTCTCTCCCCCTCCCATTAAAATCTCCTCACTCCTCACTGAAACAACTCCTAACTCCTAACTCCTAACTGAAAAAGCTCCTCACTGAAAACAACTCCTAACTCCTAACTCCTAACTCCTAACTGAAAACGACTCCTAACTGATAGAAATGGGCCGCGGATTAATCAACAAATACATCTGGATTATCGACACCTTGCAGCGCTATGGGCGCATCACCCGCAATGAGCTGGGCAGGCTGTGGATTGAGTCCGACGTGTCGGGAGGCGAACCCCTTGCCCGACGCACCTTCTATAACTATCGCGACGGAATCGCCGATGTGTTCAATGTGGATATTGAGTGCGATCCCGCCACTTTTGAGTATTACATTAAGGACACCGGCGAGCAAGCCGGCAAGCTGCGCAACTTGCTCCTCGACACTGCCTCGATGACAGGAATGCTTAGCGACGCAGGGGCTGTGAGTCGCCGAATCGTGCTCGAGGAGGTGCCAAGCTCGCGCACCAACCTTCCGGTGATGATACAGGCCATGAAGCAGAACCGGCGCGTGCAATTCACCTATCACTCCTACACCCGCGTGAATCCCACCCCCGGTGTGGTGATAGAGCCATATTTCGTGCGCCTCTTCAAGCAGCTTTGGTATGTGGTGGGCTACAACGTGAAAGACCGAAAGATTAAGACTTATTCGCTCGACCGTATGGCCGATGCAGTGATTCGCAGCGAGGAGTTTGCAATGCCGGCCGACTTCGATGCCGAAGGTTTCTTCCACGACAACTTTGGCATTATGACCAGTCGCGGTGTGGCAAAAGACGTGGTGCTGCGCGTGAGCAGCAATCAGGCAAAGTATCTGCGTGCCTTGCCCCTGCATCACTCACAGCGCGAAACGGCAATACACGACGACTATTCCCTGTTTCACTATCACCTCTATCTCACCTTCGATTTTATCAAGGAACTACTGTCGCTCGGCTCAAGTGTCACCGTGGTGAAGCCTCCCGAACTCAAGGCTCAGCTCCTCGACGAGCTCCGCCGCACCCTCTCCCTCTACGACTGACCGCCGCCCCTCCTCCTCCCTGAAAAAATGCTGTTATGGAGGCTACTTTGAGGGCTTGTAGTACACTCGGATTTCGCCTATTGGCAGGCGGCCGCGTATCATGAGTGGGATGCGCTGAGGGTCGGTGGAAATCCAGGTGTCGATGTCGTCCGACGACTTGGTGGCGCCATCTTGTGTGAAGGTGAACTGCACATGGAAGGCCCGGTGCTTGCTCTTGTCGCGGAGCTTCACATCCTCGGTGCCCACAAGGCGCACGCTCACCGTCTCTTTCTTCTTGCCCGAAAACACGGTGGATTTATACACTGTGCCTGGGCGCATTCCGGCAAAATTGAGCTTTCGCAAGAAATAGAACACGCTCAGCATGTCGTAGGCTGTGCCCTGCGCCGTCAGCTCTTGCGTCTGCACGGGCTTGCCAGGCCGGCGGCGCGTGCAGTGCCCGGTGGTGGTGAAGTCGTTATATGTGTAGCGCACCTCATCTATCTCCTCATATCCGCCCTCGTGCGACGACTTCACATAGTGCAGAGGCCTCAATCCTTCCTTGGCGATGGTGCAGCTCAGCGTGTCGCGCACGCGGTAGAAGCTCTCTGCCCACGACACGGTGCGTGCTGTGAGCTTGGTGTGATACACCGAGTCGGCCGAGCGCAGGCTCAGTGTGGCCGAGGCAGCGTGCTTCCATATCAGTCCCCAGTGATACACGATTTCGTAGTTGAGGTCTTCGTTGGCAAGTTCGGCAGCCTTTCCGTTCATTGGCAGGGCTATGGCCAGCAATGCTGCCACTGCATATCCGATTGTCGTGAGGAAGTTCTTCATATCCTGTGTGTGAGTTGTAGTGTGTGGGTGTCTTTGTTTGTTTTTTGCGTTTCTGGGATTAGACGCAGAAATATGCCATAGGTTTATGCTAAAACATCATCTTTGCTCAATTTGGCTGATTTTTTACATTTGATGAAACAATTCTACCCCATAGTGGTGAAAAAATGAACAAAATTACCTTTTTTATGAACAAAAATTACACATCGTTGTGAGATTTCGTTAGTACCTTTGCATCGGTAAAAGATAACAGAAATAATTCATGAACAAAGTCCTTGGCAAAGTTCACAGTTAGCCGGGACATCGCTTAAAAAAGTAATAGTTAATGATTTTCTTCATAAAAGGGTAAACAATAGGTTTTTTATAGTTTTTTGGGTTATTGGCGGCCGGTTGGTGCGACGTGAGTCACACTCCCCGGCCGCAATAGCGTTGTGGCGTCAGGGGGTGGGCTTCTGCCGCTAATTAATTGCATGGCAATTTCGGGGTGTGGTGAAATTTGTGTAATTTTGCAGGTGTAACTTTTTTTATCACTCGAATCTTATTTTTTCCCACGAATATGAAACAATATCTCGACCTACTCAACCATGTGATGACCCACGGCACCCTGAAGGGCGACCGCACGGGCACGGGCACTCGAAGCGTGTTTGGCTACCAGATGCGCTTTAATCTTGCCGACGGATTTCCATTGCTCACCACCAAGAAACTACACCTCAAGTCGATTATCCATGAGCTGCTGTGGTTCCTCAATGGCGACACCAATGTGAAGTACCTCCAGGACAATGGCGTGAGAATATGGAATGAATGGGCCGACGAGAATGGCGACTTAGGGCATATCTATGGCTTCCAGTGGCGCTCGTGGCCCGACTACGATGGCGGCTTCATCGACCAAATAGCCGAAGCCGTGGAAACCATCAGGCACAACCCCGACTCGCGCCGCATAATCGTGAGTGCGTGGAATGTTGCCGACCTGCCCAAGATGAACCTTCCGCCCTGCCATGCCCTGTTTCAGTTCTATGTGGCCGGAGGAAAGCTCTCGCTTCAGCTCTATCAGCGCAGCGCCGACATTTTCCTTGGCGTGCCATTCAACATAGCCTCCTACGCCCTGCTGCTCATGATGGTGGCACAGGTCACGGGGCTTGAGGCAGGAGAATTCATTCACACCCTTGGCGACGCCCACATCTACACCAACCACTTTGAGCAGGTGCGCGAGCAGCTATCGCGCGACCCGCGCCCACTGCCCACCATGCGCATCAATCCCGGTGTGAAGAGCATCTTCGATTTCCACTACGACGACTTCACCCTCGAAGGCTACAACCCTCACCCCCACATCAAAGGCATAGTGTCAGTGTAGGGACGCAATATTTTGCGTCCGCAGCCAGATAGGTAATTTGATATATTCACCCGACCCCCCGAATAGGTAATTTCACTCAATACTTCCTCCGCAGCGTCACAAACGTATAATCGTAGGGATTCCGTTCATCAGCATCGTGAGCCTCGCGCGCCACCACCATCCACTCATCGCGCACGATTGCAGGGAAGAAGGTGTCGGCATCGGGGAAGGTGGCGTGGAGCTGCGTGAGGTGCAGCTCATCGACAAGGCCTATGGTGGCGGCATAGAGCTGTGCTCCGCCTATGATGTAGCGTTTTGGGGCGTCCTCGGTGGCGGCAAGAGCCTCCTCCACCGAGTGGCACACCACCACGCCGGGTGCGGTGAAATCGGCATTGCGCGTCACCACCACGTTGAGGCGACCCGGCAAAGCCCCCTTGGGCAGCGACTCAAAGGTCTTGCGCCCCATGATGATAGGATAACCCATTGTCACCGACTTGAAATGCTTCAAATCGGCCGGCAGATGACACAGCAACTGCCCATTCTTACCAATTGCGCCATTCTCGGCGATAACAACTATTGCTCCAAGCATAATTCATCAATTTTTTATTTTCCACCCCTCTCTTACCTCTTACCTCTCACCTCTCCACTATAATCAGTGCGCCAGCAGCCAGTTTTCGGCGGCAGCCGAGGAGGCTGTGAGAGGCACCGCGCCCGAGTAGGCACCCTGCATCTCGGTGGTGACGATGTGGCGCACGCGCTCCAGCTCGGTGGGCAGCACGTCGAAGTTGAGTTCGTCGTGCACCTGCATAATCATCTTCGAGCGCAGCCCCTCCTCCTTGAAGCGGCGGTAGATGCGCACCATTGCAATCTTAATGATGTCGGCGGCAGTGCCCTGAATGGGGGCGTTCACGGCATTGCGCTCCGAGAAGCTGCGCACCACGGCGTTGCGCGAGTTGATGTCGGGGAGCATGCGTCGGCGGCCGAACTTTGTGGTCACATAGCCCTGCTCCTTGGCCTGCGCCACCACGCGGTCGATGTAGTCGCGCACGGTGGGGAAAGTGGCGAAATAGCCATCAATCAGCTCCTTGGCCTCGCTGCGGGGAATCTGAAGCCGCTCCGAAAGGCCGAAAGCCGAGATGCCATAGAGGATGCCGAAGTTGGCTGTCTTAGCCTTGCGGCGCTGGTCGGGGGTGACGCTCTCGAGCGGCTCGTGGTAGATTTTCGAGGCCGTGATGGCGTGAATGTCGTGCCCCTCCACGAAAGCCTCAACCATAGTGGCATCGTGGCTGAAGTCGGCAACCAGTCGCAGCTCAATCTGCGAGTAGTCGGCCGAGAAAAACACATTGCCCGGTGCGGGGATAAACGCCTTGCGGATTTCGCGGCCATCGTCGCTGCGCACGGGAATGTTCTGCATGTTAGGGTTGGTCGAAGAGAGGCGGCCGGTGGCAGTGACCGTCTGGTTATAGGTGGTGTGAATGCGACCGGTGGCAGGGTTGATAAGCTCGGGCAGCACATTCACGTATGTGGTGAGCAGCTTGCGCACACTGCGGTAGCGCAGAATCATGCTCACGATGGGATGGCGGTCGGTGAGCTTGGCCAGCACCTCCTCGGTGGTGGAGTATTGTCCTTTTTTTGTCTTTTTTGCCTTCGGGTCGAGCTGCAATTTGCCAAAGAGAATCTCACCCACCTGGGCGGGCGAGCTTACATTAAACTCCTCACCGGCAAGCCTGTGGCACTCTGCTTCGATGCCAGCCAGCTCGGCAGTGAGCACGCGCGAATACTCCTGGAGCGAGCGCACATCCACGCGCACACCGGCAATCTCCATATCGGCGAGCACGGCTATGAGCGGAATCTCCACATCTTGCAGAAGGCTCTCCATGCCATTCTCGCGCACGCTCTGCTCGAGCAGGGGCTTGAGGCGCAGGGTGAAGTCGGCCAGCTCGCAGGCGTAGTCGCGCAGCATCTCGTCGCCAAGAGCCTCAACGGGCACATAGCCCTTGCCCTTGGCGCCTGTGAGCGATGCAAGCGGCGTGGTGGAGTGGTGCAGGAGCACCTCGGCAAGACGCTCCACCGAATGCCCCGTCTCGGGCTGTACCACATAGTGGGCCACGGCAGTGTCGAAGTAGCGTGCAGGCGGCTCCACACCCACGTTGTGCAGCAGCACTGTGTCGCGCTTCACGTCGCCACTCACGAGGGTCGCGGTGGCCGTGAGGTGGGCGATGCCTGCGAAAATGGCGTCGCGCTCCTCGCCCAGTGCCGGAATGGGCATATACACAGCCTCGCCGGCACGCGGCGAGAGAGCCACGCCGAGCAGGGTGGCACGCATCACCTCGGCATCGGTGGCAAGAGTGAATATTCCCACTTCGCCACAGCCGGCAAGTGAGGCAAATTCAGCCTCAATTTCGGCCTTTGTGGAGGCAATGCGGTAGCTTTGGACTGCTGCGTTGGTTGTTGCATCGAAAATTTGGGTATTTTCCTGCGATTTAAGCGCATTTTCACCGTCGGGTGTATTATTTATTGTCTCGGCGGCAAAAAGTCCGCCCAGCGCGATTTCTTGCGGTTCTTCCTGCCTGGGTTTTGGAGCCGTGGCAGGGGCGGGAGGCTCATTGCCGAAGATGCGGCGCGTGAGCGAGCGGAATTCGAGCTTGTCGAGCACCGCCATAAGGCGGTCGTTGTCGATGGGCTTGCGCTCCATTGCAGCCACATCGAGTTCCACAGGCACATCGGTGGCGATTGTGGCGAGGAACTTCGAGAAACGAATCTGCCCGGCGTTCTCGGCCACCTTCTTGCCCATTGCGCCCTTTATTTCGGCGGCGTGGTCGATGAGGTTCTCCACCGAGTGGTATTGCTTTAGGAGTTTTATGGCGGTTTTCTCGCCCACACCGGGGCAACCCGGGATATTATCCACCTTGTCGCCCATAAGAGCCAGAATATCAATCACCTGCAGGGGCGACTCAATCTCATACTTGGCGCACACCTCCTCCACGCCGCGCACCTCGAAGTCGCCGCCGCGCCATCCGGGGCGGAAAATCTTCACGCGGTCGGTGACGAGCTGGCCATAGTCCTTGTCGGGGGTCATCATGAAGGTGGTGAAGCCCTGCTCCTGCGCCTTGTGGGCGAGAGTGCCAATCACATCGTCGGCCTCATAGCCCGGCACCTCAACCACGGGGATACGGAAGCTGTGCAGAATCTCCTTGATGAAAGGCACAGCCGTCTTGATGTCCTCGGGTGTGGCCTCGCGCTCGGCCTTGTAGCCTTCGAATGCCTCGTGGCGGAAGGTGGGGCCTGGAGGGTCGAAGCACACGGCAATGTGCGAGGGATTCTCCTTCTTTAGCACCTCGAGCAAGGTGTTGAGGAAGCCGAATGCCGCCGATGTGTTGAGTCCGGTGGAGGTTACACGGGGCGAATTGATGAGTGCATAGTAGGCGCGGAAAATAAGCGCGTAGGCATCGAGCAGGAATAGTTTCTTTTCCATTGTGGTGGTAGGTTTCGGCGAAGCGGCTCTGTCGGGGAGCTGCTTGCGTGGTTATTCTTTGCACAAAAGTAGTGAAAAAGCTCGAAACTGCCAATTTTCCTCAGTGCGTAATGATTTTTAGGATTTTTAGGAAATAAATGAAATTTGAGAATTGGGGGGGGTAGATAAAAAATATTTCGTAATTTTGCAATATATTGGGATTATTGGCTTCAGTGGTCAATAATTTACGATAGAACGGAACTTCCCTTACGAAAAATATTAAATATATGGCAACAAGCGCACAACAAAAGCAGGAACTTTTCAAAGCCATTTGGGCTACGGCTGAAGACCTACGCAACTCGGTAGATGGCTGGGATTTCAAGAGTTATGTACTCGGCATTCTTTTCTACCGTTTCATTTCAGAAAATATCACCAATTACATAAACCGCCTACAGGCTGAAGCCGGAGTAGAAGGCTTCGATTATGCCGACTTCTCCGATGATGAGGCTGAAGCTGCCCGCAGTCAGCTTGTGCACGAGAAGGGATTTTTCATTCTTCCGTCGCAACTTTTCTGCAATGTTCGCAAACGGGCAAAAACCGATGCCAACCTGAATGTAACGCTCGACAACGTGTTTAAGTCCATCGAGGCTTCGGCTATCGGCACTGAGAGTGAAAGTGACCTCAAGGGCTTGTTTGCCGACATCGACGTGAACTCCAACAAACTCGGCGGCAGTGTGGATAAGCGCAACGAGCAACTCACCAAGATACTCAACAACATTGGCAACATCGACCTCAAGGGTGACTACCAAGACAACCAAATCGACATCTTCGGCGATGCCTACGAGTTCCTGATGACCATGTATGCCTCAAATGCCGGCAAATCAGGCGGAGAGTTTTTCACTCCTCAAGAGGTGGCAGAACTGCTTGCCCGCATTGTGAGCCACGGTCGCGAATATGTGAACAAGGTGTATGACCCTGCGTGCGGCTCGGGTTCGCTGCTGCTGAAGTTTGCCAAGATTCTCGGCAAGAACAATGTGAAGAAGGGGTTCTTCGGGCAAGAGCTGAATATCACCACCTACAACCTTTGCCGCATCAATATGTTCTTGCACGACATCAATTATGCCGACTTCGACATTCGCAACGGCGACACGCTGCTCGAACCGTATCACTGGGACGAAGAACCATTTGACGCAATTGTGTCGAATCCGCCATATTCTAAACCATGGGTTGGCTCGGACGATGCCACGCTTATCAACGATGCCCGTTTTGCTCCTGCCGGTGTGCTTGCTCCAAAGAGCAAGAGCGACTTGGCTTTCACCATGCACATGCTGTCGTGGCTATCGACTGAGGGCACTGCTGCTATCGTTGAGTTCCCCGGCGTGCTTTATCGTGGTGGAGCGGAGCAGAAAATCCGCAAATACCTTATCGACAACAACTATGTGGATACGGTGATTCAGCTTCCGGCAAACCTGTTCTTCGGGGTGTCGATTGCCACTTGCATCATCGTGCTGAAAAAGTCGAAGAAGGAGAATAAAACACTCTTTATCGACGCTTCAAGCCATTTTGTTCATGAGGGCAACAAGAACAAACTTTCGCCCGAAAACATTGAGGCGATAGTGGCTGAATATGCCGACCGAAAGGAAGTGAAGCATTTCTCGGCTCTTATTCACAACTCGCAAATTGCCGAGAACGGCTACAACCTATCGGTGAGCAGTTATGTAGAAGCCGAGGACACTCGCCCGGAAATCGATATCCGCGAACTCAACGAGCGTATCCGCCGCATCGTGGCTCACGAGAACGAACTCCGCGCCGAAATCGAAAAAATCATCGCCGAACTTGAAGAAGAAACAGCACTATGAGCAAACTGCAAGAATTAATCGACCGACTTTGCCCCAATGGAGTGGAATTTAAGCCGCTGGGAGAGGTGTGCGAAAACATATGTTCAGGAGGCACACCTTTAACCTCAAATAAGTCTTATTACAATGGTTCAATTCCTTGGTTGAGGACTCAAGAAGTTGATTGGAGAGATGTCTACGACACTGAGATTAAGATAAGTGAGGAAGCGGTAAATAATTCTTCAGCTAAATTAATTCCAGCAAACTGCGTAATTGTAGCAATGTATGGAGCTACTGCTGCAAAAGTTTGCATTAATAAGATTCCGCTAACGACCAATCAAGCTTGTTGCAACTTAGAAATAAATGCCAGTCAGGCATATTACAAATACGTTTATTATTGGCTTTGCAACTCTTATGAGAAATTAAAAGCAATGGGTGAGGGAAGTCAACATAATATTAACAGTCAAAAAATCAAGAATTTTCTAATTCCTATTCCGCCACTGGAGGTGCAGGAGGAGATTGTGCGGATTCTCGACCGGTTCTCTGAGTACGCAGCGGAGCTGCAAGCGGAGCTGCAAGCGGAGCTGCAAGCAAGAAAAGAACAATATGAATATTATCGTAACCTTTTACTCACCTTCAATCCCTCCGCCTCCGGCTACGGGACCGATGATGAGCAAAAGGATAGCGTAACTCCTTGGGGGGGGGCGTAGTTACAAAATTCAATGGAAGACACTGGGTGAGATTGGAACTTTGGTTACATCAAGAATCAATGCTGATGATGTTGAATTTTATGTTGGTGTGGAGAATTTGCTAAAAGATAGAGCAGGTTGCATTCCTTCTGATGAATTGCCAATTGGTGATTCTCATATTGGATTTAATCGCAATGATATCCTAATAGGTAACATAAGACCCTATCTCAAGAAAATTTGGATAGCTGATAGGGCTGGAGGAACAAATGGAGATGTACTAACAATTCGATTGACCGACTCTAATTTAACGCCTAAGTTCCTATATCACATCTTAGCATCAGATGCTTTTTTCTTTTATCATAATCAGTATGCGAAAGGAGCAAAAATGCCACGTGGAGATAAGGAGATGGTGATGAAATACACCATTCCTATTCCGCCGATGGAGGTGCAGGAGAAGATTGTGGGGATTCTTGACCGCTTTGAGAAATTGGTGAACGACCTGAGCAAAGGTCTGCCGGCAGAGATTGAAGCGGTGAGGGAGCGATATGAATATTATAGAAATAAGTTGCTGACTTTTAAGGAAATTCCGGCATGAATACATTTCTGAAGAAAAAAGGTAATTGCAGAAGTCTGAGAGTGTATAAGGTGGCGAAGATAATCTACGACATCACCTATCTCTTCACTCGGCGCTTTCTAAGCCCGCACGACCGCACCACCGACCAGATGGTGCAAGCGGCACGTAGCGGAAAGCAAAACATAGTGGAAGGCAGCAAAGCAGCCACCACATCAAGCGAAACCGAGATAAAGCTCACTAATGTGGCAAAAGCAAGTCTGCAAGAGTTGCTTGAAGATTACGAAGACTATCTGCGAGTGCGCGACCTATCAATATGGGATAAAAACAGCGCAAAGGCACTGCAAACGCGCGAGTTTTGCGCCACACACCTTGATGATGCCTATTACCGCCAGGCAGTGAAAGTGCGCAGCGATGAAACTGTGGCAAATATCGCCATTATTCTGATTCATCAAGCCGATGTGCTTCTTCAGGGCTTGCTCGACAGGCAACAAAGCGTCTTCCTCACCGAAGGTGGCATAAGGGAGCAAATGTCGCAGGCAAGGCGCCAGTGGCGAAGTAGCCATGCGAGTTCTTGGAGTGCTGCGAGCGTCAGCGAGCAAAGCCTGAGAGCACAGGGCTCTCAGAGTTCTCAGAAGGCTCGGAACTCTCGGCAAGGCTCGCTGACGCTCGCCGACAATCAGCCAACTGCGAGCGTCAGCGAGCCTTGCCCGAGTTCTCGGAGTTCTCGGAGTTCTCAGAGTTCTCAGAGTTCTCCATCAAATAATCCCACTAACCCTAAGCAACAATGAAAGAATACGATTGCATATCACAAAACACGGAATCGACCGTGGTGGCTGAATTTGAGGGCGGCTACTACAGCAGCGCACAATATCAGAGCGAGGCTGAAATGGAAGCTGACTTTATCAAGCGACTTCAGCGTCAAGCATACGAATATCTGCCTATCACCTCTGAAAAGGAGTTGACCAGCAACCTCCGCACCCAGCTTGAAAGGCTCAACAATCTGCGCTTTACCGACAAGGAGTGGAAGGAGTTTTTCAAGAAATATCTCGGCAACCCCAACGAGGGCATAGTGGAAAAGACCCGCACCATTCAGGAAGACCACAAAAAAGTGCTTACGCGCGACGATGGCTCATTTGTGAACGTATATCTTATCGACAAAGAGAATATACACAACAACTCGCTGCAAGTCATCAACCAATATGTGCCGGAGGGCGGCAGCCACGAGAACCGCTATGATGTGACAATCTTAGTGAACGGTCTGCCACTTGTGCATGTGGAACTGAAACGCCGTGGCGTGGAAGTGCGCGAAGCCTTCAACCAAATTCGCCGCTACAACCGCGAATCGTTCTGGGCGGGCAGCGGACTGTTTGAATTTGTGCAGATTTTCATCATCAGCAACGGCACTCTCACCAAATATTACAGCAACACCACTCGCGACAGCCATGTGAGGCAGCAAAACAAGGGCAGCAAGAAGCAAACGAGCAATTCGTTTGAGTTCACCTCCTACTGGGCACTGCTCGACAATGAGCCAATACGTGACCTTGTGGATTTCACCGAAACGTTCCTCTCGAAGCACACACTGCTCAATGTGCTCACAAAATACTGCGTGTTCACTGCCGAGAATCTGCTTCTTGTGATGCGCCCATACCAAATAGCAGCCACCGAGCGCATCATTCAGCGCATACGCACATCGAGCAACCTCAAGACATGGGGCAAGCGTGAGGGAGGCGGCTTCATCTGGCACACTACGGGTTCGGGCAAGACGCTCACCTCGTTCAAAACCGCCCGGTTGGCTTCGGCAATGGAAGAAATCGACAAAGTGCTGTTTGTGGTTGACCGCAAAGACCTCGACTACCAGACGATGACAGAGTATGACCGCTTCGAGAAAGGTGCAGCCAACTCCAACACATCGACAGCCGTGCTCACCCGCCAGCTCAGCGACCCGAATTGCCGCATCATCATCACCACAATTCAAAAACTATCGAACTTTGTAGGCAAAAATGCCACACACAAGATCTACAATGAGCATGTGGTGATGATATTCGACGAGTGCCACCGCTCGCAATTCGGCGATATGCACCGCGCCATTGTGAAGAAATTCAAGAAATATCATATCTTCGGCTTCACGGGCACGCCGATATTCCCCGATAATGCCGGTGCAATACGCAACATAGATTTCACCACTACCGAGGGCACATTTGGCGAGAAGCTGCACAGCTACACCATCGTTGATGCAATTCGCGACGGCAACGTGCTGCCGTTCCGTGTGGACTATATCCGCACTCTGCGCCCCGAAGACGAAATAAAGCAGGAAAGCGTTCCGTCAATCGACCAGGCGAAAATCCTAATGGATCCTCGCCGCATCACTTTTATAACAAGATATATTCTCGAACACTTTGCACAAAAGACAAAGCGCAACGAGCAGCATTACGACTTCAACAAGCTCGCCAACATCAGCACCGTGGCAAAGGGCAAAAAAGACATTGAAGAAGTGAAAGTGAAAACCAAGCTGCAAGGCTTCAACTCAATATTTGCCGTGGCAAGCATTCCATTTGTGAAACTCTACTACACCGAACTGATGCGACAAATGGAGGAACTGCCCCAAAACCAACGACTGAAGATAGCCACAATCTACAGCTACGCGCCCAATGAGGCGGAAGAAGACTTCGGAGGCGACGAGAACTCCGAAAACACCGACGGACTCGACCAGTCGAGCCGCGACTTCCTTGAGAAGTGCATAACGGACTACAACGCAATGTTTGGCACAAGCTACGACACATCGGCAGAGAAATTCCAGAACTACTATAAAGACGTGTCGCTGCGAATGAAAAACCGCGAGATAGATTTGCTCATAGTGGTGAATATGTTCCTTACCGGCTTCGATGCCACCACGCTCAACACGCTATGGGTGGACAAGAACCTGCGTATGCACGGACTAATCCAAGCCTATTCACGCACAAACCGCATACTCAACAGCATCAAGAGTTTTGGCAACATCGTCTGCTTCCGCAACCTCGAACCTGCCACAAATGCCGCCCTCGAACTTTTTGGCGACAAAGACGCGGGCGGATTGGTGCTCATCAAAACATTTGACGAATACTACAACGGCTACAAAAAAGATGACGGAACGGAAGCCCCGGGCTACAAGACATTAATAGAAGAAGTGATAGAAAAATTCCCACTCGGCAAGTCAATTCTCGGCGAAAAAGCCGAAAAAGACTTTATCAAGCTGTGGGGAACGATACTTCGATACAGAAACATATTGCAGAGCTTCGACCAATTCAAGGGTAAAGAAATACTCACCGACGACCAATTCAAAGACTATCAAGGCATATACCTCGACCTTTACGAGAAGTATCGCCGCCAAGGCAAGGGCGAAGCCGTGAATGTGAACGACGACATAGTGTTTGAGATAGAACTTGTGAAGTCGGTGGAAATCAACATCGACTACATTCTGTTTCTTGTGGCCCAAAAGAACGGCGACTCGGCTCACGATGCCGAACTTATCATAAAAATCAAGAAATCAATTGCTGCGACACCCGACCTTCGCGACAAAGAAGACCTCATCATGCAATTTGTGCAGAACACCTCAGCCGGAAGCAACATCAATGACGAATGGGCTGTGTATGTTCACCAAAAGTTGGGTAATGAGCTGCAAGAGCTTATAGCAACCGAGAAACTGAAACCCGAGCAGACTATGGAATTTCTCCGGCAGTCGTTCCGTGACGGCGAAATACGAGAGTCGGGCACAAGCATTGCCGGAATTTTGCCTCCAATACCGCTGTTTGGCGCAGGAGGCAGTCGTGAAGCAAAAAAGCGCACTGTAACAGAAAAACTGAAAGCACTTTTCAAACGCTTCTACGACATTTGTGGCGGAGTGTTCCCATTTCCCGACTTGATGTAGCTGAAGCCGTTGGGTGGGGGATTACCAGAATTTGTTCTGGGCAGGGTTGTATTCAAAGCCGGCTGTGGCGAGGCGTGCGCATAGGGCGGCACGGTCCACGTCGAGGGCGGCGCACAGCTCATCGAGCGAGGGGTAGCAGTCGCGCAGTTTCATGTTGATGAAGCTCAGGAGCATCATCGGGTCGCTGGGTAAATTCTCCATAGTGTCGAAAGTGATGTTTTTGGTCGATGCAAAAGTAATGAAAAAGCACGAAACTACAAAATGCCACAAAGGGCGTGCCTCACGTTGCTCGAGGCACGCCCTTTGTGGGAATATCAGGTGGCTCTTCTTTGCTTAGAAGAGTACGGTGGCATTAGGATTGATGCAGATACCGAGAGCCTGGTCGGTGATGGCGGGAATGTCCTTGATCACGCCGGCCGAGTAGTCGTAGTAGTGCACGCCCTTGGTGAGAGCCTCGCCGGTGTTGGGCGTGAAGCCGAAATACACGTTGCCGGTAGCAGGGTCGATGGCAAACTGCGGAACGTAGAGTGCCTCAAAGCTGCTTGTGGTTCCGGCAATGGGGGCAGCGTCGTGGGCGAAGTACTTGTTGTAGTTCTTGGTGTCGAGGCCGTCGGCAAATGCGGGGATAGAGTACTGGGCAAATCCTGCGCCGGCAGCACCCGAGGTGAGCCAGCAATAGAACACGCCGCGCTTCTCATCGAGAGCCATAGCCTTCATAGTTGCGCCATTAAGCAGAATTTCGGTGGGAGCCTTGTCGGTGACGTTGATATCGGAGCCGCGGAAGCGGAAGATACCCGAGCCATTGTAGTTCTTAGGCCACCACCAAGTGCCGTCGGCCTGCTGAGCGAGAGCCGAGTGCACGGCACCGTAGGCAATGCCGCGGCCGTAGTAGCCGAGCATGTTGTTGGCGCAGTAGTATTCCTCGGGCTTGGTGTTGATGCGGGTTTCCTTCTTACCACGCTCGGTGAGAGCGATTACCGAGAAACCGGTGTTGCGGTCGTTGTAGTAGAGGTTGTTGCCAATCACACAGCCATTGAATGGGTCGCTGAAAGCATGACCGCCCACGTTGGAAATCATGATGTTGGAGTAGCTACCGTCGGCACTCATCACGGTAATCTTGCCGTCGCCGAGGATTCCGTCGTTATCCACCTGGTAGCAGAAGTTCTTGCCGCAGTCGAGGATATAGATATAGTCCTGGCCATCGACGCTTGCATAGAGAATGTTCTGCGGAGTTACGCCGCTGCTCACACCCATGTCGAAGGGCAGGTTCTTGGTGCCCTCGGGGAGGTCGCTGTCGTCGATGAGCTTGTAGGCCTTGATGTTGCCTCCATAGCAGGCATAATAGAGAGTGGGAGCAGCCTTGTGAGCGCCCACTTGCACGTTCACGTAATTGTCGGCAAGGCGGCGGTTCTCGCCATCTACATCGAAGTAGGTTAGCACCTCAATCTTCTGCGAGCCAATGTTCTTGAAGCGGAGCTTGCCGGGGTTGTCGATTGAGCCATCGTCGTGAGAGTAGCCTTCGAAAGAGGTAATGGGAGTGCCATCGCTCTTCATTGTGCCCTCGGGCATTTTCCAAATGAACTTGCACTTGAGGTTGTCGGGGTTAGGCAGGGAAATGTCGATGGTGATATCCACATCGTTGATTACCACTGTTTCGGCACTCGTCTCGGCCACCTTCATGGTAGGCACAATGTCCATGATGAGCAGAGGATAGGTGCACGAGCCCACGCCATCCACAGTGAGCTTCACCTTGTAGCGGCCCGAGCGAGCATACTTGTGAGTCGGGTTAGGCTCATTGGAAGTGGTACCGTCGCCAAAGTCCCAGGTCACAGCTCCCGAGCGTGAGGAAGTGTTGGTGAATTGCAGGGTCGAGACATAGTAGAAGTCGGTGCTATACTCGTTGCCCGCAACGGCAAACGAGAAATCGACATCCTTCGTGGGGAAGTTCTGATAGTCGGGGGTGCTCTCCACACATGCCGTGGCTATCAGTGCCAAAATGGCTATGAATAGAAATTTAATACGTTTCATAATAATCGTTGATTTTGGCAAAAGTTATTTGAGTTGAATTTGCTTGTCGTCGGTGTCCTTGCCAATCTTTCCGTTGGAGTCGATTACTCTAAATTGCGGAATGATGTAGTAGGTGCGCTTAAACTCAATCGAGTAGCTGGAGTCGGCGCCGTTGAAGATCCAAGCCGTGAAGGGAACCATCTCGGCAAGCTCCTTCCACAATGGCAAATACTCGTGGCGCACGCTTGTCACGGCACCGCCGGTGTCGTCGCTGTAGCGGCAGAAAATCCAGTGCGGGGCCTTATACACGGGATAAATCTTCTCGGGGTCGATACCCGAAGGAGCATCGTCCTTGGTGGCTATCTCGTGCTCCACCTTCACGCCGCCCTCGAGGGTGGCATAGTAGTAGCCTGTGATGGTCTTGGTGTCGATGTCAAACCACAGGTCGCCCTTGGTGCTGCCTGCCTCCTGGCTGTCGCTGAAAGGAATCGGGGTGAGCGAGGGGTACTTGGCATTCACGGCATCAATCTGCTCACGGGTGAAGTCGTAGTTGATGTAGAGCTGTCGCAGTCCGGCAAGGTAGGTGCTGTCGGCAGTGAGGTAGCTCACCATCTTGTCGCAGAACTCCTTCTGGAAACCTGCGGGATAGTAGAGGTCGAATTTCTCCTGGTCCCACTGCTCGGGCGAATTCCATGTGATGGGGCTGAGGGTGCTCGATGTGGGGAACGATGCGTCGAGGTGATACTCGGTGCCGCTGAGCACGGCCTGCGAGTGCGGGAAGGTGCTCACGAGGTGCATTCCGCGCACTGTGTCGTTGGCTGTGACGGTGAGCGTGTAGGCCGGCGAAGAGATGAGCTTCTGTGTGGCGGCGGCGCTCTCCGAGCTTGTAATCATCGCCCACACCTCGCTGTGGTCGATAGTGGCAACATCGCTGGTGGTGTAGTATTTTGCGAGGAAGGCGGCATTCTCACCGGCCGTGCACATAGTGCTTCCCAGCTCCCACGACACCGTGGGCAGCACCTGGCCGATCTCCATGTTGTCGGCAAAGGGGTCGTTGACCGAGCACGAGGCTGCTGCCAACATTCCCGCTGCAAAAAGTGCTATTTTACTATATAATTTCATAATCAATTATTGTCTTAAAAAAAACGAGTTATCTAATGAATTTTGAATCTTGCCGGGAAGGATTTTCATTCTCCCAAGATAGAGCCCTCGGTGAGCGACGACACCTTTCCGCGCTCCTGAGCCCACTGCAGCGGCTTCTGAATCCACTTGTAGTTGGCGTAGGCGCCAAGGCGTTCAAGCTCCGAGCGGTTATACTTCATCTCTGTCTCGGGGTCGGCGGGAATGCGCTGCACCCACAGGTTCTCCTTCTCGGTGTCGGTGAGTCCGTCAATCCAGTAGGCGGCATAGAGGTTGTAGGGGCGGCGTAGGTTGCCATAGACAATTTCCTGCTGGTCGCCAATGCCATAGTTGTTGCGCTTGTTGGAGAAGTGGTAGCGGCGCATGTCGGTGAACTGCTCAGGCTGCATGTACATTGCAATGTACTTCTGCGTCATGAGGTCGTAGAGCGAATACTCACTCTCGTTGAAGAACCAATGCTCGTTTCCGCGCTCTGTTACGGGGCGTATGCGAGTCTGGAGCTTGCCGCGGCGGTCAACGGTCTCCCACTTCTGGTTGTTGAGGAAGGCATCGAGCTGAGCGTTCCACACGGTTTCGGCGGAGTAGTCGGTAGAGCCTACGGAGAATCCGGCAAGCTCGGTGGGCTTGCCATTCTCGCACTCACCGGGGTACTGAATACCATAGTTCTTGGTGAGAGCTGCGCGCTGGCGCTCTATGTTGTATTGAGTAGCCTCCTTGGCGAGCTGGCAGGCACCGGCCTTGTTGCCCTTCCAGTATTCGGCCTCAGCCTTGATGAAATAAAGCTCCTCCATGGTGAAAATGGGGTTGTAGCTGTCGTTGGAGCCTGAGTAAGCACCCATGTAGAGGCTTGGATAGTAGTCGGTCTTCATCGAAGTTCCGGCACCGATGTTGTTCTCAAGGAAGCGCATGCGCACCGAAGCGTCGTTGTCGGGACCCTTGCGGGCAAGCATGAGCAATGGAATGCGGGGGTCGTTGCCGTAGCCCTCGGTGCTTGTTCCAAACTCTTTCGAGAAGCCACCCTCGGCGGCAGTGCCCACGCCATTAAGGCCGAGGCAGTCCACGATGAAGTATTTCGACGGCACAGAGCTCTCGAGCAGGTTCTTGCGCGACTCCCAGCCATTGATGATGGGGTTGGCGATGCTCCAGGGGCAGTTCTGCTCATTGGTTCCGCCATCGAAGTTGTAGCGCGGCTCATTGCCAAACCATGCGCCATAGAGCAGGTCGCCGGTGCGCCACTGGGCTATTGCCTTGTCGGCAGCATCGATGATTTTCTGGCAGGTGGCACTCGAGGTGTCGATATTAGGAATGTTGCGTAGCAGCACGCGAGCCTTGATGGCATATACCAGGCCTTTCCACTTCGAGAGGTCGCCGGCATACACGCGGTCCTGCTGTGCGTCGATTGTCTGGTAACCCGAGTTCTGCGAGGGGTCGAAACTGTCGTAGGCGGCGATGAGGTCGTCGCACTCGCGCAGCAACCAGTCGTACACGGTGCCCTCGTTGTCATACTTAGGGCTGTTCGACTTATAGGCCTCGGTGAGAGGCATATCGCCAAACATATCCACATTGAGCTGCGTGGAGAGTAGGCGAATGGTGCGAGCGATGAGAATGTAGTTGGGCGAGCCCACTTGCTCGGCCTGAGCGATGAGGTTCTTCACGTTCACACCGATGTCGTAGTAGTGGCGGCGCCACTGCGGGTGACGGTTCATGGTGAGGAACTCCCACTCACTCTTGTAGGAGAAGGTTCCTATTGCGCTCTTGCCGGTGGTAGTGAGGCACTGCGAGAGATAGATGTAGTATTCGGCATGGTCGTAGGTAGCCTGCTGTGCATAGAACACGATTGTGGGCAGGCCCGTCTGCAGCGACACGAAGTGGGCGCGGTCGGGGTTGACGTTGTCGTCGAGCATATCCACGCAGCTTGTAGCGCCAAGGCAGACAACCAGTGATGATAAAATATATTTCAGCTTATTCATAATTCAAAAAAGTGATGAAGGGTTTAGAATGTTGCTTTCAGGTTGAAGTTGAAGCTGCGTGCATTGGGCACCTGGTAGCGGTCGAAGCCACCCGAGCCCGAGCCATAGGAGCTTCCCGACTCAGTGACTTGCGGGTCGGAACCCGAGTATTTGGTGAGCAGGAAGAGGTTGCGGCCGGTGAGCGACACATTGAGGCCCTTCACCGGGCATCCCTTGGCGAGGAGCTTGGAGAGGTCGTAGCCTATGGTCACATAGCTGAGGCGAATGTAGGAGCCGTCCTCAATGAAATTCGACGACACGGGATAGTAGTGGTTGTTGATGAAGTTCTGGTCGAGGATCACCGGAGTGGTGTTCTTGCGGTAGGTTCCGTCGCCATTTGCCACAACGCCATTAAATACTATCTCGCGGTTGCGATACTTGTCGAAGAGGTGGTGCTGACCGTTGGTGATGAGGCTTGAGCCGGTGATGTTCACCACGTCGCCACCGCAGCGGCCGTCGAAGAGGAAGCCGAAGGTGAGCTCTTTCCAGCGGAAATTGGAGCCGAGGCCGAGCATGAAGTCGGGCTCACGGTTGCCGATGAGCACCTGGCGGGCGGTGTTGATGAGAGGAATACCGTTCTCGTTGCAGATTACGTTTCCGTCGGGGTCGCGCTGGTAGTCCTTACCGGTGATAGCCGTCGAAGATCCGCCGAGGAACGCAGTGGGGAATATGCCGCCGTAGTTGGTACCTTCGATTTGCGAAATCTGTTCGGGCAGCTACTTCACTCGGCAGCGGTTGAGCGAGAAGTTGGCAGTCACGGTCCATTCTAAGTCA
>JAQXTJ010000073.1 GCA_029219425.1 Bacteroidales bacterium
CTTCGCCAGCTCAAGGCCGAGGACGTGCTCGACGATGCCATGAAGCTCATCCCGAAGGTGCGCCGTGACGCCGGACTTGTGCCGCTGGTGACGCCTACGAGCCAGATTGTGGGCTCTCAGGCTGTGAGCCTTGCGCTCGACCGCCAGAAAGGCAATGCCGACTACACCAACAAGTCTAATCAGTTTATCGCGCTTGTAAAGGGCGAATATGGTCACACGCCGGTTGCCATAAAGCCCGAGTTCCGCGAGCAGATTACCGGCAGCAGCGAGGAAGTGCCCTACGACGTGAACTCCTACGTTGCCCCGCAGAATCCTGTGCTGCCCGAGTTTGGTGGCGTGAAGCTGGCACAGAACGATGAGGAATATCTGCTGCTCGAGCTTCTGCCCACAGTGGCAAAGCCTTTCCTCATGAACCGCCGCGAAGAGGAATACAAGCACACCGATGCCTACAAGAAACAAGTGGCAAAGGCCGAGGCAGCAGCCAAGGCCGCCGAGGAGGCCGCAGCACTGATTGCCTCGATTACGGGCCCCACACTGAAGGCGCCGATGGGCGGCACTGTGATAGAAATCAGGGTGAAGCCCGGCGACACAGTGAAGCCCGGACAGCCCGTGCTGCTCTATGAGGCAATGAAGATGCAGAATGAATTTGAGAGCGATATGAGCGGAAAGGTGAAGCGCATTCTCGTGAAGGAAGGACAGGTGGTAGGCACCAACGACCCTCTTATCGAGTTTGAGGACTAACCGGAGAGGCATAAGCTCAACAGAATACAACAAAAGGGTGTATCATAATTAAGTTTGATGATATTTTTGATGTAGGGACGCACCCTGGTGCGTCCGCGTAACAGCCTCATAATTAGGTAATAGCCAAAGCGACTGTGGGCGGACGCACGGGGGTGCGTCCCTACATAAGTGCTTATTTTCCAATCTTGATACACCCTTTTGTGCATTTTTTGCAGAGAAAGTGGTGAGGTGGCTCATAGCGGAAATGAGACAGGTTTCGCCTACGGCTGGTGGCATGAAAATGCCATTGGGTGAGTTTTTTAGGGAGGAAAGTGGGATTTGGAGGCTAAAAGTTTTTGTAATTGGAAAAAAGTTAGTAAATTTGCAAGCCATTACGAAAATGCGTCGCGCTACCAACGCGACAAAAAGATTTTTTAGTAAGAAAAATAGTAAAAAAATAGGTAAGATAAAATGAAACAGGACATCCATCCCTCGAATTACCGCGAAGTGGTATTCAAAGACATGTCGAACGAGGAGATTTTCATCACTCGCTCCACAGTGGCATCGAAAGAAACAATCGAAGTAGAAGGCAAGACTTATCCTTTGGTTAAGCTCGAAATTACCAGCTCATCGCACCCTTACTTCACAGGTAAGCAGAAGCTTGTGGATACAGCAGGTCGCGTAGATAAGTTCATGCAGCGCTACGGCAACCGCAAGAAGTAATTCTTGCCGATTGCAATCGAGAAAAGATAAAGCCGAAGCGGAACAGCTCACTAAGAGCGCGTTCCGCTTCGGCTTTTTGTGCGTAGGGATAATCCTGCCGCTACGCATGGGCTAAGGGCGTATTTTTTCCAAGCAACATGAGCGATAGCAGCGGGCTGCGGTAGATGATGTGGGTGGCAAGGAGTGTTGTGGCGGTGACGCACAGTGCCGTCACGGCTGCCACCACGGCGAGTGGCACCAATTGCAATCCCATGGCTCGCAGCGGCTCTTGCAGAGGTGTGAGCGGAAATAGGAAGAAATAGTGCAGCAGGTAGATTGGGAGCGACTCTGTGCCAAGCAGCCTGAAGTAGCGTGCCACAGCCGATGGACTGTGCTGCGAGGCCTCGGGCTGTGGGAACTCGCGCAGGCTCCACGGCTTCACGGCTGCAACGGCGATAATCACGGTGCTCACATGCAGCAGAGGCCGCGCCACTATGTGCGACCACCATGGCAGAAATGGCAGGTCCCATGGATAGACTATGCAATATAGCGTGAGGGCAAAGGTGATGGATGCCACCGTGAGCCATGTGCCGCTTGTGGTTGCGGTGTGGTAGCACGAGGCATATTTCCGGGCAAAAACTCCTGCCATAAAGATGGGGAAGAACCACGAGAGGAGAGTGATACCTGCCGGGTCGAAGTTCTGTGGCTCAGAAGCCCAGATATGCGCCGCTGTGAGCAATAAAGCCTCCACGGCGGCCACTACAGCCACCCGCGCCCCAAGAGCCTTGAGTCGCCTTAAAATGGCACTCAGCGGCCAATAGATGAGAAAGAGCTCGAAGAGACACAGCGTGAACCAGTATCCATCTTTCCAGAAGCTGCAATAGAGGCCGGCAATGGAGTCGGCCATTGGCGAGCCAAGACCGCTGTGTGGAAAATAGAAGTGCCACAATGCGCTCATCACCACAAAGGGCACGATGAGCTGCAAAAAGCGTTTCTTGAGCGAAGCGGCCGTGAAGCCAAATTCAGAGCCATTGTAATTCTTGAAGGAGAGGAAACCACTGATAAAGAAGAAAATGGGCATGTGCACCTGTCCTATGAGCTTGAAGATGAAAGCGGCGTCGATACCACGAATGCACATAGTGAGCGCGTGTCCCATCACCACGAGGAAGATTGCAATGCCTTTGAGAAGGTCGAAACACCCGATTCGTTGTTTCATGAGAGTGTGTATTTTTTTTATTTATTAATGCAAGCGTGAGATACCACAATTTGCATCTCACGCTTGCTTTGTCGCTATTTCACTGTTATGGTTGCTCCTGCCGAGTGGGCGGCGATTTGCGGGGCATACTGGCTCTGGATTGATGCCACACCCACATTGTATGCGCCGGTGGCGGTGGCGTGCACATCGTAGGTGATCACATGCGTGCCCTTGGGCAGATAGTTGAAGAAGAGGCGGGTGGCGTCGTTCTTCACTTCCTGATAGAAGCCTGTGCCGTCGAGGTGGCGATAGCCGGATAGCTGCTCCACAGGCTCGCAGCAAGCGGCACGCTCATCGTGGAGGGTGACATACTGCAAGTCGCGCGAGTTCTTGATTACGAAGCGCACTTGCAGGCGGTCGCCCACACTCACTTCGTCGGCTTTCACAAGCTCATTGCCACGGGCGATGCAAATCTCCTTCGAGATTTGCAGCTCATCGACCTTGGCTGCCTTCACAGCCGTCATAGGCGCGGCATACTGGCAGTAGAGGGCGCCCCAGGCAGGACTGTTGCCTTCGCGGGCAATGTGCATCACGGCTTGAGAAGCCTCGCCTACGGTGAGTGAGCGCTTCACATAGCCAAGGAAGCTGTCGGCATCGCCGGTGGCAATTTCGTTGCCGGCCACGGTGATTCGGGCAGGTTCTTGCTTGCCAAGCCACTTGCTGCCGCTCGAGAGGATGGCATTGATAGCTGCACTTGCCATGCTCGAGCCGCCCCAGTCGTTGGCTTGCTTGTCGATAAGCACCCACTTGCGTATGAGGTCGATGTCGGGCGACTGCGGCTCAATCTCGGCAAAAGCCGAGAGCATGGTTGTGGTGAGGGCAGTGTTGCTGTAGAAGCAGTCCCAGCCAATGCGCAGGTTGTCCCAGTACATTCCCGTGGCGGGCTTGGTGATTGCAAACTCGCGCAGCGAGCTGAGAATCTTGGCCGGGGTCACCTTGTCGCCATTGCGGTGCAGGGCTACGGCAAAATAGGCCTTGGCCGGCAGCGACAGTCCTTTCCAGCCGGTGCGCATAGCCGCGAGAGCCTTGCTGTGCAGCGGCTTCATGTCGGGAAGAATATCCACATCGCGGTAGAGCGAGCGTGTATATACATAGTCGCTCAGCGATGCGTAGTCGCTGTTCAATTTGTGCTCATTGAAGATGCGCAGTTGCTCGGCGTCGTAGTAGGCGAGGGCACGGCGCAACATATTGTTAAGCTCGCTGTCGGCAGGCAAGTAGCCCAGTTGTCGCACCTCACCAAGCAGTTGCAGGATGGTGTGAGTGGCGAATAACGAGGATGAGCAGTTGCGGTAGGTCACCCAGGTGAATCCACCATCGGTCATCTGCATCTCGGCGAGGCGCTTGGTGAGCTTCGCAAGGCGTGCGCTGCTCTCGGCATCGTCGAACAGCCGGGAGATGGAGTGCATGCGCAGTGTCTGGCGGTCGGCTTCGCGCAGCCAAGGCGAGGCAAGGAGAGTGCCAATCTTCAGTTCGCCATTCCGGGCAAGGTTCGACACAAGCGTGGAGTCGGCCTCGTGGGCGCACCAGTAGGCGACAGCCTCGCGAATCTCGGGCGAGGCCGTGGCAATGCCGCGAGCCACGAGCAGGGCATAGAGTGAGTGGGCAATGGAGGTGGAAGAAATGGCGTCGTCATCGTCGTAGCCGGCAAGCGAGGGCAGGGCAGTGACGCACTGCCACACAGGGTTGTCGCAATACTCCAGCGTGATGCGGCCATTCTTGGCAAACTCGGGCAGACGCATCTCAAAATCCTTCGCCGAAGCATCGATGAAGAATGGCAGAGTCTCTATCACAGGTGAAACCGAGGGCAGGATGGCGAGCGGATGCTGCTCACCGTCGGCAAAGTGCTCGGTTGCGGCCTTCACGCGGTAGCCCACACAGGCTATGCCGGCAGGCACAGTCCAGTCGATGGTCACTGCCTGAGTCTCGCGAGAGGCGAGAGTTATATCCACCTTGCGCGAGGCAAGAATCTCATTGTCGGCAAGATTGAAAATCTCAACCACGGCGGTGCAGTGCTGTGTGGAGTCGGTGGCGTTCATCACGCTCGACGCAATCTGAGCCACATCGCCCTCGCGCACGAAGCGCGGCATATTGGCACGCACCATCACCGGCTTGGTGGTCATCACCTCCTTCACGATGCGGGCGGTGTGGAGGTCGGCAGTGTAGGCCACGGCCTGCACTATCCAAGTGGTGCAGAATTGCGGCGCGGTGAAGTCGATGAAGATATTCCCCTCGGCATCGGTGCGCAGCGATGGGCGCCACAGGGCTGTGGCAACATCGGCAGTGCGCATCTCCACGTTGCGGAGCTTCTCCTCGGTGGCCATTGAGGTGGCGGCTGAGCCGGTATCCATAACGATGCTCTCCTCGGCCTCTTCCATTGCCACTTCCGGAGCAGCCATATCGGCCATCACATTGTCGTCAAGCTTGTCGTCGATGGCGGCCTTCGACATCATAAGCCTCGGGCGCACGCCATAGCGCAGAGCGTTGCGATAGGTGGGGTAGAAGATGTTCACGCCGTAAGTGTGGAGTTGAGGCAGCTCAATGTTCACATAATTCAGGCCGTTGGCCGGGAGATTCTTGACGAAAGAGGCTCTGGCCGTGTCCCAGCTGATGATGCGCGACCACGCCACATCGCGGTGTGCGATAAGAGGATTGAGGCTCCAGTCGTTGCCGGCAATCTGCGTGATGGCCTTGTCCATCATCTCAAGAATCATTGCGCCCTGCACCAAGTTGCCACGGGCATCGACAAGCTGGAGCGACCATCGCTCCTTGGCTCCCGGCACGAGGTTGTCGCGGAACACCACCGGCTTAATGGTAATGTCGTTAGGGCGGTATTTCGAGGCGTGGCGGAAGTTGCGGCTGTAGGCCTTTCCATTGTGCACTGTGATGAATGTGATGTCGATAAATTCGTTCTCATCGTGTGGAATGTCGAAAGAAAGGCGGTGCAGGCCGGGCTTGAACGTTATCCATCCGTCGCGCAGCACCTTCTTCGAGGTGGCAGCGATGCAATAGATGTGGCTGTCGGCATTGCTGTTGCCCAAGAGTAGGGTCACGCGGTTGTTGTCGTCAACAAGGTTCTCACAATCGGGAATCCACAGCGGCGACTCAACGGGCGGCATGGCGTCGGTGGGGCGGAAGATTTCGCATTTAGTCGTTAGCTCGGCATCGTGCGGCCCGGTGATGCGCAGCGAGTATTCGCCCGACTTGATATTCTGAGCACCGGCAATAACCGGCTTCGATGAGGCGAATGTGCCGGTGGCAGCCACAGCTCCGGCAGCATCGGAGAGAGTATAGTGGCACTCCACGCTTGCGGCATTGTCGGTGCAGCGCACGTCGATGGGGAGCTGTATTTCTTTTTCGGCATTGAAGCACATTGTGCCGCGGGCTTCGATAGTGCAGAACTGGCTTGTGCGGAATGCTGCCGATGCCGATTGCGACTCGCCGGCAGCCGAGGTGATATCCACATCAACCACATATTGCGAGAAGCGTGCCGAGCCTTCCTCGTCGCGCAGCATAGAGGCAGGGATGGTGATTGCAAACGTGCCGTCGGCAGCCGTTGTGGCGCTGAGGCTCTCGATGATTTTCTTCGGGGCAGCGATGCGCCACCACCACGACCACTCTTGCAGCGACAGCCTGGCCTCGATGCGGGCTTCACCCACAGGCATACCCGTGAGAGTGGAGGCACGGCCGGTGATTACCGCATCTTTGCCACGCTCAAAGAAGTCGGGCGAGGTGATGTCGATGGCAAAAGTGGGCACTTTGTAGTCGCTCATCTCGATGCTTTTCACCGCCAAGTCGGCCACCGAGATAGAGAAAGAGCCATTCATGCGGTCGCGTGGCACGGTGAACGAGCCACTGGCGCGTCCAAATTCATCGGTAGTAACCTTGCAGGAGTCGATGATTTCTCCATTGGAGTCGCTGAATGTAGCATTGAGCGACTTCCCGGCAAGCAAGCAATGTGAGCCGTCGCTGCCCGCCGAGTGATACACGGCAGCCCATTTCACCGTGTCGCCAGGGTGATACACCGGCAGGTCAGTGAAAATGTTCACGCTATGGCCACTACCGGCGTAGTTCACGCCGAAGCTCACGCTCATGCCGGTGAGGCGGTCGGCGCCGCGAGAGGCAATCACGTCGATGGTGGAATAGCGTATTTTCTTCAATTGCTTCTTCACGAGCAGCACTGAGCCATCGTCATCGGTTACAAACGATTGTCCATTGTCCTTCACAGTGATTCTCACACCGCTTAGAGGCTTGCCCGAGCGCGAATCCACTGCCAGCACACGCGCCTCTCCTTCGCGCGAGGAGGCTGCGAAGAGCATGATGTCGCTCACGATGAAGTGCTGGAGCGAGTAGCGCGAAGTTTTGTTGAGTTTATCGTATATTGAAGGCCCCGACTTAGAGTCGGGGTCGCAATACACAATGTAGCGGCCGCAGGGCAGTGCAGGCAGTTCCACGCGCATGGTGTCGGCAAACGGCACAGTGCCCTCGCAGTGAACGCTCTTGTAGCGGCGAATGGGGAGCTTGCTCCAGTCGCCTCGGTAGCCGTAGGCGCCTGACACGTTGTCGGGAAGCTGAAGCACATACACTGTGAAGTCGCTTGCGTTCTTCACCTTGCAGTGTATGCTGATTGGAGAGGTGGTGGAGAAGCGACCGGCAAATTCCACATCGACCACGCGCGTGGCAAGATTGAGCAGCCTGCGCTTCACATTGCCGGCAAACACCGACTTTGGGTAGCGCGCGAGAAACTGCGAATACTCCTCGTGCTGCTCCTTGTCGCTGAGTGTGGCAATGCCGTCGATGGCGAGGTAGGCCATGTCGGTGCGGTCGATATATTGGCGATACACCTCAAGCTGCTGCTCGGGGGTCTTGCCATAGGTCAGGGTGGTGATAAGCGGGCCGGCATTATTTGCCGTGCCTGCCGATGAGACGTTCAGGAGCAGACGGTCGGTGAGGGCTTGCGCTTCGTCGGTGTCGAAGCTGTCAATCATGTCGATAACGTTCCACGCAAGCACATCGAGCAGGGTGGGGTAGGCAAGGTGTGAGTACTCATTGCAGGTGATGAGGTCGCCCAGCTCCCCTATGCCCATAGCTGCGAGAGCTGAAGGCGCGGCAGTGGCCTCGGCGGCAAGCTCGGTGATGCGCTGCTCGAACTGGAGGCTGCTCCACTCATCGATATTGGTGGTGACCGGAGCCGACAGACGCTGTGAGATTGTATAGCTGTTGCGGTTGTGATATTGATTGAGCATCATTGCCTCAAAGTAGAGAAGCATGGCGCGGTATTGCGGCGATTGCTCGCAGCGTGCCACGCTATCGACGCGCTCAATGAGCGACCGGGCGTTTTCGGTGGTAATCATGCTCTTGGCGAGCGACGATTGCACCAGGTAGCGCACCACGTCGGCGCCGTTGCCGGCAGTGAGGGCAGCCGATAGTTTTTCGTCGGCATTCTTGGCCACGGTTTCGGGATAGTCGAAATCGGGACGCTGGGGAGCTGTGTTGTTCTTGGCCATAGCGAAGTTGAGAATTAGGGCGCATGAAAATATGCATGAGATTAAACGTTTCATAATCAGTGCAAGTGCTACATAAAAATAAAAAAAACCGGAATCGAGCGTGAATCGCAACTTATAGGATTATCACCTCGGAGATTCCGGTTTTATGGTTTCAACTGTTGCCTGCTATGCGGTGATGGCAGGCTGTGGAGAAAGAGAGAAAAAAGTTAGCTTTTCGTGGATTGAAGCAAGTTTTTTGGTGGTTGTTATTATTTTGTTTTTGAAGATTGTCCACGCCGGTTGTGGTTGAGCATATTGCGAGTGAAGCGGTTTTCGGCACGCTTGAGGAGGAAAAGCTGCTTTTTCGAGAGGATTTTCTCGAATTTCTTGTAGTATTCCATCTCAATCTCACCCTCACGCTGCTTCACCTCGGCAAGAGCCTCGGCAGCTTTCTCATATTCGAGGTCGGAAACCACGGCCGAGGAGCTTGATATTTTGTTTTCCAATGCCCTGGCATCGAAGTTCACCTGATAGATTTCCTTCTCCATGGCCGAATAAAGAGGCAGGAACTCGTCTTGTTGCTCCTGCGACATTTCAGTTTCTTCCACGAGCAGGTCGTGCTTGTATTCGCGCACTTCTTTGAGCCATTTTTCGCGGTCGGCGCGCGATGAGCGAGCCTGTGCAAACGAAGATGCGGCAAGTCCAAAAATTGCGGCAAATATGATAAATCGTAGTTTCATAATTGTGATAATGTGTGTGCTTTTTGGAATAAAGATGAGAGTCACTGTGCCGAGGAGTCGGTGACGAATGAGTCGTCGGCAGCCACGCTGTCCTCGTAGGTGAGTATGTCGTACTCCGAGATGTCGCCGTGGAGCATAAAGTCGTCCACATTGGCCTCATTCTGGAATCCGGCCACGATTTCGGGGTTGTAGATACCCTTTTCCTTGATGCCGATGCCATTGAAAATCTGCATCATGCACCAGATTCCGGCAAACATGGCCGCCATGTAGATAAACGGCCGCACTCGGTGCCACAGTGTGGGCTGTGGCAGAGGCTCGATAACTTGATTGGGCAGAGATTTCGCCATCTTCTCGGCAAAATCACTGAAATAGTTTTCGGGGACCTTGAATCCCGAGTCTTTGCCAATAGTTGATAATATGTCGTTTTCCTCTTTCATTTCACACGTTTTGACTTATTAGGATAAGAAAGGTTTAATCCGTGTCGGAAAAAAATTGTTCTATTTTCTTCACAGCGTGGTGATAGGAAGCCTTGAGCGCCCCCACGGTGGTGCCGAGGATTTCGCTCATATCCTCATACTTCATTTCCTGGAAGTAGCGCATATTGAATACAAGGCGCTGCTTCTCAGGTAGTTGGTTGATGGCCTGCTGCAACTGTAGCTTCAGGTCGTCGCCATCGAACCACTCGTCGCTCTCGAGATTGTTGATGAGAAACGACTCATCGTCGTCGATCGACACATTGTTGCGGGCCTTTTCTTTGTTGATGAATGTGATGGCCTCGTTGATGGCGATTTTATAGAGCCAGGTGGAGAGCTTTGCGTCGCCTCGGAAGTTGTCGATATTGGTCCATGCCTTCAGGAAGGTGTTCTGCAACAGGTCGTTGGTGTCGTCGTGGTCGATAACCATGCGGCGAATCTGCCAGTAGAGCGGCTCGGTGTAGTGGGCAATCACGCGAGTAAAGGCCTCACGGCACCGTGCAGGGTCGTGAAGTTGCTCGGTGATTATTTCCTCGTTGTATGTCTTGTCGGTAGTCATTATCGGGCCGCGGCGTGATATTAAAAAGAAATAAAAAGTTGGTGAAAACTAAATTTTGCGCTAATTTAGTGGAAAAATTCCGATTTACCTCGAATTTTAGAGAATTTAGTATGTGAAAATTATTAAAAACAGAATTTTGCTATGGAAATAAGCACGATTTTGGCGGCACTTGGGCTAACGCTTGTGGCGGGATTATCGACCGGCATAGGCAGCTTGCTGGCTTTCTTTGCCAAGGCGGGCAACACGCGGTTTCTCTCGGGTGCCCTTGGGCTGTCGGCCGGGGTGATGGTCTATGTGTCGTTTATGGATTTGCTGCCCGGCAGCATTGATGCTCTGGGCCAGTCGGTGGGCGGGAAACTGCCGCAGGTGTATGCACTGCTGGCGTTCTTTGTGGGAATAGGCCTGATTGCGCTCATCGACTTCTTAATCCCCGAGGACGAGAACCCTCATGAGATGCACAGTTATGATGAGCTTAATGACCACTCGCCACACAATCACCATGTGAAGCGAGCCGGAGTGATGGTGGCTCTCGCCATTGGCATCCACAATTTTCCCGAGGGTATGGCCACATTTGTGAGCGCGCTCGATGGGGTGGAGGTGGCTCTGCCCATTGTGGTGGCCATAGCCATTCACAATATTCCCGAGGGCATGGCGGTGTCGGTGCCAATCTATTATGCCACAGGCAGCAAGACTAAGGCGCTGCGCTATTCTTTCCTCACCGGACTTGCCGAGCCGCTTGGTGCTGCGGTGGGTGCGCTGGTGCTCATGCCATTCTGGAATCCCGTGATAGGCGCACTGCTGCTGGCATTTGTGGCCGGAATCATGGTTTATATCTCCTTCGATGAGCTGCTCCCCGGTGCCGAGCAATATGGGCATCACCATCTTTCGATAATAGGCGTGATAGCCGGAATGGCGATTATGGCCGGAGGCTTGCTGATGTTCTGAGGCTGTGGCCATAACACAAAGTAGAGGGTGTGTCAAAATGGGAAAACAATCACTTATGGGCGGACGCACCCTGGTGCGTCCGCCCATAAGTGATTGTGTCATCGCCTGATTATGAGGCGGTAACGCAGACGCACCAGGGTGCGTCCCTGCATGAGATTATCATCAAACCGAATTTTGACACACCCTCATCCGTAATGTGTGGGCAAGGCCGGAATTATTGCTGCTGCTGATTCTGATTATAGACGTAGGCGTTTGCCTCAACGGGGAGGCCCATACATGTGAATTTGAAGCTGGCATACTCGCCCGTGAACAGCGTCGAGGGGTTGAATGTGGGGAATACGTCAATCACCAGGTCGGTGATGGTGTATTCGGGCTTCTCAACATCTTTGAGCTTAGGCACTACGCTCTCGGCTTTAATCTGTAGTCCGGTGGCAGTGGGAGTCACTTTGAGACCCTCCAGGGTCATTCCCGTGAGGGCGTAGGGCATCTGGCTGGCAAACTTCACATTGTCCACCGTAAGGGTTGCAGTGAACTCCTTGGCATCGACCTTGCCGGTGCTGAGGGCGAGCTTGTAGGAGGCATCTTCCCACACAAATGGGTCGCCGCCCATGGGCGAGGCCACCACTGTGGAGGAGTGCTGGCTGTAGATGTCCTCGATGTAGGAAGCATACACATAGGTGCTGCCGTTGACGGTGTAGCTGAACTTGAGCGACTGGCCGGTGTATTGGCCATAGAAGTCGGTGATTTTGAGAGCAGGCAGCTCCACACCGGCGGCGTTGGTCACATTGGGAAGAGCCGATGTGAAGTAGTATCCCTTGTCGCTCGACATCTTCAGGGGCACGTTGACGATTTTGAATGTGGTGGCGCTCAGCTCGGTGTCGGAGGTGGTGATAGAAGCCGTTCCTGCCACGAAGTCGAATTCCACATTATAGTTGGCGGCAGTCATTTTGTATTCGCCATCGGCATAGATTTTGTTGTAGCACGATGCGGTGAACGACTGCTTGTTCTCCTGGTTGCCGTCGTTGTTGAGGCACGAGGAGGCTGTGCCTAAGAGCAGTGTGAGAGAGATTAGTGCAAAAATTTTTTTCATCATTACGTTGGTTATTGTTTAATGTTTTGTTGTTGAATAAATTCGAGTCATTGGATGTTCATTCGCAGAGTCACGCCAAGCTGTCGAGGGCGTCCGCGCTGCAAGAAAGAGTTGTTGATCGACATGAAGTAGAATGTGCGGTAGTCGGTGTCGGTGAGGTTTGCTCCCCAGAAGTCGAGCGAGAAATTCTTGCTCACCAACGACACTTTGGCGCCCAGCAGGGCATATAGGCTCTGGCTGATGTCGTTCTCCTCATTCCAGTAGATACGGCCGGCGCCGCTCACGTCAGCACCCAGCACTATGTGGCGCAGCCACTCAGTGCCCACGGGAATGCGATAGTTTGCGGCTGCAAAGATAGTGCTTTGCGGTGCGTAGGGAATAAAATTATTGGCAAAATCTTGTTTACCGTTGTTAAATTCTATGAAACGGGCGTTGGTGTATCCATAGCTTGCCGAAAGTGAGAGTCGGTTGGTGGGGAATGCACGGATGGCTATTTCCACGCCGCAACTGCGTGTTTTTCCGGCATTTGTCATCACTCGGCCGGTGGTGTTGCCCTCGGGGAACACCGTGAGCTGCTGGTCGGTGCAATGGATGTAGAATGCCGATATGTCGGTGTGCAGGCGGTTGTCGAGCCACTCGGAGTGAGTTCCGGCCTCGAAGGTCCAGCTGTGCTCGGGCTTGTAGGTGATGATTTCATTCACCTTGTAGGACGAGCCGATTAATCCCATGGTCTCGATGATACGATTCTGGAGCACGTCGGAGAACATCTGTGTGTTGAATCCGCCGGCCTTGTAGCCCTTGGCTGCCGAGAGATAGACACGCGCCTTGGTGGCACAGGGTATGTCGTAGGTGACCGAAAACTTGGGCAGCAGCTCAAGGAACGACTCGCTGAGGCTGCCGGGGTCGTTGATTTCTACGGGGCGGTGGAGTATGGGATTGTTGGTGGCTCTGTTTATGACTGTGTAGCCCGTGCTGCAGTGGCTCAGGTAGTCGAGAGCGGCGTGCTCATAGTCGAGTCGCAGGCCGGCGAGCAGGGTGAAGTCGCCAAGTCGCAGTGTGCTCTGGTGGTAGAGGGCCGCGCCATAGTTGCTGATGGTGAAGTTGCTGCCGAGAACGAAGCGGCGCGAGTCCCACTCGATGCGGTCGTTGGGGCTGTGGCTGTTGTAGTTGTACTCGATGAGCTGGTCGATGCCGTCGTTGAGGAAAGTGACGGGCGCGTCCATGTCGCAGGTCTTGAAGAAGCCGAAAAGGCCACCGAGCCATGAGTAGCGCGTGCCGGCAGAGCCTTTGGCGATGAAATCCTGGGTGATTGCATGCTCGCGCTTGGCTTGGGTGAGGGTGAAATAGGATGCCGGGAGGAAATCCTGGTCGAGCGTCATATTGTCGTCGATATACTGGTAGCTTGTGATGCTCGATAGCTGCACGCTGCCAAGGCTGAGGCCGATGGTGAGCCCCTCGGTGACGCTCGTGCGGCGGTAGAAGCAGGTGTCGTTGTAGCTTATAATTCCCGGTGTGAATGTGCCCACCATGGTGTTATTCTGGCTCACCAGCTCATAGGGGTAGCCGCCTTGCCTCACTACAGATAGTGATAGCACATTGTCGATGCTCACGCGATGGCTTGGCCGCCACTGCGCCTTGATGCGTCCACCGCCCTGGTGCTCCCAGTCGCACTTCTGCCCGTTGTGCTGGTTGGTGAAAAAGCCGTCGGTGGAGCGGTAGTATGCAGATACCGAGATGCCCAGCTTGTCGGATGGCTTGGCATAGTGAGAGGCTCCCACTCGCCATGAGTTGCCGGTGGAATAGGATGCTAAGGCCCGGGTGCCTTGATAGGAGAGGGGCGACAGCGTGTAGATGTTGATTAGTCCGCCCATCGTGTTGCGGCCGAAAAGTGTGCCTTGCGAGCCACGGAGCATCTCGATGCGGTCGATGTCGGGGAGGTCGAAGTCGTAGTTGTCCTTGTTCATGATGGGCACGTTGTCGATGTTCATTCCCACCACCGGCTGGTCGATGCGTGCGCCAAGGCCACGCACATACACCGATGCAGTGATGCGCGAGCCATAGTCGGGCATAAAGAAATTTGGCACCAGGTTGCTTGCCGTCTTGGCATCAGTGATGCGCTGCGACTCGATGTCGGCACGGCTTATTGAACTCGACGAAACGGCTTGATAGCCAAGTGAATTGCCTTGCTTTATGGAAGTGACCGAAAGCTCATTGAGGCAGATGGAGCGCAGAGTGTCGGCAGGTGCCCGACGCGTGGCCTCGGCAGCGCCCGCGCCTGCTGTGATGCACAGTGCGGCAATGGATATGTAGAGTGGTAGTTTCATGCTGCAAAGTTATGAAGAAAAATGCGCGTGGGCAATCGCTAAATGTAGTGATGGCAATGCCGGGGGCAATAAGGCTAAAGCACAGGGCAAGGCCGGTGACGCAGCAAGCAGGCCGCAATAGCAAGGAGCTTGCCACGGATGCTGACCGAGCAAAGTTTGTTGTGACGTTTGTTTGTGACGTTTGTTAAAGAATACGAATAATTAATTTGCGATATGTGGCTGAGATACGAAAAAAATTTTGTATATTTGCAGTGCAAAATTAGGGCTTTTCATTGGCTTGGGTGATTGCTTAGGCGATAATCTCAAGTGAATGAGAAGATTATGCTTTTTTATGCGCTAATGATGTTGATATCGTTGATGAAGCAAGATGTGTGCCATATAGAGATTATTTGCTGTGAAACTGATGGAAAAATGAGAAATCAGTGTCAGGGCAGGTTGTGCTTTGCGACAGGAGAATATGAGCTCCGGCATTGGCGCGGAAATAGGGAAATGAGCTGAATTGTGAGAACCCCGAGGCCTTGAAGGCCGGGTGCTTGCTGCCGAGGCTCATTTTTTTGTTGCATAGGCTACTGAGGCGATTTGTGAAAGAGAAAGAAAAAATAATAAAAAAATAGTATATATAAAGAAAGTTTATGGAATTATCAGTATTCGGTATTCAGAGCACCACGCTGATGGTTGTGGCAGTAATCACCGGTCTTGGCCTGGTTGCAGCCGCACTCGTCATTGCAGGGCTGATATCACCTCGCTCGTTCTCGCCCCAGAAGGGTGTTGCATACGAGTGTGGTGTGGAGACTCGTGGAGAAAGTATGATGCAATTCAAAGTGGGCTATTACCTCTTTGCAATTCTGTTTCTCATGTTCGACGTGGAAACCGTATTTTTGTTCCCATGGGCGGCAATCTGCCGCAGTCTGGGTCCTAACGGACTCGTTAGTGTAGGAGTATTCCTGTGTGTATTAATTTTAGGCTTGGCCTATGCCTGGCGGAAAGGAGCACTGCAATGGAAGTGAGCATAAAAGGAATGAAGAAGGAAGACTTCAAGGATAACGAATACATCGACAAGCTTGTGGAGGAGCTTAACGCTTCGGGAGCCAACGTGGTGGTCGGCTCAATCGACAAGCTGATAAACTGGGGACGCGCCAACTCACTGTGGCCACTGTGCTTCGGCACCAGCTGCTGCGCTATTGAGTTTATGCACCTTGGCGCCGCACGCCACGACATGGCACGCTTCGGCTTTGAGGTGGCACGCAACTCTCCCCGACAGGCCGACTACATCATGGTGCAGGGCACAATAGTGCACCGCATGGCGCCGGTGCTCGTGCGCCTCTATGAGCAGATGGCCGAGCCAAAATATGTGATAGCCTGTGGAGGCTGCACGGTATCGGGCGGCCCATTCAAGGGAAGCTACTGCGTGGTGGAGGGAATTGACAAGATTCTGCCCGTGGATGTGTATATTCCCGGATGTCCTCCGCGTCCCGAGGCAATGTTCTATGGCCTTATGCAGCTCCAGCGCAAGATGAAGGTGGAGCGCTTCTTCGGAGGAGTGAACCGCCGGGAGAAAATCAAGGACTTCCTTGCCAAGCACCCCGAGAAGGCCGAGGCAATGAAATAATCCCCACGAGAGAAAAGGAAAACAGAATTATTTTTGATAACAACGACTACATACATAATTATAAATGGTTGACTTGAAAGAAAAAATCGGCAAGTTGTGTGCAGCAGCCACCTTCGAGGATGGCGAAGTGCTTCGCGTGTGTGTGGATGCCAAGGACTGGCGTGCACTCGCCGAGCAACTGAAGAACGACGCCGAGCTCAACTTCGACTATCTGGTGGCAGTGATAGGTTGCGACTGGAAAGACACACTCGGCTGTGTGTATGAACTCACTTCTACCGCCACCCGTGCCATGCTCGAGGTGAAGGTGACCACTGCCGACAGAGAGAACCCCATGCTTCACAGCGTGAGCGACTTGTGGAAAGTGGCATTGCTGCAGGAGCGCGAAGTATTCGACTTCTATGGCATTAAGTTTATTGGCCATCCCGATATGCGCCGCCTGTTCCTGCGCAACGACTGGGTGGGCTATCCACTGCGCAAGGACTACGACGCCAACCCCGAAATCAACCCCATACGCCTCAACCTCGAGGAGAACGAGGACGACTCAGTTGCATACATTGAGGAGAACGGCAAGGTGGTGGAGAAGAAATACAAGCTCTTTGAGCCGGAGGACTATGTGGTGAACTTCGGCCCACAGCACCCATCGACCCACGGTGTGATGCGCCTTCGCACTCTCATTGATGGTGAGACCGTGAGCCGCGTGGTGCCGGTGCCGGGCTACATCCACCGCGGTATTGAGAAGCTCTGTGAATCACACTCTTATCCACAGACACTCATGTACACCGACCGACTCGACTATATGTCGGCTCACCAGAACCGCCACTGCCTGTGCCTTTGCATTGAGAAGGCCCTGGGCATAGAGGTTCCGCGCCGCGCACAGATTATACGCGTGATGATGGATGAGCTTATGCGCCTCTCGTCGCACTTGCTCTCCTACGGCTGTATGACCATGGATATGGGCGCTACCACAGCATTCTTCTATGGCTTCCGCGAGCGTGAGCAGATTCTCGACATTTTCGACAAGACTTGCGGCGCACGAATGTCGCTTCACTACAACGTGATAGGCGGAGTGGTGGCCGACATACACCCCGACTTCGTCAAGGACGTGCGTGCGCTGTGTGCCATCATGCCCGAGCGCCTCAAGGAGTATCACAAGCTCTTCACCGGCAACGTGATTGCACAGACCCGCACGAAGGGCGTGGGAGTAATCACCAAGGATGAGGCTGTCAACTATGGCATCACCGGCCCCTCGGCACGCGCCACAGGCTACAGCTGCGACGTGCGCAAGCACTCGCCCTACTCAATCTACAATGAGCTGACATTCGACGAGGTGCTTGAGAGCGCCGGCGACAGCTTTGCCCGCTACATGGTGCGCATGCGCGAGATAGAGCAGTGCGTGAGCCTGCTCGAGCAGCTTTGCGACCTCTTGGAGAAGGAGGAGGGCAATGAGATTTGTGCCAAGGTGCCCAAGCTCATAAAGCTGCCTGTGGGGCACTGGTTCCAGCAGGTGGAGGCAAGCCGCGGCGCATTTGGCGTGTATATCGAGAGCGACGGTGGCAAGAACCCCTACCGCATGCACTTCAACAGCCCGTGCCTCAACCTCATAGGCGTGGTTGACCTGAGCTGCAGCGGCTACAAGATTGCCGACCTCATCACAATCACGGCATCGCTCGACTATGTGATTCCCGACATCGACAGATAATTCACCGAAAAGTAAATCAGTAAACACCATACTACAAGATGAATATATTTGATTTTAGTGTAGCGACAAATTGGCTTGACAACCTGCTCCAGAGCGTGATGCCGGGTTGGGCAGCCACAGTGATTGAGTGTGTGATAATCGGCGTGCTGCTGCTTGCGGTCTATTCGGTGCTTGCACTCTTCTACATCTTCTATGAGCGCAAGCTCTGTGCATGGTTCCAGTGCCGTCTCGGCCCGATGCGAGTGGGTCCCTGGGGCATATTGCAGAGCTTTGCCGACATGTTCAAGATTCTCATAAAGGAGCTTATTCGCCTTGAGAATATCGACCGTTTCCTCTTCGCCCTCGCTCCCTATCTGGTGATTGTGGCATCGATGCTGTCGTTTGCCGTGCTGCCATGGGGCAAAGGCCTTCAGATTATCGACTTCAATATCGGTGTGTTCTTCATGATTGCCGCCTCGTCGATAGGCGTGCTTGGCATTCTGCTCGCGGGATGGTCGAGCAACAACAAGTACACCCTCATTGGTGCAATGCGAAGCGGAGCGCAGATGATAAGCTACGAGCTTTCGGTGGGACTCTCCATTATGACGATGGTGGTGTTTGCCGGAACGATGTCGATTACCGGACTCGTTGAGGCACAGGCCGATGGATGGTTCATCTTCAAGGGACACCTCCCTGCGGTGATAGCCTTCATCATCTACCTGATTGCCGCCACCGGCGAGACCAACCGTGGCCCGTTTGACTTGCCGGAGGCAGAGCACGAGCTCACAGCCGGCTACCACACCGAGTATTCGGGAATCCACTTCGGATTCTTCTATCTCGCTGAGTACCTGAACCTTTTCATCGTGTCGGGCATTGCCTCGCTTATGTTCCTTGGCGGCTGGATGCCATTCCATGTGCCGGGTTGGGAGGGCTTCAACGGCATTATGGACTACATTCCCTCGGTGGTTTGGTTCATTGGCAAGGCATTCTTCGTGTCGTTTATCATCATCTGGTTCAAGTGGTCGTTCCCGCGCGTGCGTATCGACCAGCTCCTTGCCCTTGAGTGGAAATACCTCATGCCCATCGGCCTGTTCAACCTGGTGCTGATGACGCTGGTGGTGGTGTATGGACTGCACTTCTAATAACACAGCTTATAAACTGAGAAACATAACACAACACTGACAAATTTCACCAGACTTATGAAAGAG
This sequence comes from Bacteroidales bacterium, assembly GCA_029219425.1. Classification (GTDB taxonomy): domain Bacteria; phylum Bacteroidota; class Bacteroidia; order Bacteroidales; family Muribaculaceae; genus CALZFJ01. Next base: position 18,787 of record JAQXTJ010000073.1, read on the forward strand.
AAATTTGGAAAAATTACCCAAGTGATTGGTCCGGTAGTCGATGTGGCGTTTGATGGCGATGACAACACCATCCCATCGATCTACACCGCGCTGACGGTGAGACGCCCCGATGGCTCGGACCTGGTGCTCGAAGTGGAGCAGCACATCGGAGAGGACACGGTGCGCTGCGTGGCAATGGAGAGCACCGATGGATTGCAGCGTGGCATGCAAGTGAAAAATCTTGGTTCACCTATTTCCGTGCCAACGGGAGAGCAGGTGAAAGGCCGCCTGCTCAATGTGATAGGAGAGCCAATCGACCACCTGAAGGCTCTTGAGGGAGAGAACAGGCGTCCTATTCACCAGCCTGCACCTCAATTTGCCGACCTGTCTATTACCTCTGAAATTCTGTTTACGGGTATCAAGGTAATCGACCTTCTGGAACCCTACTCGAAGGGAGGAAAAATCGGTCTGTTCGGCGGTGCCGGAGTGGGAAAGACCGTGCTTATCATGGAAATGATTCACAACATCGCCCACGGCCACAATGGATTCTCTGTGTTCACCGGCGTGGGAGAGCGCACACGCGAGGGTAACGACCTGCTACGCGAGATGATTGAGAGCGGCGTTATCAAGTATGGCGACAAGTTCCGCGAAGGAATGGAGAAGGGCGAATGGAACATTCAGGATGTGGATATGAAGGAGGTTAACTCCTCGCAGGCCTCTCTGGTGTTTGGACAGATGAATGAGCCACCGGGCGCACGTCTGCGCGTGGCACTCTCGGGACTGACGGTAGCTGAGCAGTTCCGCGACCAGGACGGCGGCGGCAAAGAGATACTTCTCTTCATGGACAACATTTTCCGCTACACTCAGGCAGGTTCGGAGGTGTCGGCGCTTCTTGGCCGTATGCCGTCGGCAGTGGGCTATCAGCCTACTCTGGCATCGGAGATGGGCTCGCTACAGGAGCGCATCACATCGACCAAGCAGGGCAGCATCACCTCTGTGCAGGCAATCTATGTGCCTGCCGACGACCTCACCGACCCGGCTCCTGCCACCACATTCAGCTTCCTCGACGCAACCACCGTGCTTAGCCGCAAGATTGCCGAGCTTGGTATCTATCCCGCTGTGGATCCTCTCGACTCCACATCGCGAATCCTCGACCCGCACATTATCGGCGAGGAGCACTACCAGGTGGCACAGGCAGTGAAGCAGCTGCTTCAGAAGTATAATGAGTTGCAGGATATTATTGCCATTCTTGGTGTGGATGAGCTTTCGGACGAGGACAAGCTCGTGGTGGCTCGTGCACGCCGTGCCCAGCGTTTCCTCTCGCAGCCATTCTTCGTGGCCGAGGCATTCACCGGACTTCCCGGCGTGATGGTGCCGCTTAGCGAGACAATCAGAGGCTTCAAGATGATTCTGAGCGGCGAGATGGACCAGTATCCCGAGCAGGCATTCCTCAATGTGGGAACCATCGACGAGGCTATAGAGAAGGGCAAGAAGCTCCTCGCTGAAGTAGGCTGACCGCCAGCCCCCAATGAACATTATTGATAACTGAGATTACTTTGAATTATGACACTAAATATAATATCGGCTGAGAAGGTGGAATACACCGGTGAGGTGGAGTGCGTGACGATGCCCGGAGTGGAAGGCTCGTTCTCGGTGCTCAACCATCACGCCGCGATGATTTCGGCACTCACCGCAGGCACCATCGAGTATGGCAGCGCGGGCGGAGCGAAGGAGTCGCGGACGATAAGAGGCGGTATTGCCGACATTAAGGATAATGTCGTTTCGGTGTGCATATATTAACAACGTGAGATATGAAGAAGATTTTAACCATACTATTGACTGCAATCCTCTCGCTTGGCGTCTTCAATGCCAAGGCATCGGGCGGCGAGGGTGAAGAGCCGGGTAAAATCGACACCAAGGCCATCATATTCGAGCACTTGGGCGACCGCTATGGCTGGGAGGTGCCTTTCAACCACCACCTTAGCATACCGCTGCCCATTATCGTGCGCGACTACGAAGGCTCGTGGCACATCTTCAGCTCGGCGCGTGTGGAGCACGGTGCCGAGTACGACGGCTTCCGCATAGCCGCTGAGGGTGACAACCACGGCAAGGTGGTGGGGATGAAGCCCGGTAGCGACGGTGCAATGGTGGAATATCGCCCACTCGACATCTCAATCACCAAGAATGTGGCCGCACTTATTATCTGTGCCCTTGTGGTGATGCTCTGCGTAATGAGCGTGAAGCGCTGGTATGTGAAGCATGGCATGAAGGCGCCGCGCAAGTGGACCGCATTCACGGAGCTGATTGTGGAGTTCGTGTATATGGGCGTCATCCGCCCCACGCTTGGAGCCAAGGCACCCAAGTTTGCGCCCTATCTGCTCACAGTGTTCTTCTTTATACTGACGATGAACCTGCTTGGCCTGATAGTGATATTCCCCGGAGGCGCCAACCTCACGGGCAATATTGCCGTGACCATGGTTCTTGCCCTGTTCACATTTGCTATCACCAACCTGTTTGGTTCGAAGCACTATTGGAAAGACATATTCTGGCCCGAGGTGCCACTGTGGCTGAAGTTCCCGATACCCATCATGCCTATGATTGAGGTGTTTGGCATCTTCACCAAGCCGGCGGCACTGATGGTGCGTCTGTTTGCCAACATGATGGGCGGACACATGATAGTGATAGTGCTGACACTGCTAATCTTCATTTTCGCGGCTCTCGGCGGAGTGGCCGTGGGAGCCGGAACGTCGGTGGTGTCGGTGGCATTCTCACTGTTCATGCTGTTGCTCGACACGCTGGTGAGCTTCATTCAGGCATTCGTGTTCACAATGCTATCCACATTGTTTATCTCGCTGGCACAGGCGCCTGCCGAGCACCACGATTGAAGTGTAAGCCTGAAGTGACTTCCGAGGCGGCTCTGTGAGCCGCAGCCCCGTGGCAGGGAAAAAGCCACAAGACCAACCGCGGCGCCACGCGTGCCGCAAAACTGACAACAACAACAACAAAAGCGGCGCCGCAACGTCGGAGCCGCGACAAAAAAAACGAATTAAACAACTAAAAATATTAACTTCTTAAAACACTTACAACTATGTTAGGAATGATTTTAGCATTTGAGGCCCTCGTTGGCGTTGGAGCTTGTATAGGTGCTGGTATCGCAGCAATTGGTGCAGGATTGGGTATCGGAAAGATTGGCTCGTCGGCAATGGAGTCGATTGCACGCCAGCCCGAATCGGCAGGCGACATCCGTAGTAACATGATTGTTATCGCGGCTCTCGTGGAGGGTGTTGCACTTTTCGCTGTGATTGTTTGCGCACTTTCATTGTTCCTCTAATCACATAAACTCAATTAACAGGACAATATGGAACTGTTCACGCCGGAATTTGGCTTAGTATTCTGGATGTTCGTGGTATTTGCCCTGTTGTTCTTCCTTCTGGCAAAGTTTGCATGGCCCTTCATAGTGAGAAACTTGGAGGAGCGTGCCGAGCTCATCGACAAGGGTGTGGTATATGCCAAGGAGGCCAAGGAGCAACTCGACAATTCCAAGGCTGCGGCTGAGAAATACATAGCTGAAGCACAGATGAAGCAAGCCGAGATTTTGCGTGAGGCAGCAAAAATGAAAAGCCAGATTATCGAGGATGCCAAGGCGGCAGCCACGGTAGAGGCAAAGAAAGTAATGGATGCTGCAAAGCTTGCCATTGAGCAGGCACGCAAAGAATCGGAGTTGCAGTTCCGCAACGAGGTCAGCGCATTTGCCCTCAGCATAGCCGAGAAGATGGTGCGCAAGAATATGGCGGCCGACAAGGCGCAGACCGAGCTTGTGGATAAATTGTTGAATGAGGTTGAGGTTAAAAACTAAAGTTTTAGCATTATGAATGAAGGACTAATTCCCGGCCGTTACGCCAAGGCTCTCTACAAGTATGCCACCGAGCAGCACGAGAGCGAAGCAGTATATGGGCAAATGAAGCAGCTCGCAGCCAGCTATGTCGCCGAGGCGGCACTGCGCAAGGTGGTGGGCAACAAGTTCCTGCCCTACGCTGACAAGGAAAAGGTGCTTTTGTCGGCGGCGCAGGCCACAAGCGGCAGCTGCCTCTCAAAGTTCATAAGGCTCGTTTTCGACAACAACCGTGAGGACTTCATGCGCGAGATAGCTCTGGCATACCTGAAGATTTACCGTATCGCCAACAACATCGCGCAGGTGGAGATAGTCAGTGCCCACACACTGGGCGCCGACCAGCTGAACAAGATTATCGACGTGGTGGAGCGACAGCTCCGCGGGAAGCAGATAGAGCAGACCACTCGCGTGGATGCCGACCTGATAGGCGGATTCGTGATCAAGGCCGACGACCAGCTTCTCGACGCTTCGATAAAGAATGAATTAAAGAAACTGCGTTTACAACTACTTAGTAAATAACGTGAGATGACAAACCCAAGTGAAATATCAGAAATATTAAAACAGCAGCTCGAGAGCGTCGGCACAAAGATGGCGTTTGAGGAAGTGGGCACTGTGCTTGAGGTGGGTGACGGTGTAGCTCACGTCTATGGTCTCGACAACGTGAAAGCCAATGAGCTTGTGGAGTTTGAGAACGGTACGACGGGAGTGGCAATGAACCTTGAGGAGAGCAACGTGGGCGTAATTCTTCTGAACAACGTGGATAAGGTGTCGGAGAATATGTCGGTGAAGCGCACGGGTGAGATTGCTTCCATTCCGGTGGGAGAGGGACTGCTCGGCCGTGTCATCAACATTCTCGGCGAGCCTGTGGATGGCAAAGGCCCCATAGAGGGCGAGCTTATCCGACTGCCGCTTGAGCGCAAGGCTCCGGGCGTAATCTTCCGTCAGCCCGTGAAGCAGCCGTTGCAGACCGGACTGAAGGCTGTGGACTCGATGGTGCCCATAGGCCGCGGACAGCGTGAGCTTATCATTGGCGACCGCCAGATTGGCAAGACCGCCATCGCCATCGACACCATCATCAACCAGCGCGGCAACTATGAGGCTGGCAAGCCCGTGTATTGCATCTATGTGGCAATAGGACAGAAGGCTTCGACGGTGGCTTCGGTGGTGAACACCCTGCGCGAGCACAACGCACTCGACTATACCGTGGTGGTAGCCGCCACAGCAGCCGACTCGGCAGCAATGCGCTACTACGCACCCTTTGCCGGTGTGGCTATCGGTGAGTATTTCCGCGACTCAGGCCGCGATGCGCTCATCGTGTATGACGACCTCTCGAAGCAGGCCGTGGCCTACCGCGAGATTTCGCTTATCCTGAAGCGTCCTTCGGGCCGCGAGGCATATCCGGGCGATATCTTCTATCTGCACAGCCGCTTGCTCGAGCGTGCGGCCAAGATTATCGAGAATGATGCGCTGGCAGCCACAATGAACGACCTCCCCGAAGTGATGAAAGGCCGCGTGAAAGGAGGAGGCTCTCTCACCGCGCTTCCTATCATCGAGACACAGGCAGGCGACGTGTCGGCCTATATTCCCACCAACGTGATTTCGATTACCGACGGACAGATTTACCTGGAGTCGGCACTCTTCAACCAGGGAGTGCGTCCGGCAATCAATGTGGGTATCTCGGTGTCGCGTGTGGGAGGTAATGCCCAGATCAAGGCGATGAAGAAGGTGGCAGGAACCCTGAAGATCGATCAGGCGCAATTCCGCGAGCTGGAGTCGTTCACCAAGTTTGGCGGCGACATCGACCCGGTGACCGCCAAGGTGATTGACAAGGGCCGCAAGAACGAGCGCCTTCTCATCCAGCCCCAGTATGAGCCATGTGCCGTGGAGGAGCAGATTGCCGTGATTTATTGTGGAACCAAGGGATTGCTCGAGAGCGTGCCAATGGACAAGGTTGCAGAGTTTGAGAAACTGTTCATCCAGTATCTCAAGGCCAAGCATCAGGCCGATGTGCTCGACGTGCTGAAGGGTGGCGTGATCAACGACGACGTTACCGGCAAGCTCGAGCAGGCAGCCCGCGAGATAACAAGTAAGTACAGAGTTTGAATATAGTAGCATAAAAACACTATGTCAACGTTACGTGAATTAAAAGGACGAATCGGCTCCGTTGCCTCCACTGAGAAAATCACGAGCGCAATGAAGATGATTTCATCGGCAAAGATGCACAAGGCAGAGCAGGCACTGCGCCGCCTTGTGCCCTTCCGCAGCCAGATAGAGGGCGTCATGGCGCACCTCATGGCAGCCGAGGCCGAATTCAGCTCACCGCTCATAGAGGTTCGTGAGGTAGCGAGCGTGGCATTAGTTGTGTTTGGAACCGACGATGGCTTGTGTGGAGCCTACAACATCAACATTTTCAAGGAGGTGCTGAAGCACATCAACGAGCTGCGCGGGCAGCACGGCGAGAAGCTTCGCATAGTGCTCTATCCTGTGGGAAGGAAGATGGTGAAGGCTGTGAAGAAGGTTGCCGGCCCCGGAATAGAGGTGAAGGTGGTCGATGGCATCAACACGCGCAGCACGCTCGAGGAGATAGGCCAATTCACCGAGGTGCTGAAGGCCGATTTCCTTAGCGGCGACGTAGATTGTGTGGATATTGCCTATATGCACTTCCACTCGGTGAGCCGCCAGCGCATACAGATTGACCGGCTGCTCCCCGTGAGCCACGAGGCAATCGCCGGCGACAAGGAGGCGGTGAACCCCAACAGTCCGTGCCTCTTCGAGCCAAATGCCAATGCGATATTCAACAGTGTGCTACCCCTCTACATAGCATCGACCATGCAGGACATTTGCACCGAGAACAATGCCTCGGAGGCAGCTGCCCGCGTGATGGCTATGCAGAGCGCCAACGACAATGCACAGAAGCTGCTCGGTGAGCTAAGGCTGGAGTACAACAAGCTGCGCCAGCAGGGCATCACCACGGAGCTTCTCGACATACTCGGCGGCCAGGTGGAGCGCTAAGCCCGCCTGTGCGCACCGCATACCGATATCTGTTTTGACTATAAAAAGGAGAGTGCAACACACTCGATACCGGAGACTCTCCTTTTTATAATCAACACAGCGAACCCCAACCACAGAAATTATTTTTCACACTTACACACGCATCACAGCCGGTATCAAGGTTTTTTTATAGAAAACAACAAAAAGGTTTGACTTATATCTATGAGTAGTATAAAGGATTATTTCTCGTCACTCTTTAATGGGGCATGGAGCCTCGTACAGGGTATGCAAGTTACGGGTAAGGAGCTTGTTACACCTAAAATTACGAAACAGTATCCCGAAAACCGCGACACACTTGACATTCCCGAGCGATTCAGGGCCACATTGAAATTTGTTTATGATTCAGAGGGAAATCATAAGTGTATCGCTTGTGGACTATGTCAAATGAACTGCCCGAATGGCACAATCCACATTGAGTCGAAAATGGTGGAGCTGCCCGACGGGAAGAAACGCAAGAAACTGGTGAAATATATGTACGACCTTGGCAGTTGCACATTCTGCCAGTTGTGCGTCACATCGTGTGCGTCGCACGCCATCGAGTTCAGCAACGACTTTGAGCAGGCCGTGTTCACGCGCGACAAGCTGGTGAAGCAGCTCAATTACCTTCCCGAGAAGGAGGAGCCTGCACCTGCTCCCAAGCCAGCCACTCAGCCCACCACTGAGACGAAATAATGCAGGGGAGAGGCGTGACAACAGGAATATGGTGAACCCCGGCCTTTCACGGGCCTGCGTCCCGGCGGCGCGCCATGGCAATGACTGTTATTAGATTGCCATAGGAGCATGTGCAGCCGAGTGGCGACAGGCAGGTGAGCGAGGGCTTGGCGTAACCACAAGAATTATAAAAGAGAAAATAATAAAAAATAAATAAATAATATGGATTCAGTAGGAAATATTTTAATGTATTTCATAATTGCGCTTGCAATTATCGTGTTCTCGGTGCTGACGGTGACTTCGCGCAAAATCCTGCGCTCGGCCACATATTTGCTTTTCGTGCTGTTTGCCACGGCCGGAATTTATTTCCAGATAGGATATGAGTTCCTTGGCGCTGTGCAGATAGCGGTTTATGCGGGAGGCATTATGGTGCTGTTTGTGTTCTCGATTTTGCTCACGAGCCGCCCAGGCAACAATTCCGAGCCTCTCACCACACACAAGAAGTGGATGGGACTAAGTGCAGCCGTAGCCGGCGTTGCACTGTGTGGATATTCTTTGCTCAGCTATGGGGCCTTCCTTGGCCGTGAGATGTCGGTGAATCTCAATGTCGATATCACGCGCATCGGTCGTGCACTCCTGAGCACCGACAAGTGGGGCTATCTGCTTCCTTTCGAGGCGATAAGCATCTTGCTGTTGGCATGTATCATAGGTGGCGTTGTTATAGCCCGTAAAAGATAAGAAAGGCTTAGAGATATGGAAATAACAATGTTGATGTATTTGATTCCCAGCCTCATTATGTTTGGTTGTGGAGTATATGGGTTCATCACCCGAAAGAATATGATAGCGATATTGATATCGCTCGAGCTGATGCTCAACTCGGTGGATATCAATTTCACAGTGTTTAACCGTTTCTTGTTCCCGGGCCAGATGGAGGGCATGATGTTCACTCTGTTTGCCATCGGCATAGCCGCAGCCGAGACCGCACTTGCCATTGCGATCGTAATCAATGTGTTCCGTGCAGTCAAGAAAGTGGATATTCGTGAACTCACCAAAATGAAATTTTAAGACTTATGGAATTGTCATATACAGTAGCCGTATTGATTATCCCCATTGTGATGTTCCTGTTTCTGGGCATCGTAGGGGTGAAGCTGAGTAAGAAGACAGCCGGATTGCTGGGCACATGCGCCATGGGAGTGACCACACTCATAGCCTATGCCTCGGCACTCACCTATTTCTTCGGCACGAGTCAGGGGCAGATAGTTGATGGCGTTCGCCAGCAGCTTGAGGTGCTCGACATCACCTGGCTTCAGTTCACTGAGAATCTCGTAATTAAGTTAGGAATACTCTTAGACCCGATTTCGGCAATGATGCTCATCGTGATTACCACGGTGTCGCTCATGGTGCACATCTATAGCCTTGGCTATATGGATGGCGAGAAGGGCTTCCAGCGCTACTATGCGTTCTTGTCGCTCTTCACCTTCTCCATGCTCGGCCTTGTGGTTGCCACCAACATTTTCCAGATGTATATCTTCTGGGAGCTTGTGGGTGTGTCGTCGTATTTGCTCATCGGATTCTACTACACCTTGCCGGCCGCCGTATCGGCATCGAAGAAGGCATTTATCGTGACCCGCTTCGCCGACCTCGGCTTCCTGCTCGGTATTCTTATTCTCTCGTTCTACACTAAGACATTCGACTTCGTGACGCTCACCAGCAATCCGAGTGCAGCCATTACGAGCGCCGGAGGTGCCACCTTCATGGGCTGCTCGGTGATGGCATGGGCGCTCACGCTCATCTTCATGGGAGGTGCAGGTAAGTCGGCAATGTTCCCGTTGCACATCTGGCTCCCCGATGCAATGGAGGGCCCGACACCTGTTTCGGCACTTATCCATGCCGCAACCATGGTGGTGGCAGGAGTGTATCTCGTGGCACGCCTCTTCCCTGTGTATTGTCTTGAGGAGGGCACTATGACGGTTATCACCGTGATAGGTTGCGTCACAGCACTCTATGCGGCAGCCGTGGCATGCGTGCAGAGCGACATCAAGCGCGTGCTTGCATTCTCCACCATATCACAGATTGCTTTCATGATTACCTCGCTTGGCGTGGCACGTCCGGAGCTTCACGAGGGCGTGGGCTATATGGCCTCGATGTTCCACCTTTTCACCCACGCAATGTTCAAGGCCCTGCTCTTCCTTTGCGCCGGTGCCATTATCCACGCTGTTCACTCCAATGAGATGAGCAAGATGGGAGGACTCCGCAAGTATATGCCTATCTGCAACATAGCCTTCCTCATCGGTTGCTTGGCAATCTCGGGAATATGGCCGTTTGCAGGCTTCTTCAGTAAGGATGAGATTCTTGTGGCAGCCTATGCAAATAGCCCGGTGTGGGGCATCTGGCTGTCGGCCGTTGCCGGAATGACCGCATTCTATATGTTCCGCCTCTACTACAAGATTTTCTGGTGGAACAATCCCGACTACGGACACCACACACCGCACGAGGCACCGATGACGATGACCTTCCCGCTCATCTTCCTCTCGCTCGTGTCGATAGTGGCAGGTTTCGTGCCATTTGGCGACCTTGTGACGTGGAACCGCGAGGCACTGCACACCCACATCGACTGGGCAGTGGCCGGCACCAGCACCGTTATCGCCGTGGCAGCCATTGCACTTGCCACCGTGCTCTACTACAAGGAGAACCCCGTGCCCACCAAGATGGCCGACGCTTGCCGTGGACTGTGGACCGCAGCCTACAAGCGCTTCTACATGGATGAGCTCTATCAGTTCATCACCCACAAGATTATCTTTGCGTGCATCAGCCGACCCATCGCATGGTTCGACCGCCGCATCATCGATGGCACTTTCGACCTGCTTGCCAACGTCACCAACTCGGCATCCTACGCCGTGCGCAAGCTTCAGGGAGGCACCATTCAGGGTTATGTGTGGGTGTATATCCTTGGCGCAGCAATCCTGGCAGCCGTGTCAATCATTTGTTTAATCTAATCGTCACTACGGTTCAATAAAACGAATATACAAAGATTATGATTTGGTCTAATATATTAATTTACTTCGTAATAGTGCCACTGCTCATGCTTGGTGGCCTTGCTTTGAGCAAAAGTGTGAAGCAAGTGAGAGCCGTGGCCGTGACAGGTGCGACAGCCCTGATGGCGCTTGCTGCATATCTTGTGATTGAATTTCTGTCGCTGAGGGCAGCCGGCGATGTGTCGCCCATGCTCTTCACCGGCTCGTGGACCTGGTTTGCGCCGCTCCACATCAACCTTGCGCTTGGTGTGGATGGCATCTCGGTGGTGATGATAGTTCTCTCGGCATTCATTGTGTTTGCCGGCGTGTTTGCGTCGTGGAACCTCAAGCCACTCACCAAGGAATATTTCATGTGGTTCTGCCTGCTCTCCACGGGAGTGTTTGGCTTCTTCATCAGCATCGACATGTTCACCATGTTCATGTTCTATGAGGTGGCTCTTATCCCGATGTACCTCCTTATCGGAGTGTGGGGCAGCGGCAACAAGAACTACTCGGCAATGAAGCTCACCCTCATGCTCATGGGAGGCTCGGCATTCCTCATGCTCGGCCTCATAGGCATCTACTTCCACTCGGCACCCGAGGGCGGACAGCTCACTATGAACATACTTGAGATAGCTGAGAACAATGCCATACCGCACGAGTGGCAGTACTACCTTTTCCCGATGACCTTTGTGGGCTTCGGCGTGCTTGGCGCAATGTTCCCCTTCCACACATGGTCGCCCGACGGTCACGCATCGGCCCCCACAGCAGTGTCGATGCTCCACGCCGGTGTGCTTATGAAGCTGGGAGGCTATGGCTGCTTCCGCATCGCCATCTTCCTCATGCCCTGGGCCACACAGGAGCTTTCGTGGATATTCCTCGTGCTCACGGGCATCAGCGTGGTGTATGGAGCATTCAGCGCATGCGTTCAGACCGACCTCAAGTACATCAATGCCTATTCATCTGTAAGCCACTGCGGCATGGTGCTTTTTGCAATTCTCATGCTCAACACCACAGCAATGACCGGTGCAGTGCTCCAGATGCTCTCACACGGCTTGATGACAGCCCTCTTCTTTGCGCTCATCGGTATGATATACGGCCGCACCCACACTCGCGACATTCGCAAGATGGGCGGACTCATGCAGATTATGCCGTTCCTTGGAGTGGGATATGTGATTGCCGGTATGGCATCGCTCGGACTCCCCGGCCTTAGCGGCTTCGTAGCCGAGATGACCATCTTCGTGGGATCGTTCCAGCACGCCGATATGTTCCACCGTGTGTTCACTGTGATGGCATGCTGCTCAATTGTGATTACCGCCGTGTATATCCTTCGCGTGGTGGGCAAGATACTCTTTGGAGCCGTGCAGGATGAGCACCACAAGACGCTCACCGATGCCGAGTGGCACGAGCGCTTCGCAGTGGTGACGCTGATACTCGCCGTGGCAGCCATAGGTTGCTTCCCGAATTTCTTCAGCAACATCATCACAGAGGCAGCCGACCCGATTATGAAATTGTTTGCGTAAAAGGCGCATAAG
>JAQXTJ010000074.1 GCA_029219425.1 Bacteroidales bacterium
CAGCCGCGGCCGCCGGTTCATGGAGGATGTGGCATTTGTTTTCGACGAGAATGGATTAATCGACAATGTGATGTATGGACTGGGAAAAGTTGCCACAGCCGATATCTGCTCCAGCGAAATCCCCGACTGCTCCGACTACGCCAAGCAGGTGCTCATAACATTCCTCGAAAACTACAAGACGGCCTTCGCCATGAAGCGCATCGACTACATTGAGCGCCTCTTTGCCGACGATGCCATCATAATCACAGGACGGTTGTTCCGGAAATACACCGGAAAATCCGACGGCATTTACCACAACAACTACTATGTGAAGCAGACGCGCCAGAGCAAGCAGAAATACATCAGCAACCTGCGCCGGAACTTCAATATGAACGAGTATATCAACATCAAGTTCGCCAACACCGACCTGCGCAAATTCCCGGGCCGCGGCGAGGTGTATGCCGTGCAGGTGAAGCAGGACTACTTCTCGGCAAGCTACGGCGACAGCGGATACCTCTTCTTGCTGGTCGATGTCAACAACCCCGACCAGCCGGTCATCCATGTGCGCTCATGGCAGCCACAGCCCGACAAAGACTGGGGGCTGGTGGATGAGTACAAATTCTAACCCAGCCAAGCATCCCACCGATTTAGAGTGGCGCAATGCCACTGTAAATTTCGTGACAACCGACAGCTTCGCCAACGGCGACACCTCCACCCAACAAAACAAAACAACCAATAACCCCTAACTAAAGAGCAAATCCTCACTATGCGAATCACAACCACAGTTGCAGCACTCGCACTGAGTGCATACTCACTAATCAGCGCCGAGGCAATGCACCTCGACGAACTGGCCATCAGCCTATCAAACAACGATTCACGAGAGTTTTCATTCAGCGACAAGCACGCCGGCTTCTTCTATGGAATGACAGGCACCAACGACTACCTCGACTGGAACGCAGGATGGAACATCCGTGCACGCCGCGTATTCAACGACTACCGCCTCTACGTCGATGGCAAGCCACTCGACCGCAACAATTGCATCGCAACCGTATATCCCGACCGCATCACACGCCACCACACACAAGCAAGCGAGATTCTATCACTCGTAGATGAGCACAAGGTGATTTTCATCGACATACAATTGCTCAATGGCTCGGTGATGGGCATAGAGCTGCTTGGCGACATAATCTCTGCTCCCTCAGCCGATGGAGCCACGGCAACTCTCACCCCCAAGGAACACGAGGGAATGACGGTGCGCGTGGCTGCAATCAACGAAGGCGTGCCTGTAACCATCAATGGCAACATTGTCTCGGCTGACGCATCGGCAGGCGGATTCATAATCACATTTGGCGACACTGCCGAGAGCAGCCGCCTTGTGGCCGACGCCCGTGCCAGCAAAGCCGCCTGGCGCGAAGCACGCTCGCAGCGAATGCAGAAGCTGCTCAACTGCAACAGCATCGACTGCCAACAAAGCACCGCTAAAGCACTGTCGTGGATTATACTCACAGCCGATGAGCTGGTCACACGTCAGCACGGAGGATGGGGCATTTATGCCGGCCTGCCTTGGTTCACCGACTTCTGGGGTCGCGACATGTTCATTTCACTTCCGGGAATAGCACTCTGCACCGGTCAGCACGAGGTGGCCCGCGACATTCTGTCTTCGTTTGCTCGCTACATGGACGTCAACCCCTCATCTCCCACCTACGGCCGTGTGCCAAACCGACTCAACCTCGACGGCATTCTCTACAACACCACCGACGGCACCCCTCGCTTCGTAATCGAAGTGCTCGACTACCTCCGCTACACCGGCGACAAGGACTTCGTGAAATCCATCTACAAAAACGTGAAAATCGCCACCGACGCTTCGCTCAAGCTCTATGTGGACCAAAGCGGATACCTCACCCATGCCGACGCCGACACATGGATGGACGCAAAGCGACAAAGCAAATATCCCTGCTCTCCTCGAGGAAACCGCGCCGTTGACATACAGGCACTGTGGTATGGCCAGCTAACCGCTGCCGTGCAAATGGCAAAATACATGGGCAAGGACAACGATGCCTCTCGCTGGCAGGCGGCCGCCGACAAGCTGAAGCAGAACTTTGAGAAGGATTTTGTGATTGACGGTGTAATCACCGACCACCTCAATGCCGATGGCTCGCCCGACCATCAGCTTCGTCCAAACACAATGTACGCCTACGAACTCATCTCATCCGACTCGGTGAAGATGAACGACATTAGGAACACCTGGAACCACCTCGTGTATCCATGGGGAGTGGCTTCGCTCGACCAGATGGACGAGAACTTCCACCCCTATCACGAACAGTGGCACCGATACCACAAAGACGATGCCTACCACAATGGAACCGTGTGGCTGTGGCAAAACGGAATGGCCATGCAGCGCCTCATCGAGTATGGATGTACATATCTGCCTTTCCAGCTATTCGACAACATGAACCGGCAAGCCATCAACGAAGGCGCAATTGGCAGCCTTGCCGAAAATGCCGACGCCTGGTGCCGCCCTGGGCAGACGTGGGCGCGTCGCTCGGGAACCTTCCTCCAGGCTTGGAGCAATGCCGAGCAGATTCGCGTGTGGAGCCAGTGCTTCCTCGGCGTGAAGCCCGACATGCTCAATCGACATGTAGCCATCACACCACGCATCCCCCAGGCACTCAACCGGGTGAGCACCCAAATGCGCCTCGCCGATGGCTCTCTCTCCTACTATCACCGAGTGAGCAAAAGGATTAGCCACGACTACCAGTTTGGCTGGACAGGGAAAAAGCCACTGAGAGCCACCATTGACATCGACCGCTTCGCCAATTTCGACGTGGTGATACCTGCCGGCGGCATGGTGAAGATTTCCCACAACACCTCCACACTGAAAGCCACAATAATTGCCGCCGATGGATCGCTCGTGAGCGAGACAAGCTCAGGCAGCGACGAGGCCAAGACCAAAGCCCTCCATCGCAACATCCTATTCTTCTCCGGCTGCCATTTTGCAAAGCCATGCTACCGCGAAGACCTAAAGTCGATGTCGCGATACTTCAACCCGCCCCTGCACTACCAGAGCATAGAGTAGCAACGGCCACACATAAATCTCCACACACCTCAACACACGCCCAAGCCACCCTCCTGCATCTGTAATCAAAATCTTCAAATCACAAAAAAGAAAAAATCTGTCTTCTTCTGAAAAATTTTGATAATTAGTGAAAAAGGGGTAATTTTGCGCAGTGTTTGGCATTGAGCGGCGTCGAAGAGTCGGCGACCGTGCCTAATACAACCCATTTACATAACTTTAGGATGCTCAAGCTGTGGGATAGCTGTAGATTAAGCCCCAAGCGTAGAATCGGGCAAATGTGCTTGCCTCCCAAGGCAAGGCATCCGAAAAGGTGTTATTATTGATTATCTTCAGATGCAAAAACTTGGCGGTTTTGAAATCTAAGTTGAAGGTAATTGACGATAGCACCTGCATCGTTAGCATATACGCGTGCCGCGCGACGTGGCAGCAATGTGCATACACCGGTGTGGGGCTATTGTCTTATCTCACTTAGATGGTACGCCAAGACCTTGCATCGGGATAAGACAAGAAATGCAATCTCCACACCTTTTTTGTGCTTTATTTATTACTAACCTGTTCACGCTCGGAGATTGAAGGACACTGACCTTTTTCCATTCAGGAGTAAAGAGGAGAAATATCAATAATTATGAAAAGATTATCAACAAAGATATTATTGATACTAATTGCGTTGATAGGTTACGCTGCAATGCTATTTTCGGGGCAATTTGTGTTCCTTATTACAAATTGCAAGTCTCAATTAAAAGGCAATTATGATACTTTGTCAGAAATAGTCACTAATTTCCACATTAGTGACTGGTTAATAAATTACGAAGGTGGGTTTGTTAGGAGAGGAATAATTGGTGAGGTGTTATACTGGATTTACAATATTACTAATATAAACATACCAGTGTTTATTACCATCTTGGCATTTTGCTTACTTTTATGTTTCTCAGTATTATTTGTAAGAAAATGGATGCACTACCGTCTTTCTCTTGTCTTACTTCCAACGTTCATTTTACTTGGAGGTCTTTGGGGTAGCAATAGCTTTATGTGGTTCAGGAGGGACATACTAATTTATCTTCTTGTTTGGGGTGCCTATTCTTGTTACAGCAATATTCTTAAAAACAGGAAGTTCAGTGTTGTTTTATTTCATTTGGTGTCGGTGATTACGATATTGTCACACGAAGCATCATTCTTCTATATGTTGCCAATAGTGTTATTTCACTATATTTTATACAATAGGCAAAATCACAACTGGAAACAAAGCATTCAAAAAGCTACAATGCTATCCTTTCCATCAGTATGTACATTCTTGCTATGCAGTGTATTTAAGGGCAACAGTGAAGTGGCAAATACCATTTGGGATTCCTGGCATCCTTTATTTACACAATTACGAATTGAAGACGTTCCTTTGGGACTTGGCCCACATGCCTTAACATGGGATACCATAGCCACTTTCAAGAACCATGCCACCTTGAATTTTATTAAAGGAGAGTATGGAATACCAGGCTTCTTGCTATGGCCTATTGTGTATTTCTCAATATTGTATTTTCTTATTAACATTAATAAGATTGGAACTGTAACTATTATTGGCAAAGAGCCTTTTTCTATAATAAAATATCTGCATATTTTGCTTATAATCAGCATCTTTATGCTCCCTATGTTCACAGTCCTTTCTTGTGATAATAAGCGAGTCATACTCTACTGTATTCTTTCTTCATTTATATTTTATTTTTCATTGTCACGACAACAGCTTTGCGTTTTCTATCAAAAAAGCATATCTCATTTTATCAAACAGGTTTGTCTATTTTTCACACATGGCCTTTTAGCAAAGAAGTGGGTATTTATACTGTTCTTGCTCTTTGCAGGAATGCCATCGGTCTATTTTTCATTTGAGGGGATTTTTGAATCGAGTATAGTTGGGTTACCGATAAACATGATTAAACAAGCCTTGTGTATTTTTGGAATATAAACATATCAGATATAGCTATGAAGGAGATTATCACGCTGCTCAGGCCACAACAGTGGCTGAAGAATGGTTTTGTTTTTCTGCCATTGTTCTTCGATGGCAAGTTGATGGATGTGGAGAGCCTCACAGCGGCACTGTGGGCATTCCTTGCGTTCAGTTTCGCGGCAAGTGGCATCTATTGCCTCAACGACCTTATCGACGTTGAGGCCGACCGCCGTCATCCCAAGAAGTGCAAGCGCCCCATTGCGTCGGGGGCTGTGAGCAAGCCGGTGGCCATGCTGCTTGTGGCAGTGTGCCTTGCCGCATCACTGTGCGTATGCCTCATGCTCAGTGGCAACGTGCGCTGGGGTGTGATGCTTGTGGTGCTTGGATACTTTGCATTGAATATCGCCTATTGCATCAAGCTCAAGCAGAAAGCCATAGTCGATGTGTTCATAATATCGGTTGGCTTTGTGCTGCGCATCCTTGTGGGAGGCATAGCCACCGGTGTGGTGCTGTCGCAGTGGATAGTGCTCATGACGTTCCTGCTTGCCCTATTCCTCGCCTTTGCCAAGCGCCGCGACGACGTGGTGATATATGAAGGCACCGGCGTGCTGCCCCGCAAGAACGTGAACCGCTACAACCTGCCATTCATGAACCAAGTGATTGGCATAGTGTCGGCTATTACCATCGTATGCTATATTATGTACACCGTAAGCCCCGAAGTAGTGGCACGGTTTGGCTCACAATATGTGTATGTCACGTCAGTGTTCGTGCTGGCCGGCATAGTGCGCTATTTGCAGCTCACAATAGTAGATGTGAAAAGTGGCAGTCCCACTAAGGTGCTGGCACACGACCGCTTCACCCAGCTGTGCATCATACTGTGGATTGTGAGCTTTGTGGCAATAATCTACGCTTGAATCAGTTAGGAGTGAGAAGTTTTTTGTGAAAAATGATATTGAAAATGGAAAGAAAAGATGACACGATAAAGCGCAGGGTGGTAGTGTTTGATTTCGATGGCACACTTACTTCGCGCGACAGCCTTGCAGAATTCATCCGCTTTGCCGTGGGACGCTGGCGCTACTATGCCGGACTGCTGGCATGCAGCCCTGTGCTGGCGGCATACGTGCTCAAGCTCATGCCCAACTACCGCGCCAAGGAACGACTCTTCAGCCACTTCTTCCGCGGAATGAGTCAAGAGGATTTTGTGCAACTTGGTAAAGACTTTGCCGAAGTGGCTCACCCTATGATGCGCCTTGAAGTGCTCGACAGCCTACAACGACACATCGCCGATGGTGCAAAAGTGTATGTGATTTCGGCAAGCATCGAGGAGTGGGTACGCCCCATAGTGAGCCGATATGGCGTGCGCAATGTGCTTGGCACACGGGTGGAAGTCTCTGGCGGACTACTCACCGGCCGCTTCCTCACCAAGAACTGCTACGGGCCCGAGAAAGTGCGTCGTCTGCTTGAGGTGGAGCCACGGCGCGAAGAATACCACCTCACTGCCTACGGCGACAGCCGAGGCGACCGCGAAATGCTCAGCCAAGCCGACCTTTCGATATGGGTACATTAGGCGAAATGTTGCGATTCGGCGCGGTAGGCTGCACGGCGGTGGCAATACAGTATGGCATCTATCTGCTCTCACTCAACCGTCTTGGGCATAACGCCGCCTTCTCGCTCGGATATGCCGTGAGCTTTGCGTTCAACTATGTAGCCACCCTGCTTTTCACCTTCCGCGTGAAGAGCAACAAGCGGCGCATAGCGGGCTTCATAGCAAGCCACGCCGTGAACTTCGTCCTCCAGAACCTTTGCCTCAACCTCTTTGTGTGGGCAGGCATGAGCAAAGAGTGGGCCATGCTCCCGGTGCTGGCAATCTGCGTCCCCACCAATTTTCTCCTCGTCCGCCACATCATGAAGGAGCGCCGGCAGACAATAACTACTAAAAAATAACAATCAGAGATTATGCAAAGAGATTTTGAGATTGACAAATACCGCGGGCTGGTTATGGCCTATATAGTGTGTGTGATTCATGCCGTCTATTGGCTTGGGCTTTGGCATGAGCCATGGCGCTCGTATCTGCTTGTGGAGATGCCGGTGATATTTTTCATAAGCGGCGCCGCCCACAAGATGGCCCGCGAGAAACGGTTTGGAGAATTTGTGTTGAGCAAGGTGAAGCGTGTTGTGATTCCCTATTACATCTGGGGTGTGCTGTCGTTGCTCATGACCGTACCTGTGCTGTATCTCTGTGAACCACAGTTGCTTGACGGTATTGGGGGGGGGTAGAATCTTATGTAATGTAGCAAAAGTGTTTTTGTTTATCGGAACAGCCAATTTCATTCCAAAAGACGCTCACACCTGGTTCATTTTCCCATTCCTTGTGATAATGCTGCTTGGATATTTTGCCGGGAAACGGCTAACAACAGTGCGCAGCATCATTATCGCCTGCCTTATCCTCGCAGTGGCTTCGCTGGCTGCTGATTATGTGATGCGAGTGCTCGGCTATCGCGGCTGGGTGATGAAGCAGGTGAGCAACGTGGTGGTATATGGAATATTTTTTCTCACAGGCTTCCTGTATAAAAGAGTGAAAGCCAACTTTCAGCTGCTGCTTTGTGGTGTAGTGTGCATCGCCATCGCACTTTGCATGATGAATGGCACGCTATATCCGAGAAGCCTCCAGTCATGCAAATTTCCAGCTTCGTTTCCGTTTATGCTCTACAACCTTGGTGCGCTTGCCATAATGGCATTTGTATTTGCGAGGATAAAGCTCCCCGACTGGAAGTGGCTCAACACCTATAACCAACGCGGATTCACCATCTATCTCTATCAGAACTGGGTATTTTATGCCTTTCACCTGCTTGTGTTCAGATACATTAGAGCAGCATTGCCCGGATGGTTCACGGCTGCCGTCACGGTAGCGTCGCTATTCGTGCTGCATCTGTGGTTATCGCGCTACTTCGAGCTCATAGAAAATTGGGCAGCCCGTCACATCACCCGCCTGCTCAGAACATAACCGATATCCCACTCATTCAAATCAGGATACAGCAAAAATAGATTAGGGAAATTTTGCTGAAAAAATGTGGTGGTGTGAATGATTATGTGTAATTTTGTGGCTGTAGTGAAAATTTTTCTTGTTTTTAGCTGATTCTAATTATGGATAATCACAAAATCTATGGCCTTATTGGCTTCCCTCTCATACACAGCTTCTCACGCAACTACTTCAACCAAAAGTTTGAGGCCGAAGACATCGATGCCGAATATCTCAACTTCGAAATCGACGACATCGGTCACCTTATGGAGATATTCAGCGAGTATCCTCAGCTTGCGGGTCTCAACGTCACTATTCCCTACAAGGAGCAGGTGCTCCCTTATCTTGATGAAATCGACCCCGACGCTGCTCAAATAGGTGCCGTGAACGTTATCAAGATTATCCGCGATGGCGACGACTTCAAGCTCAAGGGCTTCAACAGCGACGTGGTGGGATTCTGCGACTCCCTCAAGCCCCTTCTGCAACCTCACCACACCGAAGCACTTGTTCTCGGCACCGGTGGTGCAGCCAAGGCTGTGGCCCACGGCCTGCGCTTGCTTGGCATTGAGCCTCACTTCGTGTCGCGCCGCAAGTCGGCATCCACGCTCACCTACGAGGAACTCACCCGTGCCACCATTGCCGAGCACACGGTCGTCGTCAATACCACCCCGCTCGGAATGTATCCTCACATGGATGAGTGTCCCGACATTCCCTACCGCGCTCTCTCCAACCGCCACATTTGCTACGATCTCATCTACAACCCCGCCGAGACACTTTTCCTGAAGAATGCTCGGGAGCAGGGAGCCGCCACCAAGAATGGCCTTGAGATGCTCTTGCTTCAGGCCTTCAAGTCCTACGAAATCTGGAACAGCTAACCGACTCTCGCATGCCGCTCTCTCCCACTCCGCTGTTACGCTGCCTCGTGCCATTCACCGCCGGCATCACAGTGGCTCACTATGCCGCCTTGCCTCTGTGGCTGGTGGTGCTGCTCTCTTGTGCCTTGGCTGCCGCCCTTGCCATCGCCGAGTGGGCGGTGACCCGCTCGCCGGCACGAGCCATCAGGCTGGCGTGGATTCCGTCGCTGCTGCTCTTGCTGCTGTGCTCCACTGTGGGCATGCTCACAACCGTGCTCCACAGCCACAAGCCCGTGCCGCCCGAGGCTCTATCGGGCAAGGTGCTCTCGTGCCGCGTGGAGGACATCACCTGCCATGACATTGCCACCGAGCTGATGGCCTCGGTCACAGCCATTGCCGACTCCACCGACCATGCAGCCCTGCTTGGCACTCGCATCCACCTCTTCCTCGACCATCAGGTGTTCTCGCTCACCGAGGGCGATGTGCTGCTGCTCCGTGCACGGTTTAAGCCTATCGCCAATATGGGCAATCCGTGTGAGTTCGACTACCGCTCATTCATGGCACGCCGTGGCTGTTTCCTCACAGCCTCGCTCACCGCGCACGACTACCGCATCGCCCCTCGACACACCGACGATTTCCACTCGCTGTCGCTCCACGCTCGCCGGCACCTGGTCAACCTGGTGCTCAATTCCTCGCTCTCGGTCGATGCAAAGCACCTTGTGTGCACCGCCATTCTTGGCGACTCTTCGATGATATCCTCCGACACCCGCACCACATTCTCCCATGCCGGCATAGCCCACACTCTCGCCATTAGCGGCCTGCACATGGGCATAATTCTCGCCCTGGTCTCTCTGCTGCTCAGTCCGCTCGACCGCCTGCGCCTGCGCTCACTGCGCTACGCACTCACCGTGGCTGCGATGGCGGCATTCCTCTTCGTCACCGGACTGTCGGCATCGGCAATCCGCGCCACCATCATGGCTGGCATGGCAATCATTGCCACCGCCTCGCAGCGCACCGGCAGCAGCCTCAATGCGCTGTGCCTCGCCGCAATCCTCATCCTTGCTTTCAGCCCAATGGCTATCTTCAACGTGGGATTCCAGCTCAGTTTCGCCGCCGTAGCAGCCATCTTGTTGCTCGCCTCGAAGCTCAACCGTGTGTCGCAGCGCCACCGGCTAACGTTCACAATCGCCTCATGGATTCTGGCCACACTCATTGCCAATCTTGGCTGCGCCGTGATTTCGGCCTACTATTTCCACACACTGCCACTTCTATCAATATGTGCCAATCTCGTGGTGGTGCCGTTGCTGCCTCTTTTTGTGGCTACAGGGCTGGTGTCAATACTCGGACTCTCGCTCGGCGTGCAGCTCACCGAAGTCAATGCCTTGCTCGAGTGGCTCGTGAGCTTATTCCACAGCACTGCCTCTGCCGCCTCGCAACTTCCTCTCGGCTACATCGACAACCTCTATGTGTCGCTCCCCACCGTCGTGCTCTATTATCTCTCCTTTGCCTTGGCAGTGACATTCCTCTACCGTCGCTCATTTGCCATCTGTGTGTGCTTTCTTGCGGCATGCACTGCTGTTGTTGCCACAATAGCCGCAGAGGCTGCTACCGCGCCTCGCGAGGGCTTGGTGGTACTTAACTCACGCAACTCCACCCCAGTTCTCCACTTTGCCAATGGCCAAGCAACCGTGTGGTGCACCGACCGCACACTCACCGCTGAGGAAATCCGCTCCACCTACGCTCCCTTCCTCGCCAAATACCGCATCAACGAAATTTCTATTATCCCCAGCACCGAAACCTCCACTTCGCCCACACAAATGGCACACTCCGCATCGCGCGTGATGTGCGGCAAGCGCATCGTCATGGCATCATCCACGCCAATGCGCTATCTCCGTGCCGAGCAGCCCATCGATTGCGACTATCTCATCGTCACCAGCCGCTACTATGGTAAGGTTGCCGACCTCCTCAACGCCTTCACCCCACAAACAATCATCATCACCGGCGCCCTGTTCCCCAACCGCCACGATTCCCATCACGACAGCCATAGCCCACAAAGTCCTGCCATCACCCAACGCATCCACAACCTGTCCACCCAAGGCGCCTTCCTCCTAAAAGACGAATAACTCCCATATAATAACCCCTGACTGCTAAAAAATTCTTCCTGCCCCCACAAATCCTTTCCTATAATACCTCTCCCCCAGATTGCTGATTATCACACCTCGGCTCGACGAAGCGTGCACAAAATCACCATTTCCAAGATAAATACCCACATGGTTAATGCGCCCATTCGTGTTAAAGGCGAAAAACACCAAGTCACCCTCCTTCAGTTCACGTTCATCGATTTTGCGGCATTCCTTGTGAAAGAGATCCGATGAATTATGCGTCACCTTAATGCCATACACCGCTCCGTACACCTCCATCACCAGCCCCGAACAATCGGTGCCGCTGCGCGAGTGTCCACCATAGCGGTAAGGCACACCGAGCCACGACTGCACCTCCTTGCGCAGCCTCGACTTCTCAGGCTTCCTTTCTTGAGGCGCGTCATTCACCACCTCACTGATGTAGTCGCTGCGGTCCTGCGCTCTCTCCTTCTTGTGGTGACAAGCTCCGAGCATCAATCCCATTGCCGCAAGGGCAATCGCAGCTTTGGCTCCACTCATATCTCAGTCATAATTACATAAAAAAAATTGAGAGGAGCAGCCACACTCGCCCCTCCTCTCATCAATATCCTAAAAGCCCAAAGCTCGCGGCTCATAGCCCGGAACTACTCCTCCTCGGTCTTCTCTTCCTCAAGGAAATTAGTCTCACCGGCATTCACCAGAATGTTATACCACTGAATCACCTTCTTGATGTCGGTGTTATACACACGCTCGCGGTCGTAGTCGGGCAGAATGTCGCCAAAGAACTCCTGAAGTTGTTCTGCTGTCTTATAGTTGGCAGGGTCGAGTGCCTTTCCCTCATATTTCTTGAAAATTGTGTCGAGCACATTGCCCAGGGGCACTTCCTCTCCGCTGGTGTAGATGGCAATATCGCCAAGAGATATTATCTTATAGTTGGAGTAGGCCGGCATACGCTTCTTGTCTGCAAGTCCTTCTACCACAATTATCTTGTTACCATACGAAATGAGTCGGTAAAGTCCGGGCTTACCCGAAATTGACAAAATTTTCTTCAACATAGTCGTGTTGTCTTAATCGTTTTGTAGTTGTTACTTTTTGTTTCTCTTCATTTTGTGGAGTTACGCCTGCAAAAGTAATACAATTTTGCACATTATCCAAAAATTCAGCACTTCGATTGTTCATTCATCTGCCCGAGCCTCTGCATAATCTGCGGCAGCAAAGCCTCGCATCCGTCGTTCACGATTGGGTCATCGGTGGTGTAGCTGCTCTGCGAGCCAATTCGGGCCAGCACATCGGCCTCACTCATGCCATTTCGCTTCATCACGCGCTCCACGCGCACCGACAACGGCGCAGTCACCTGCCACTCTTCATCCACCATCTCATCCATACGGCTCTCGTGCAGTATCGCCGTTTCAACAAATGCCACGCCCCGCTCAGCGTGTGCCTCGGCCCAACGCATCACATCGCGCCTCACACATGGATGGACTATGCCATTGAGCCGCGCAAGAGCCTCTGCGTCGCCAAACACGCGCCGTGCCAGCTCCTGCGAATTGATTGTGCCATCAGCGCCTACCACCCCGGTGCCAAAAGCCTCTTGCAGCTCTCGGTGAATTTCCTCCGATTCTGCCATCAGACATTTCGCACGGCTGTCGCAGTCATACACGGCATAGCCCAGCTTCCTCAGCACCGTGGAGACCACGCTCTTTCCGCTCCCAATACCTCCGGTAATAGCAATAATTCTCATCATATCTACGAAAGAACAAAACCCACTCCCCTGTTCACTTCTTTTCAATTATATACTCCACGCTGTCCACCATGAGCGACACACTCTTGCACACCGCCGGCGCCTCTGCCACGCTCACAGCCACATGATTGGTGGCCGATTCCAGCACGTCGTTGTAATATACGGCCGCCTTTATACCCATCTTCTTCCTATACATACTCTGAGGAACAAGAAAAGTTGCCTCAACCATAGCCGGAAACGTGAGCACATTGATGTTGGTGGGCTGGTCGATAATCACCACCGGCACCTGTTGCCTCTTATATATTAGGGGCTCCACCGGTATGGTCAGCCTCACGCTCTTGGGCTCAATCTTTGCGCCTTTTATCGGCGACACCGCCACTTCGCGCACGAGCGTGTCGGCAAGGTCGCGCTCTTCCACATGATAGGTGTAGGCCTCCGTCAGTCCGGCAAGCGTATTCTTGTCGGCATACACAAGCACCGAGTCCACATTGCACCTCACTGCTCCATTTATCACCGATTGCAAATTAGGCTGCACGTCAAGGTCAAGCACCAGCGGCACACGCTTCGGTGGCAGATTGGTGTAGAGCAGACGCAGTGAGTCGGGATTAACTGCCGTTATCGTGCTGCCCGCGCCGAAGAGATTGCGCAGCTCTCCCATCAGGTCAGCCGAGGTCACGCGAAGCAGCCCCCTGCCATCACTGTATTCATTGAAGTCGATTTGCAGCGTGGGCAGGTTGCCCAGTTGATACCTTAGCATCGACACGCCACGGTCCTTCAGCGAGATTTTAACCACATGGGGCACATTGCTGATTATCGTGGTGCTGTCGCTCACCGACTTAAGCTTCAGTGGTATGGCAAGTTCTTGCTGGAACGAGTTGTTGAGCGTGAGCACAAGCCAAAACACAGAGGAGATAAACAAAAACGCCAAGTAGAGCAACACCGACTTCGATAGCTTCGAGTCGATCTTGCTCCTCAGCGTCTTTATCTTCCTTCTCAGTGATATACTATCCATCATGGTGTCAAGAATCAAAAGAGTGGAAAGCCAATGAAATTATGCCCACACCCTGTGAGTGGGCGTCGGTACTCCGCACCCCATGTACTCCGTCAGCCCTCTCTCCTTTCCACTATTTCTGCTGCATGGCAGCATCCTCAGCCGAGGGATACACCGAGTTCTTATCGACACGAATCTTCACATTGTCGGTCACCTCTATCACGAAGCTGGTTTCCTTTATTTCCTTGATTATGCCATAGATTCCGCCGGCGGTAATCACCTTGTCGCCTTTTTGCAGTCCCTCACGGAATTTCTTTATCTCCTTCTGCTTCTTCGACTGCGGACGTATCATGAAGAAATAGAAAATAGCGATAAGAGCCACAATCATAATGAGCGACTCCCAGCCGCTACCCTGCTGTGCCTGTTGCAATAAAATTGTGTTTGTAATCATAATTGTTTTGTCAGTTTATTGTATTCTTATAATTTATTTCTGTTACACTCTCCTGCCACGTCACTCCTTGTTGATTCTTCCCGAGCTCCGCAGATAGTTCACCGCCGAGTTGAGGATTCCGTTGATATACTGGCCGCTCCTTGGAGTGCTGTAGTATTTCGCTATCTCAATGTATTCGTTGAGCGTCACCCGTGTGGGAATCGAAGGATAGTGTATCACCTCGCTTATCGCCACAGTCATTATCAGGCGATCCATCAGCGCAATGCGGTCCACGTCCCAGTGCTCGGTGTTCACATAGCGGTTGATAAGGGAGTTGCAATATTCTCGCTCATCAATGGCCTGCATGAACAGCTCCGGGCCAAATGCCCGGTCGTCCTCATTGCGATACTGCGGCATAATGGGATTCTCCTCGCGTGCCTCAAATTTCTTTATCGTCTTCAGCACAAACGACCCCACGGTGTAGAGGTCGTCGTTCCAGAACACCGACTTCGCCTCAAGCACATCACTAAGCTCCTCATCGGGAAGTATCACATTCTTCATCACCGAGTGCCAGAACACGCAGTCCTCCTCATAGTCGTTGCCCTCAGTGTCGATATACTGGGCATACTCCTCCGAGCGCAGCACGCGGTCGAGCATCAGCTTCATGAAGATGTCGTCGTTGCGCCAGGTGAATGGCTCCTTGCTCTTCGAGTGTTCCTTCTCCTCAATGAACAAGCGAAAATCGGCATCCTCCATCAGAGCCTTCACAAAGAGGTTGTCGATGAGCTTTGTGTTGGGATTCAGGTCCTCCTCTGTGGGCAGATACTTCTCCTTGGCCTGCTCCAAGCGATCGGCATGCAACTCGGTGAGCTCAACCATGAGCAGCAGCAAGTAGTGATACAAGTCGTAGCCCATATCGAGGCTCTTCTCAAGCTCCTTGCACGCTTCTTTCGCACTCAGTGTGCGTCCCGAAGTCATGTAGGAATAGAGCAGTTGCACCACCTTGATTCTAATTAAAATACGATTTATCATTGTAGTTTTTTTTCTTAATTTTCGTTTTCTGTCTGCAAAATTACTTCAAATTGTTCACCCCATAAAATTTTTCCACAAAAATCCACCCCACAAAAAAACCTCCCGACTCCTGACTCCTAACTAATAGAACTTCTCTGCCTAACCACCTCATAGATGAGCACCCCGGCAGCCACCGACACATTCAGCGACTTGATATTTCCAAACTCAGGTATCGACACGAGCCGGTCGCAAAGCCGGAGCACATCCCGGCTTATTCCCTCATCCTCCGAGCCAAGCACTATGGCAGTAGGCTCGGTGTAGTCAGGCTCAGTGTAGCCCACCGAGCCTTCACCGGCCGCGCCATACACCTTATAGCCCGTGTTCTTCAGGAATTTCACCGCCGAGGTGAGATTCTTCTCGCGGCACACTGTGAGATAGTGAAGCGCCCCGGCCGAAGTCTTCACGGCATCGGCATTCACGCTTGCGCTGCCACGCTCAGGAATCACTATGGCATCCACCCCGGCACACTCACAAGTGCGGGCTATGGCGCCAAAGTTGCGCACGTCGGTCACCCCGTCGAGCAGCACGATAAAAGGCAGCCTGCCTTCCTCATAGAGCTGCGGCACTATGTCGTCGAGCCGGCAATAGCTCACTGCCGCAAGCATAGCCACCACGCCCTGGTGGTTCTTGCGGGTGATGCGGTCTATTTTCTCCACCGGTACACGGTGGCACACTATGCCGCGCTCCTTCACCAGAGCCAGCAGTTCATTGGCAAGATCGCCATTCAGGTCCTTCTTCACGAAAATCTTGTCGATTTCCCTTCCGGCCTCAATAGCCTCAATCACTGCCCTTATTCCAAATATATAGTCGTTCTTATCCATATTTCACTTCTAATTAAAAGCCCCCTCTCCTAAGAAGCTCTGTCAGCTATCCCCCTCTCACCTCTTTCCCAGCAAAGATTTGGCATTGTTCAGCGCAGCTTCATCAATAGCCTCCCCACTCAGCATCCCTGCAATCTCGCGCACGCGCTCCTCATCGTCGAGGCGCTTTATGGAGGTGAAGGTGGCCTCGACCGAGTCTTGCTTGAACACCTTGTAGTGTGTTTCACCCTTCACTGCCACTTGCGGCAAGTGGGTGATGGTT